>JBDUUJ010000089.1:0-4110 GCA_039938575.1 Nitrososphaera sp. | reverse complement strand
GTGTGTGATTTGATTAGTGATTTTTGTGACCCCTCAAGCTGTGTCGATACCATCTGGAGCATTTTGGGGTGGTACTGGTATAGCCACGGCTCTGATTCTTTTAGCTCTGCTAGAAAATAGTCAAGGTCGTTTCTTGACTGGAACCCTTCTTTTCGTATCTTTTCAACCATTTTGTTGTAGACAAATCTGCATGCGTCAAGGGTTTGATGCAGTTTTTTGTACTGGCCGTGATCAGGGTACAATCTGAATTTGTATGTCTTGGTGTGCACGGATTTAACTTGGATCATGCATTAAAAAAAGCTATGGGGAAAAGACAATCAAGTTCAGCTCCATGCAATATCACCTATTATTTTTGTGTGGTATCAAGTACCGCAAAAGAATCTTCAATATGTGAGTTGGCGATTCATCAAGTCCGGTGATCTTCTCACCTCATTCCAATAAATTAATGTCTTATGATGGTTTTGCTATGCAAGTGTGGCATATCCTTTGCAGATCATGTAAACTGCTGCGTATTTTGGCACAGTGAGCTGCTCGTTTTTGTACGGTCCGAATTTTTTGTGCTTTAATCTGAATTCCACAGGACAGTTTGCCGTCACAGTGACTTTGTCGTCATCTACATAACATGCATCGGTAGCTGGGTTGAATTTTGTTATATCTTGACATAATATCTTGGTTAGACCGCTTTTGCTGTTCAGTGTTCCTCCAAGCCTGAAGATTCTGTGGACGTCGATTGTCACATTTGGATCCACTTTGACACCGATCTCCCTTTGAGCGTCTTCCAGTCGTTTTTTGAAGGCCGTATATCCTTCCGAAATAAGCTGTTTTGAGACTTTGGGTTTGTTTGACTTGGAACCAAAGAGATATTTTGAGACGCGGCCAGGCCAGCCCTTATCGTCGATATCTGCAAACTGGGATTTTTCAAAGTTGTATTTGGCGCCAAAGGTTTCCGGCAGAGCTCCCCTGAGCATCACATAGTCCACAAGCTCGGCCCTTTGTTTGGAGTCTAGTTTTTCGTAGTTGGTGTTTGACGCATAGATGTGGAATCCCTCGTTGCCTGAAAAGAATACAGAGATGTTTTCTTTTTTTATTCCAAAATCCAAAGTAAGCACATTGAGCAGTTTCTTTACCTCATTTTTTGCAGCCAAGATGCACTCGTTGCAAAGTACTGATGTGGTTTCAAATTTTACTGCATTACAGAGCGGGCATTTGTCTGAGTTTGCAAATACATTTGCGCAGTTTGTGCATTTTTTGCATGTGTGGTTTACTCTGCAAGGTAAATTGAGATCCTTGGCATCAATGTCAAAAATCAGCTCTGCGTCCTGCCAGTCTTTTTCTGCCATAGGCAGGTTCGGAAAAGAGTAACGAGCGTTTGAGCAATATACGTCTGATGGCACTTGCGTCATCAAAAGGAGGTGGAGTTCTTTGTCTGATTTGAGTGTGATGTGTCTGTTCATGCCACCATTGAATTTTTGGTATCCAAATTCTCGCATCTCTGGATTCTTGGGTGTGTGGATTAGATCAAAGTGTTCAAAGTAGTATTTTTTAAAGACCTCTTCTAAGAATTTTGCGTCTTTGTCAAGCATTGGTTATTTTTTTCCTTCGGTTCTCCCATATGAAATCATCCCCAATCCTACTGTGGACCTTTCCTTCCAAACTGTAGTGGATTGATGATGCCTGCGCATTCCGGTATGGCAAAACAAAGGTTTTCACTTTTTAGCTTCTCACATGACGGACATGCATACTTGGTGCCGCTTCCGAAATTTCCTGCCAAGTGTTTTAGTTGGTATAGTGTTATCTTTTCGTTGTAATCTGGTGCATTTTTGAAAAGCGGCGCAATTTCCTCGATTGTTTGGCCTTTGTTTAGAAGATAGGTGGCAAGCATGAATCGTCCAGAGTGTGGCAGATTTTCGCCTTTGTTTAGAACCTCGATTGCATGTTTGATGCATGGCGGATACTCCGTTGTCTGTACAAACTGGACTGTGAATTTTTTTGCAAGAGTCATAAGTTCCTCAACAGGTTTTTTGAACGAGTCAGGCAGTTTTTGTGTATTTGCTGATTGGATCTTTGAGTAGATATAGTTGTCAAGTTCCTTTCTTATCAGCCTGACGGTTTCATGTGCTGACAGAAAGACGTTTCCACCATCTACCAGTCTGTTGACAAGCTTCCATTCTTGCTCGTGGAAATGTGTGGAGTGTTTTAGATAGTCAGGAACCGGAATGACAAAATAGTCATCTGATTTTTGGATCTCCATTGCAAATAGATCTCTGATTATTTTAATTGCAAGCTGCTCGTTTGACTTGTCACTTTGAAGATCTTTTTCAAGAAATTTTTCTGCACGGCGTGCTTCTGCAAGGGAAAACCTCCTTGTCAGAGCTGACATGCCGCTCTGTCTTAGAAGAATGACTGCGACAAGAAAGGAGAATACTTCGATATCCAGTGTCTTTATGCTAAAGTCGGAATTGAAGATCTTGCCGTCGGCGGCAGTCTTGATGCGCGAAATTGCCAGATTCAGAATGGGTTTAAGATCTTCGTCTTTGTCAAACTGCTCAAGCGTGAATCCTTTTTCTCGCAGATAGTTTCCCGCTTCAGTCAGGAAAGGATACTTGGCTATTTCTTCGGTTCCCAGCTTCACACAAGTAATCATATTCTTTCACATTAAAAATTTGGCTTAGATTGGAAGTGGTTTAAATTATCTGGATGCAACGGACAAATATGCGTGTAGGCCTCCACGTATCAATATCAGGATCTCTGGCAGCTGCAGTGGACAACGCACTTGAGCGCCAATGCACGGCGTTTCAGATCTTTACGCGCAGCCCACGTATGTGGACTGCAAAAGAGATCCCAAAAAAGGACTCAGACGAGTTCAAACAAAGACTTGCATCAAGCAAAATAGACAGGCTTGCAACGGTTGCTCACATGCCATATTTGCCAAATCTTGCATCGCCAAACGCTGCAACCTGGTCTAAATCTGTAGGAGTGTTAATCAAGGAAGTCGAAAGGTGTGGTCAGCTAGGCATACCATATCTTGTAGCTCACTTGGGAAGCCACATGGGGGAGGGTGAACAAAAAGGGATAAAGCAGCTTGTAAACGCCTTTACAAAAGCTGCATCTGTGAAAAATGATGTTGTGATTTTGCTTGAGAATACAGCCGGCCAGAAAAACTCTGTTGGTTCTGATTTTGCACAGTGGGCTGAGATCTTTTCGCAATTGAAGCCAAAAAACCGGTTCGGCGTCTGTTTTGATACGTGTCATGCGTTTGCGTATGGGTATGATCTAAGAACGGAAAAAGACGTAGCTGAAACTTTTAAAAAATTTGAAGAAACTGTTGGATTTGAACATCTAAAGATACTACATCTTAACGATTCAAAAGGCGAAATTGGCTCCAACTTAGATAGGCATGAGCATATAGGCTTGGGCAAGATTGGCGAAGCGGGTATGAGAGCTGTAATCAGACTTGCAAATAAAAAGAACATACCCATAATCTTGGAGACGCCTATTGACAACACAAGGGATGATTTTGGTAATATAAAGAAGGTAAAAGAGCTTGCATAGCTTGAAATTTATAGTTCTGCGTCATATTCGACTGATAAAATATTAAATAGTCACACTCAATACCCATAACACAATTTGCCACTCAAACCCATCAAACAAAAATTCACACCAAACACAGAACAGCTAAAAATGATGGAGACCTTCAAAGACATGGTAAACCATTGTATCAGAATCGGCCTTGAGAACAACTGCTCCAGTATAAAGAAACTGTCACTGCTCTCATACCATACCCTAAAAGACTATCAAATCCAATCATACTACAAACTCCCTGCCATAGTACAAGCTGCTGGCAGACTGGCACAACTAAAAAAAGACATCAAAAAAGGCAGAAAGGCAAAATCACCATACATCAGAAAGCCATACCTTGTGTCATGGCATGGATTCAAAATCAACGGCATGCTGTTATCTTTTCCTGTATCAAACAGAGAATTTGCAAACATTTTACTAAATGATTATGTTGTAAAAATCCTCTCAGACAAGACACTGCAGCCAAGATCCTTTGTTATCACGCCAACCACACTGTCCATCACTGTTAGAAAAAACATACAAGAAATCAAG
>JBDUUJ010000088.1:0-10026 GCA_039938575.1 Nitrososphaera sp. | reverse complement strand
GGCAATATTTTGGATCTGTGATGAAGAGATCCCATCTCATTTTGTTCATCGGTGGCGCACTCGTTGCTGCTGGCATGGTCATCTCGTTTTACGGCTCCAAGCTTACCACACAAGACATGGCAATAACTGAGGGGCAGATAGCAGCAGGCTCTTCGTTGGAGGTAACAAAGGATCTTGACCCATCCATAGCAGACACCGGCGTCTTTGTTATACAGGCAGAAGATTTTGAGCAGGGCAGCTTGCATGCAACGGTCTTTGATCCTACAGGAACCCAAATTGCGTCAAAAGAAATCAAGCAAAAGTCAACAGAGTCTACCTTTCAAATAGAAAGTAAGGGAGGTTATAGATTGGTCGTGGAAAACTCTGGTGCCGCTTCCTCCGTAATCATTGGAATTACACATATGCCGCAAAAGTCTGTTCTTTTGTTAAATGTTCTTGGTCAAGGCATCATAATATCCGGCTTTGCTGGACTCGGTATTGCGCTGTTGTACATGATAGTTAGTAGGAAGAGGTCAATTTAGGTAGCTGTCAAGCTCTGTGAGTCCATCCACTACTCCTTTGTAGTTTTCATCGTTTTCCATGAATTTTGCAAGTTTGTCGTGATTTACTCCGTACGTAATTGGCGAGTCTGTGACTGTGACAAAGCCAGTTTCGATCAGGTAGGCGAGTCTGGTTTTTATCTGGTCTTGAGTAACCCCGAGTTTTTCTTCAAGATACGCTGACTCTTTTGGACCATCCTCAAGTTCGGCCATTATTTGGGAAATCTCAGGATCAAATAAGTTCTCAGCTATTTTGGTCTTATCTTCCATGGTTTTGTTAACTTGATTGTGGTTATTAAGTGGAACGTGGGTTTTTTCCAGCCACTAATTCTCCGATGAAAGTTGGTTGTCGGATTTGTTTGAACATGTCTCGACAACCTAACAGAACCTAGAATTTAATAATTTCTTGGTGTTGTAGAGGTAATCGATCACGAGGACTTTGTCCATATTGTTTTGATTTATGTGGTATGTTCTTCCCTGCAATTGTTTTTCCATTTGTTGCACATATTCTAAAAGCTCTGATTCTTCGCTTACCACGATGGAATCTATGTGTATGTTTTCGCGCAGGCATTTTTTTGCCTCTGTAATTGTTCGTTCGTCTACTTTGGGGTCGACTTTTTTGTACCTGTAGCAGAGGTAGACCATGCTTCCTTTTGTCTGATCTATTTTCATGTTCCGTTCCTCATTTATTTTGGAGACCAATGAAGGATTTGGTACATAAAAGTTAGAGTACGGCTTTTCTGAGAGTATGGAATTTTTTTGTGACTCACTATCTACAAAACATGCACTTGGTTGGCCGTCTGTTATCATCACAATGCGCTTGTTGTTTGATGAGTGTTTTTGCAGGATTTTTTTTGCCAACCTAAAGGCTGCCTGGTAGTTTGTATAGTGGAGAAACTCGTCATTTGCATCGTATGTTTTTAGAAACGGAATGTCATATGGATTTACTACTGAAGCCATGGACGCAAAACCCACAATTGAGATCGAGTCATTTGGAAAGAACTTTCTATTTAGAACATAGAGGCTCCATAGCGCCCTTTTTGCTGCCTCGATTCTGCTCATGCCGGAGCTGCTCAATGATGACTTCATAGTTGAGCTCAAGTCGATGCAGTAGACCACTGTGGCTCGCACATCTTCTATCGTTTCGAACTCTTCAAAGTCGTCGACATCTACATCTAATGGGAACTTGAAGCTTGCCTGATTTTTGAGTCGGCTTATCGCGTTGATTAGCGTGGCAGGGACGTTGAGAAGCTTAAGATCTCCACCAAGCTCAAATTTCTTTGTGGTATCGAGAATCATAGTTCCTGTTCCGACCGACTTTGTTTCGTGCAGGCCAAATTCTCCTGCCTTCAGCTCATTCATTATGTCACGGAGGATATAATTGCCAACAGCAAAGAAGCCCTTTTTTGTCAACCAGTTCTTGCTGTCTTTGAGGTATCCATGTTCTACCAGATATTTCGTAATTGATTTGGTATCGTCGCTTTTTGGAGTTTTGGACGACTCGATATATGTTAAAGTGTCTTGGCTTTGTTGTGCAATGCTACCTTGGAGGACATCTTTTAGTTCCTCAAGTGTAGGGGTTTTATCCCTCATAGACTGATTTGCGAGTACGCCTAGTATCTTGTCTAGCGTCTTTTCGTCCAAGCTTTCTGATTTTCGTCCTTCCTGTTTTTGTTCAGTGGCTGCGCGATAGACAAAGTTTGTAAAGTTACGCGGCGACATAACCTGCTTCTTTTTTGTCAATTATCTTTGGTGTTGCAAAATACAGGCCATCGAGCACTATTTCCAAGAACGCGGCCTTTAGTTCATCTGCCGTCTTGTCGTTTAGCTGCAGATTCTTGCTTTGGATCTTGTGGGACTGTAGTTTCTTCTCAAAGTCTGCTTGGTCATACTTTGCTTTTTCTATTTTTGAGTCAATTAGTGCGGCAAGGTTAACAAAGCTTTGCAATTGGTTCTTGTAGGAAGTGTGTCCGTTCTCCCAGAGCATTTTTTGTGAAACTTGGAACGTTTTTCCTGAAAACTCTTGCTTGATTGACTCAAGTGTCTCCTGCGGTATTCCCTGTATGTATTCAAGTGACGTCTCCTTTATGGCGTTGTTGAGAATCTCATAGAACACCTTTTGTCGGTTTTCAATTGTGTCGTCTATTTCTGATAGCTCAAATTTGGCAATCTGTGAGAGGCAGTACATATCTGAGTGTCTTGGGACCGGCACACTGTTGTTGTGTATTGCGCGCATCCTTTCCGATTCCCCAACTAGGAGTTCAAGTCCGTGTATTCCGAACCTGACGCTGACTCCCTTTGCTTGGTTTATTTCTGAGTTGTTGCGAGCATTTTGTACAAGTCGTGCAAGTGTTTTTAGCACGAAGATTGGAACAAAGCAATTTGCAATTTTTGCTTCCTGAAATATGATGAGCATTTCGTCTTCCATTGTTTTTGGGTAGTGGGTGTGTATGTGGCTTTTTAGTCTGTCATAGAGCGGTTCAATTATCTTACCAGAGTGAGTGTAGTCAATCGGATTTGCAGTAGCAAAAAAAACAGTCTTTGGCTCAAATACCACTGGGTACGAACCAGTCGTGTACCTTCCTTCCTGTAAAACCGAAAGTAGTGCAACTTGTTTTCTCGGATCAAGTACTGGGAGCTCATCGATGCAGAATATTCCATGTTTTGCCTGCATCAGTTGGCCTGGTGAATACGAATCTATCTTATACATTTCGACTCCCTTTTTTGCCACCTTGATTGCGTCTATGTATCCCACAAGATCCTTGACTGAGATGTCCGGTGTCGCAAGCACATACTTGAATCTGCTGTGGCCATCGACCCAGTTTATCTTTGTGTCGAGTTTGTTGTCAAGAATCTTTTGTGTACTCTCCGGGCTTATATGGAATTTTGGTGAGAGATTTTCCACTTCTTTACCATCAAGCAGTGTTGCAAGGTCATCTGCTGGAAGGTCCATCGGGCTGTCATTTGTAATGCTTCCCTCTATTACCGGTATTGGTGAAAGTAAGTTTGTCGCAATGGTTTCCACTAACTTTGTCTTTGCCTGACCAATCTGGCCGATCAAGAATATGTCGTGGCATGAAAGAATAGCTCTATCAAGTGCAGGAACTACATCGTCGTCATATCCCAGGATCTCTGGGTATTTGATATTGCCTGATTTGATCAGGGCTATGAGGTTTCTTCTGAGTTGTTCTTTTGCCTCGACTGGCTTGTAATGAATTTCCAAAAGATCTCTAATTGTCTTGATCTCTACATAGTCCTCCGGCAGGCCAGCTTTTATCTCGGTGTACTTGGGTTCCGTTGCGTACGCAACTTTGACTAGTTGTTGAACCTCACTCAACTGCTTCTATTACATGTAACATCCTTAAAATATTCTGCTTCCTCGATTTGGAAGTAGGGTTTTTATCCGGGCCGAATTGATTCCACAATACTTGTCCGTACAAGACTACAGGCACATTGTTAGAATTGTGGGAAAGGATATCCCGGGTGACAAAAAGCTGTCTGTAGGCCTCACACACATAAAGGGGATAGGTTACAACTTTGCCAACGCTCTTGTGAATGCACTGGGATTGAATCCAAACAGCAACATCGGTTTTCTAACAGAATCCCAAGTTGCAGACATTGAAAAGGCGTTAAAAGATCCATCATCTATGAACTTTCCAAGTTGGTTACTCAACAGACGAAAGGATGTGGAGACTGGGAAAACAATGCATCTTATCACATCTGACGTTGCTTTTACAGTAAGAAATGATATTGAAAGAGAAAAGCTCACCAACAGTTGGAGAGGTTTTCGTCACACTTATGGATTAAAGGTCAGAGGCCAAAGGACTCGAACCACTGGACGTAAAGGAGCCTCGGTTGGAGTTAGAAAGGGAGGCAAGGTATTACCTGCTGGAGCAGCACCGGCTGCAGGAGCAGCGGCGGCACCGGCTGCAGGAGCAGCACCAGCTGCGGCGGCACCGGCTGCAGGAGCAGCAAAGCCAGCAGCACCTGCAAGTGGAGCTGCAAAGCCAGCTGGCGATGCAAAGGCAAAGAAATAGGTGTAAGTGAATGGGAGATCCACGCTATCCAAGCAGAGTCTGGAAAAAACCAAAGCGACCTCTTAACTATGACTTTATGATGGAGGATCTCAACACTCTTGGCACATACGGCCTCAAAAATAAAAGAGAGTTGTGGAAGGCAAGAACCGAGTTGTCAAGAGTAAGGCACCAAGCAAGATCTCTGTTGGCACTCAGACAAGAAGAACGGGCCCAAAAAGAGCCAATCTTAATGCACTCACTTGTAAGAATTGGACTAGTCAAAGAAAATGCAACGCTTGATGATGTCCTAAATCTAGACATCAACGACTTTCTTGCACGAAGGTTGCAGACCATTGTTCAAAGAAAATTCTCATTTAAGACACCTTACCAAGCAAGGCAGGCAATAGTTCACGGCCATGTTTCAATTGGAGACAGGATCATCACCATACCATCATACATTGTAAATGTAAAAGAAGAACCGACGATTCGGCTCTCTTCAAGGTACCAAGTAAGCACACCTGCTGCACCACAACAAACTGAATCTGTACAGGCTGCAGAGCAAGCCCAAACAGAGACCCAAAATTGAGCCACATCTAAATAGACGGTTTTTGTAAAATACTCCAAATGTGTTCTATCATAGGGTACTATGGTGATGGACCTGCGGCGCCGATTTTGGTTCGTGGTCTAAAAAGAATGGAGTACCGTGGATACGACAGTGTCGGTGTAGCTACAAAGAACCAGCAAGATATTTTGGTAAAAAAAGGCGTAGGCAAAGTCTCCGAAGTCAATGACTTGTTGCACCTTGACTCGCTTCCAGGCAGTATTGGCATAGGCCACACGCGGTGGGCAACTCATGGCAACGTAACGGACGTAAATGCACATCCGCACCCCAGCAGCTCAGGTAAGCTTGCCATAGTGCACAACGGCATAATAGAAAATTATAATGAGCTCAAGTCAGAGCTTCAAGAAAAAGGCTACAACTTTAAAAGCCAGACAGACAGTGAAGTTATTGCAAATTTACTCCAGTTTAATTTTGATCAAAGTCACGACATCAAACAAGCCATGCTCGCTACCGTCTCAAAGCTGAAAGGCCATTATGCCTTTGTTGCAATGTTTGAGAGCGGCACACTTGCGGCCGCTAGGTTTCATGAACCGCTCATAATCGGAATTGGCAAGAACGGCTTCTTTTTGTCAAGTGATGTTTTAGGATTCATAGAAAAGACAGATGATGCGATATACCTTGATAACGGCGAATTCGTGCTGCTGGACAAGATAGGAATTCAGATTTATGATTTTGAAGGCAGGCCGGTCAAACACCAAGTCACCAAGGTATCAAAAGAGTTTGCCGATGCATACAAAGGTGATTATGCACACTTTACTCTAAAAGAAATATCAGAACAGCCAGACACAATAATTCAAGCAGGCGAAAACTCCAAGGACGCAATATCGAATGCTGCAGACTTTATCAAGATATCAAAGAACATCTACATTACAGGAAGCGGTACGAGCTACAATGCGGCCCTTGTTGCCAAATACTTGTGGCAAAAGTACGCAAAGATAAAGATAGAGCCAATCATCTCAAGTGAAGTTTCGTTTTCCCCTGATGCAATAGAACCAAACTCTATTTTGATTGCCATATCGCAAAGCGGTGAGAGTGCAGATGTCCTAGAGGCAGTCAACATTGCAAAAAAAGCAAACGCAAAGGTCCTCTCTATTGTCAACATACTTACATCATCTCTTGCGCAAGAGTCATCTTTGGTCATGGGAATGAATTGTGGGCCAGAGATCGGTGTAGCCGCAACCAAGAGCTTCACTGCACAGCTCAGCATCATATATAAGATTGCGGAAAAATTGTGCGACGGTTGCATCAAGATTGACAGCGACAGGATCTCACAGGCAGTAAGCAAGGTACTCTCGGATCACAGCAAAATAAAAGAAATAGCAAAGAAGCTCAAAGACGTCCAAGATATCTACATACTTGGACGTGCCGTGCATTACCCCATTGCAACCGAATCTGCACTCAAGCTAAAGGAGCTTGCCTATATTCACGCAGAAGGGATTCCCGGTGGCGAGCTAAAGCATGGACCACTTGCGTTGATGGACTCTAGCGTGTACGTCATCATCATAAACCCAAATGACTTTACTTACTCTGAGACACTGACCAGTGCGCGCGAAATAAAGGCAAGGGGGGCCAAGATAATTGGCATTTCAGACAAGCCAAGTGATGTCTACGACTACTGGATAGAGATTCCACAAATAGAAGAGGCGTTCTATCCTCTAATTGAGATAATACCAGTTCAGCTGCTCTCGTATTATTCCGCAATAGAAAAGAATACGGATCCTGATTACCCAAGAAACTTGGCAAAATCAGTCACTGTAAAATAGTTTCGTCATACTGTTTTTCTGTAAGTTCGAGCAGTTGTTGCGAATCAATTCCTACCTTTAGCATCGCTGCAAGCGAGGCACCTCCTGCACCCACACCTTCTTTTACAAAACCATTTGCAAAGGCCTTCAGTCCCTCGATCCTAGAATCCTTTAGTGCAAGCTTCGTCGAAATAACTGGAATTTGGTCGATTTGATCCACAGCCTCCACTAGGTTTGCTGTTTTGTCTTCTATGATGTATGAGGTGGTCGCAATCGCCAAGTTATCTTTTTTGTAGCCTGTGAGCTTGCCTACTGCAAGTACTGCTGCCATTTGTGTGCCTCCTGCCAAAATTACCTTGGTCTGGACAGATGCGGTGCTGATTATTCCTGCAACGGTTGCAATCATCGGATCCCCTGCGTTTGCCAATACGTCAAATGGATTCCTTGATGTGTTTCTTTGCACCACCTTGGAGGCTATCTCTGTTTTTAGCGACACTGGGTTATCAGGCATACTACTGCTGACCCGGCCGTTGATTCCAAGTGATGCTAGTACTGCTTGGGCTGTGGTGGTGCCACCAGGAATGCTCTCACCAATCACAAGACAGTCGGTGGTTGAGCCAAGACACCTCCCAAGCATCCTCCCATATTCTACTGCATGTGTGACATCATCTATAGACATTGCAGGCTCTACTGCAATGTTTTTTCCATAATCAAGTCCTGTCTCAAAATATGGCAGCTTTGGCGAGATTTTGCTTCCTGCGTTGATGACGACATTTGGTATGCTTGCTGACTCGAGTGCGGTCTTTGTGAGTAATGCAGGTGTAGGTTTGCCGTCAGGCGTCATAGGTATTACGTTTATGCACTTGCAATATCCAAAATTCAAAAACTCGGCATCTGCAGGAGGAGTATATTGGAGGAGTGCGGAATTTTTTCCTGCTACTGTGATTCCAGGAATGGTGCAGGTGTCCGTGTATGATATCACAAGCGAGAAGAGGAAACGCTTGTTTTGCAAATACTCTACGAGTTTTTCACCATTACTTTGATCTATGAATATTTCTATGTCTTTGAGCAATTATGCCAGTCCCATTAACTCCAAAAATTCTTGCTCGGTTCTTGGCTGCATCACCAAGTTGGTCTTTTTTTGGTTCCCAAGTGTTGCTGTAGGTGAAGGTCCATAATTGTGTCCTGGATACATCAAAAGATCATCGTCAAGATTTCTCAGTATGTTGATGAGGCTGTGGTAAAGCTCCCTTGCGTCGCCACCTGGGAGGTCGACTCGGCCGCAGGTACCAACAAAGAGTGTGTCGCCTGAGAAGATCTTGCCGTCGCCAACAAGGCACATACTATCTTTTGAATGTCCGGGAGTGTGAATGACTGTAAGCTCCGAGTTGCCGAACTGGATCTTGTCTCCATCAGATACTGCAATGTCGTGCTTGATGGTGGATGTTTTGTATTGGATTATTGGTGCTCCTGTCTGCTTTGAGATGGTCTCGTTTCCCAAAGTGTGGTCAAAATGGTAGTGGGTGTTTACGATGTATTTTATCTTGAGGTTGTTTTTTTCAACAATTCGCATGATTTCGTCAAGATCCCAGGACGGATCAATGATTATTGCTTCGCTCGTATCTTCGTCTTCTACGATGTAGGTAAAGTTCTGCATGTTGCCTACTTCAAGCTGGTGTACTCTCATAACACTCCTATCTCGGCTTCCGGCGGAATTCCTATTTTTTCTACAAATATGGTACCGCAAAGATCCTTTCTTTTTGGAATTCCACGTTTCATTTTGTGAAAAGTGACAGTCATGTCCGCCTTTACATATTTGTCTGCAGTCTCGCCTGTGTCTGGGTTGAGGCCTGTTGGTACATCCACTGCTATTTTGAAGGCTTTTGTCTTGTTGATGAGGTCTATTGCCGATGCCTGTGGCTCTTTGATGGCCCCGGTGATTCCTGTGCCAAGAATTCCGTCAACTATGATGTCAACTTGGAAGTTCGATACATCGTCTGGTGAAAATCCAAGCTGAACAGACTTCATCTTCTCGAGGATCTGCCAGTTTGTTCTACATTCTACAGTCTTGATGTCTTGTGGATTGCCAAGCAAAATTACGGTGACTTGGGCGCCGTATCCTGCCAGGTGCCTTGCTACAACCAATGCATCACCACCATTGTTGCCAAGACCTGCAAAGACGAGCACCTTTTTTGATGATATGTCTGGAAATTTTGCAACTATGTGTTTTACCATCGAAGCGCCTGCATTTTCCATCATGAGTTGGCGCGGAAAGCCCATCTGGTGGCCATTTTCCTCAATTTGATACATTTGCTTTACTGTGATTTCCATGATATGTGCAACATTGGATGCCAAATTAAGTTTTAAGAAGAGGAAAACAACTTATCTTGGTTTTTTGTGAACACATCATGTTAGACTCGACGAAGAGATCGCTTGAGAAAATTTCAAAGTCATTGGAATCAAGCCTTGAGAAACGTGAGTCTTTGATCAAAGACACACGGCAGGTAGTGATTTTGTGCAGCGAATCCATAATAGATTGCCACAAAAATGACCTTCAAGAAGCTGCAAAAAAGATCCAGAAGGCAAGAAAGTTGCTTGAGCAATACCGTAGAAAAACAAATGCGGATCTCTACAGATATCTTTTGATGCCAGAGCAAGAGTTCGTCGAGGCGGTATCGCTTTTGTCAATTTTGCAAAGAAGGCAGGTTCCGACTGCAGAATCGCTTAAGGTAAAAGAAGAGTCATACTTGCTTGGAATGCTGGACTGCATTGGTGAGTTAAGAAGGGACGTATATGATAAGATAAGGCTGGGCCGTGCAGATGATGCAAAGAAAATGTTCGATATAATGGAAGAGATGTACTTGATGCTGTATCCTTTTGCATACTTTGATAAAATAATCAAGGATGTGCGAAAAAAGCTCGATGTTGCAAGAATATTGGTTGAAGAGACAAGAATAGCGATAACTGAGGAGATTAGGCGTTCTGAGTTAATCAAAAGTATGAATTCTCGATCTTGAGATAGAGGTTCTCGAAAAATTTGTTGTGAATTACAGAATCAATCGGCTTAGATGATTTGTATTGGCAGGTGGGATTTATTCAGAAGACTA
>JBDUUJ010000087.1:0-6682 GCA_039938575.1 Nitrososphaera sp. | reverse complement strand
TGTCTGCCTCTGATTTTGGTATAGAATCTATTTTTGACACGCCTGTCATGACGCCTAAATGATGCTTTAACAAACTGGGAGTTTTCCTTGATTGAAAGTAACTTGTTTGTCCTGTACGTGATGGTTTATGTGGTGTGGATATGGTGATATTTCTGAGGTTTCTGTCTATTTCTATTATGGATTCTGGCTTGATTTCCTGCACATCTTTTCTAACAGTGATGGACAGTGTGATTGGCGTGATAACAAAGGATCTTGGCTGCAGTGTCCTGTCTGAGTATTTTTGCAATGTGGTTGTTTAGTAGAATGTTTGCAAATTCTCTGTTTGATACGGGAAAAGATAACAACATGCCGTTGATTTTGAATCCATAACACGATACAAGGTATGGTTTTTTGATAAATGGCGATTTTACTTTCCTGCCTTTTTTAATGTCTTTTTTCATCTGAGCTAATCTTCCAGCCGCTTGCGATATGGCAGTGAGTTTGTAGTATGATTGGATCTGATAGTCTTTTAGGGTATGATATGAAAGCAGTGATTATCCTTCGACAACCCGACAGACATCCTGATTCGGAAAATCACACCAAGAAAGATCCACAGTAGGATTGGGGATGATTTCGTATGGGAGAACCCTATGCCTTTAACTCAGCAATTACACCCTTGAACTCTTCAAGTCTTCTAGCAAGCTCATCAACGCCAGTTTTTATGATCTGTTCTGGCTCTAGTGCACCGGTAGACTCTACGGTTAAGAGGTACTCATCATGTTTGTCTGTGTGCGTCAACACTGAGATATTTGCAGAGTTCCATTTTGCATGAGTCGTGCCGCGGCCCAGTCTTGCATAAGCCTCAAGCTTTAGCTTCTGGCCTGGAGCAACTTGGACTATTGGGATTTTGTCGGATACTGGTTTGACTGTTTCATCTTCAGAGCTGAGCTCTGCGGAAGTTATTGTTCTAGTAATGTCAGTGTCTCCAGAGTCAATTACAAGCATGACACGACAGTTTGAGCAACCAGCTTGGCTTTTGCAGGAACACTTGGAAGGCTCTGCAAACCTTTTGAGGTCTGTTTTTAGCGGTATTAGGCCTAGCCTGTGCGCTATTCCCTCATCAGACATCACGGAGGAATTTTCGATGATGTCTACCGTATCTATAGCAAACACAGGAACGCCATTTAGGCAAATTCTCCTAAGTGCGTTTGCGTACTGCAAGGGAACCCCTTTGAGTTTTACAGTCATACGCTGCTTGTCTTGTGAAACTATCTCCAAAGAAGGCAAACTTAAAAAAATTTTCATTCTCCCCATTAAAAATCTAGCGTGAATCTCGACACAGGTAAACTAAAACAAGCCGACAGCCTCTTCCTGCTTGACCGCATTGCGGCTTCTGCAGACGTAACTTCGTATGGTTCCCAACTGCTTTTTTGTTGTTTGAGCCTTTTTGACTTGATATCTTTTTTTAGGATTCTTTTTAATGGTTTGAGCATCTTGGTATAGTTTGGATTTGGAATTGCAAAACCATCGGAATTTGCGAAATTCTTGATTCCCATATCAATTCCAACTTTGTTCAGTCTGGGCTTTGGCAGAACTACATCAATCTCACATGTGAGACAGACATGCCATTTTCCTGATTCTGATTGCGATACGGTGATTTGTTTGATGGTGTGATTTTGTGTTTGCCTGTGACATATGATCTTGATTTTGCCTATCTTGGAGAGATGCAAAAAGCCATTTTTGCGCTCAAATCCAGACTGGTTGTATGTGAAGGTATGGTATTCTGGAAATCTGGTAAATTGTAAATCTCCAGTTTTGTTGCCTGTGTGTAATTTGATTAGTGATTTTTGTGCCACATCAAGATGTGTCGATACCATCTGAAGCATTTTGGAATGGTGTGAATATGATGACTCTGATTTAGATCGGCCAGAAAATAACCAAGTCGTTTCTTGACTGGAATCTTTCTTTTCGCATCTTTTCAACCATTTTGTTGTAAACAAATCTGCACGCTACAATAGTTTAATGCAGTTTTTTGTACTGAGTGTGATCTGGGTACAATCTGAATTTGTATATCTTGGTATGGACGGATTTAATTTGAACCGCATATTAAAAAGCTACTAAAGACAATCAAGCTCAGCCGCACACAAAATTTACCATCATTTTGTGTGGTGTTTCAAGTACGTAAAAGGATCTTCAATGTATCTAAAGTTGGCGATTCATCAAGTCAGGCAGTCTTTTCGTCTCATTCATATAAATACCGAGATTTCGTTATCTGTCCTATGACGGATGTGACCGTAATTAGGCATTCAGTTGAGGGTGAAAAGTTTGAGATCCTCGTAAAACCAGATCCTGCGTTGGAATACAAGCTTGGCAAAAGAAAGGACGTCTCATCCGTTCTAGTGTCTGACGAAGTTTACACCGACTCTCACAAAGGAACAAGAGCATCTACTGAAAAACTACTCAAGGCCTTCAAAACTCAAGACACAATGGCAGTAATTGAACAGATTCTAAAAAAAGGAGATCTCAATCTAACCACAGATCAGCGCCGCAAGATGATGTCGGAAAAAAGAAAACAAATAATCGAATTCATTGCAAAGACCTTTGTTGATCCACGATCACACCTACCGCATCCACCATTAAGAATAGAACAGGCACTGGAACAAGCTCGTGTTTCAATAGATCCTTTCAAAAATACTGAGGAGCAAGTAAAAGACATAGTAGAAAAACTACGTGCAATAATCCCGCTAAAATCAGAGAATCTATTGCTAGAGATAATGGTACCTGCACAATATGCGGCCCAGTCTTACTCTGTTCTCAAGTCGACTGGAACTCTGAAAAAAGAAGAATGGCAAAATAACGGATCACTTAAAGCAATACTAGAAATACCAGCGGGAGCAAGGGCAAGCGTGATAGACAGACTCGGTTCTATAACAAAAGGAACTGCGACAGTGGAGATGGTCAAATAATGGATGATGTAAAGCGTAAATACGTCATACCAGGCGATGTCATCACTACTGGTCCGTACAGAGCAGAAGAAAACGTACACCTTTTTGGCGATAAAATCATAGCTACAACAGTTGGAATTTCTGAAATTTATGATAGTGGAGTTAGAGTAATTCCTCTTACCGGAATCTACTTGCCACGAATTGATGACTTTGTAATTGGAATTGTAAGGTCGCACACGTCGCTTTCGTGGGAGCTTGACATCAATTCATGTTATGCAGGGATACTTCCAGCACAAGATGTCTTTGGAAGAGACTTTAATCCAAAAATAGATGATCTGACATCGAAGCTCAAAACAGGTGACTTGGTAGCTGCAAGAATTGCCAATTCTGACAGATCAAGAGACCCACTCCTCACAATATCTGACAGGGACTTGGGGAAAATAGAGGAAGGCGAGCTTGTTAAGATATCTCCAACCAAAGTTCCGCGACTCATCGGTAAGCGTGGCTCTATGATACAGACAATAGAAAACGCCACAAAGGCCGTAATCACAATAGGACAAAACGGATATGTTGTAGTGTCATGCGAGGATCCCGATGGATTATTAAAGGCTCTTGATGCCATCAAAATGGTCGAAGAACAAGCACATGTTCCAAATTTGACTGAAAGAATTCAAGAAATGTTAGGATCAAATAGTGGTTAATAATGGGAGTAAAAAAAACGGACATCGTATTACTAGATGACAAAGGCATCCGTTGCGACGGAAGGAGGATTGACGAACCGCGAAGAATAATGATAAAGGCTGGGGTTCTAAAGAACGCAAACGGATCTGCGTACATTGAGTTCGGAGAGAACAAAATACTTGCCGGCGTTTTCGGCCCACGCGATGTCCATCCAAAACACTTGGCAAATACAGACAGAGGTATTCTGCGCTGCAGATATCACATGCAACCATTCTCAGTAGGTGAGAGAAAGAATCCGGCTCCATCAAGAAGAGAAATAGAGATCTCCAAAGTGATCAAGGAGGCACTGGAGCCAGCAGTAATGCTCGAGAATTTTCCAAGAACCGTAGTTGATGTCTTTATAGAAATCCTTCAAGCAGACGGTGGCTCAAGATGTGCTGCTTTGGATGCTGCAGCAGTCGCTCTTGCAGATGCAGGCATCCCAATGAGGGACATGGTGTCTGCATGCGCCGCAGGAAAGGTAGCAGATACAATCGTACTTGATATCAACAATGAAGAAGACCAAGAAGGCCAAGCAGACATGCCTGTAGCAATGATGCCGAATCTTGGCAAAATCACACTAATACAACTAGATGGGGTTCTCACGCCTCAGGAATATGAGAAATGCATTAACACAGCAATAGGTGGCTGCAAGCTTGTGTATGAAATTCAAAAAAAGGCACTACGAGAGAAATTTTTTGGGGATAGCGCACAATGAGCAATTCTATTATTGATGAGCTAAAAAAGAAAAAAATTCTCGCACTACTCAAAGAGGGCCAAAGAATAGATGGGCGAGCATTCGATGAGCCGCGACAACTTGTCATTGACACTAATGTGATTCCAAAAGCAGAAGGCTCAGCAAGAGTGCGACTGGGGGACACCGAAGTAGTTTGCGGAGTAAAGGTACAACCAGATAAACCGTTTCCAGATCTTGGAGACAGGGGTATCTTCATCTGCACAGCAGAGATTCTGCCTTTGGCTGATCCAAATGTGGAGCCTGGCCCTCCAGGAGAAGACGTAATCGAGCTAGCAAGAGTGGTAGATAGAGGCATACGCGAAAGCGGTATGATAGACCTGACAAAGCTTGTACTGCAAAAAGACAAATCAGTAATTGGTCTCTTTGTTGACAATAGTGTCACAGATTACGACGGCAACCTCTTTGACGCATGTTCTTATGCGTCAGTTGCAAGCATTCTTTCATGCAAGATACCAAAGTGGGAGCTCAAAGATGATGTGCCTACGTTGGTAGACGGCCAAGTATCTGATCCTCCAATTACAACATTGCCTGTATCTGTGACTATGGGTAAAATAGGTGACTACATCATTGTTGACCCAAATGCGGACGAGTGGAGCTGCATGGATGCAAGAATGACGATTACGACCAACTCGGCTGGTAATATTTGCGCAATACAAAAAGGCGGCAATGACGGTTTTACTCAAGAACAATTAATCAAATGTGGGCAAATCTCCATTGCTACCGGAGCAAAAATAAGGGAGACACTAAAGAAGATAGGAGGAAGTTAATTGCTCAAAAAAGGCTCATCACTAAAAGGTCTAAGACAAAAGTACGGAATTAAACACAGAAAAAAGTTCACTCAAGTACACTCTATTCTCAAAGCAAAAAGACGGTGCCCTGAGTGTGGCTCATTAAAGTTTGGCAGACAGGCAGTAGGAATATGGAGCTGCAAAAAATGCGGCTTTAAGGTTGCCGGAACTGCATACGATGTCAGCATTTAGAGCCACAATCTCAATCAACGCAAAAGAGAAAACCAAAGCAATTTTTGAGTCGATAAAGACCGACAACAAGTTTTATCCTGAAAACCCCACAAAAACAAAAATCACACTGAAAAAAAACAGCATGCACATTTCAATAGACTCAGCAGAGCTGACCCATCTGCGCGCAAACATCAACTCCCTTCTGAGGCTGGTTCAGGCAAGCTATGACTCACTCGAGTCTACAAAAATCTAATTGTAGACTACGGACATAGATTGACGCATCGGGTTCTGTGGGTTATTATGTAACGCCGTTAAATATTTGAAAAATATAAAACGCCATAACACGTGCTTGTCAAAAAATCACTAAAACAACCATTCTCTCCAAATTTTGAGCAGCGACGGATCTGGAGACCTTCAAAGAATGGTAAACCATCGCATCAGAATCGATCTTGAAAACAACTTCACAATAAAAAAACTATCAATACTCGTACAATGCACAAGACTACCAAATCCAGTCATATTACAAACTACCATGTCCAGGCAGCAGGGTTTTGTTATCCTGAATGGCTTTAGGTTGAAGCAGTGAAGGGAAACGTGGGTTTATTTGAACCACTAATCTAGTCGATGGAAGCAAATTGGTTGAGGCAGTATGATCCTTTGTCACTTAGACCCACACATCGGTACAGATAATAAGAAATTCGAGGAGCTCTTAATATATGTCACAAGGCCAGCAAATTCCCCCATGGCTACAAGAACAGCTTATGAAGCTGCAGCAATCACAGCAAAACTTGCAGTCGGTTATGGCGCAAAAACAACAACTGGAGCTTGAACAAATCGAGTCCGACAGGGCTCTAGAAGAACTAAAAAAAGTTGGAGACTCTGACCCCGTCTACAAACACGCCGGCTCGATTCTTATAAAATCTACAAAAGCAAGTCTCATTGCAGAGCTTGAGGAGAAAAAAGAGCTTGCAAACACAAGATCCGCGGTCTTGGCAAAACAAGAAGCAAGACTCAAAGAAAGCATCAAGGAGCAGGAAGCAAAGATAAACGAGATGATACGAGGCTCGCAAAAACCACCATCCCAATAAATTATACGAATAAAGGTTCGGTGTAATTGACGGGTACTGACCAATGATGTTTACCATAGGGTGCTACCCAACAACCAATTTGCTTCTATCTACTGAGAGGATTAGCGGCTGGAAAAAATCCACATTCCACTTCACTGCTTAAATTGGAAGCCTTCTGGAATCGTATAGAATCTAAAATCACAAAGATTGAGATTGAATTTTTGAACGACTAAAATCAAATCATAAAAAAGTAAA
>JBDUUJ010000086.1:0-14698 GCA_039938575.1 Nitrososphaera sp. | reverse complement strand
CCAATTCTAGGATAATATACGACAAGTTAGCAGAACCTTGATTTTTATCTAGGCGCATGTATGCATATTTGTGAATAAAAGATTCATAATTGTGGGAATAATTCTTGCAGCAATCATTGCAATAGCAGTATACGTAGGTTCCCCAATGTTTCTTGGTATGGGATAATCTACAAAATCTCGAACTTTTTACCAGCTTTTTCAAATACATCTATTGCATCTTCAATATGAGTTTTCGAAAGCCATGCGGTCACCGAAATTCTTATGCGTGCACTATTTTTTGGGACGGTCGGATACCTGATTGGCTGAGCAAATATGCCATTTTTGTACAAATAACTACCAAACTCTATTGTTCGTTTTTCATCTCCAATAATTAAAGGAATTATGTGTGTTTGTGACTGTATGTCATATCCTAATTTTCGCAACTGTGTGTAGAGTAACTTTACATTTTGTTCAAGCTTTTTTCTTTGAATCTCTTTGTTTTGTTTGAGTCTCTCAAATGTAAGGTCAACTAGAAATGAAGGTAGCGCAGAAGTGTAAATAAATGACTTGGCCCTATTTACACACAAATCGATTACCTCCCTACTTGCAGCAACATATCCACCAAACGAACCAAGTCCTTTGCTGAGGCTGCTGGTGTAGACATCGATGTTTTTTTCCACGCCAAAATAATTCGCAGAGCCTCGTCCATTTTTACCGATGGTAAAGTCTCCATGCGCATCATCTAGGATCAAAATAGCATCATTTTTTTCTGCCAACTCTGAGATTCTTTTCAAATCTGCCAAGTCGCCATCCATACTAAAGATTCCTTCGGTGACGATGAATTTTCTTGCCTTTTTATCAGTACGTATTTTTTCTGCTAAATCATCTACATCGTTATGCTTGTACACCACTGTCTTTGACTTACACAATCGACAGGCTTCAATTATGCTGGCATGATTGAGCTCATCACTAAAAATCAATGATTCTTTTGTTACAAGAGCAGGTATTGCACCAAGGTTTGCCATGTAACCTGTTGGAAAAATCAGCGAGGACTCTTGAGATTTATGTGAAGCAAGAATCCGCTCCACTTTCATAAACGATACATCATTGCCAGAAACAAGTCTGGAGCTTGACTGAAATTGCCTTGGCAAAGACTCTGACACAGACAAACCAAGATAGTCATTTGAGCAAAAATTTACCAACCTTTTTCGCCCAATTGTTATGTAAGGGCCATTTACCCTACCATAACGCATCTTTCGGTAGAGGTTTTCTTTTTTTATTTCAGCCAGTATGTCGGCGACAAAGCCAAGTTTACGCTTCAAGATTAATTTTTTTAATCATTTCGAGGTCTTTTTTCATATCATTTCCACCAAGAGTCAGATATCCTGAGCTTATGATTCCATTTGCACCGCTCAAGAGGAGTTCTTGGCCATCGTCTTGCAGATGGACTTCACGCCCCCCAGATATCTTGATGATCGACTTTGGTAACGCAAATCTTGTTACTGCAAAAACACGCAAAATCTCTTCAAATGGAAGAGGTGTCTGCAACTCTAGTGGTGTTCCTGGTATTGGAACCAGAATGTTTATTGTAACCTCTTCTGGCTCAAGCCAAGCTAAATCCCAAATCAACTCCAATCTCTGTTCTCTTGTTTCACCTAGGCCTATTATCCCACCAGTACAGAGCTCAAGACCTGCTCTGCGCGCAATAAGTAAAGTGTTTATTCTGTCTTGGTAGGTGTGAGTGGTGCAGATCTCCGCAAATTTTGATCTTGCAGTCTCTAAATTGTGGTTGTATCTGCGAACACCCAACTCCTTGAGCCGTTTTGCTTGCTCATCTGTAAGAAATCCAAGGCTGCATTCTATACTTATTCCAACTTGTTCGTTGATCTGATTTATTATGTTGCAAACCTGCTCAAAATCTCTTTTTGATGGTTGTCTCCATGCGGCTACAAGACAATATGATTCTGCTCCTTCGTTTTTTGCTTTTTTTGCCATTGAAACTATTTGTTCGGCAGGTAGGAGCTGATAACCATCAATACCGGTGTTGAAAAATGCGGATTGCCCACAAAAAGCACAATCTTCACTACAGTAATTCTTTTTTATATTTGCCAGCTGCTCTACATCTACTTTGTTTCCTTGAAATGTACGCGTTATTTTGTTTGCAGCATCAGATAGGCTCCTCAAATCGGTTACATTCATTAACGAATCCAGTTCGTCTTTGTCAAGTTTTTTGCCAGAAAGGACTTTGTTTTGACACATTAAAATGAATTCGCGCTCAGTGTTCAATAATTCGTAGCAACAGCATACGGTTAATTAATATTTCAAATGTTAACCACTTGGTGGTTAGTTGGTTTACAATGTCATTTTATTTTTAGAAATACTTTTGATGGTTTTTAGCGTGCCATCGATGAGGAAGTTCAACTCAGATTCGGAAATAGCAAGGGGTGGCACAAGCATGACTATGTTTCCCAAGGTCCTAAGATAGATCTTGTGTTTTTTTGCTTCGTCAAATACTGCTTTGTTTGTCGATTTTCTAAATACGAGAGGGGTTTTTTTGTCATCTTTGACCAACTCTATTCCTGCAAGCATACCCTTGGAACGAATATCTCCTACAATATCTATAGCATCAAATTCTCGGAGTCTTTTTGCTAGTATCTTTGAGTTTTTTTGAACTCGATCCATGAGTTTTGTTTTTTCGTAAAGATCGAGATTTTTGTTTGCGACTGCACATGCGAGTGGATTTCCGGTAAAGGTGTGGCCGTGGAAAAAATGTTTCATTTCCAAATAATTACCTAAAAACGAACTATAGACTTTCTTTGTAACCGACGTGGTTGCCAAAGTCATGTAGCCGCCAGTCAACATCTTGCCGTGGGAAACTATGTCCGGCTTGCTATTTTGTGCGACATACTCGACTAGTGAACCCAGCCTGCCAAAACCCGTGGCAATTTCGTCTAACACAAAAAGCGTTCCGTACTTTTTACAAATCTTGCTAATCGACTCTTGAAAACCGTCTTGGTATATGTTGATGCCTCCTGCAAGCTGCGCGCCACTCTCCATCACAAACGCAGCGATTCTGTCATTTGTAGCAAGAAGTCTTTCGATTTTTTCTAATACTGAATCCAAATATTCTTTTTTTGTCGTGTTTGGAGGGACTCTATAGCTATTCACAAATGGAATTTGTACCGTTTTGAATAACTGGCTCTTAAACTGTGAAAAAAACCCTGACACATAACCCACCGACATAGCTCCATAGGTATCACCATGGTAACCATTCTGTAGCGTTGCAAACACCGTCTTGTTCTTCTCACCCGTGTTGTGCCAATATTGAGTAGCAATCTTAAGTGCAACTTCCATGGCAGTTGAACCGTCATCGGAGAAAAACACTCTATGCATATTTGGCAATATGTTGATGAGTTTTTTTGCTAGCTTTTCTGCTTGTTCATTTGTCAAATTAAAAAGAGACGAATGTGAAATCTTTTTTGACTGCCTGTGTATGGCAGAAATTATCTCTCTTTTAGAATGTCCCCACACATTACACCACATACTTGCCACGCCGTCAAGAAGTCTGTTTCCATGTGAGTCGATAAGCCACATCCCATCTCCTCTAACTATCTTAGGAAAACCTGACCAGTCTTTCATCTGTGTATAGGGGTGCCATACAAAACTTTGGTTCTTCATTGACTGGTTCTAGAAAAATTCATTTTAATAATCAAGCGGTAATCTTGAAAAAACAAGCACCAAATCCTAGGAATTTCAGGATGTGAGGAATAACAATTATATCACAACCTGACAATGCAACACATTCAAAAACATTTTAGGCAGAAAAACGCCACGCCACAATGTGCCAATCACCACAACGAAGTCGTTCTTTGTAACTGCAACAGACACTGAAATTGGGAAAACCGTGATCACTGCATCTCTTGCTCTTGCACTAAAAAACAGTGGCATAGATGTGGGAGTAATGAAGCCATTTGCGTGTGGAACAAAACAAAAGGAAGGCTTCAAATCAGAAGACGCCCAAATTCTTGCCAAATGCGCCGGAGTTGCAGACAGTGAGGATCTGGTGAATCCATATTTTTTTCCAGTTCCGGCTTCGCCGTATACTGCAGCAAACAAACTTGGCGAATCAATTGATGTAGAACTCGTACTACAAAAGTTTGAAAAACTGCAGGAATTACACGATGTGGTTCTCGTTGAAGGGATAGGTGGCATCATGACGCCCATTCAGAAAAACTACTTTATTGCTGACCTCATTAAAGACATGAATCTTGAGACCTTGCTGGTTACAAGCGCAAAAATCGGTACTGTGAATCACACCATTTTGACATGTGAGGCGTGCAAAAGATACGGTCTGACTTTGCGCGGATTGATCATTAACAACGATGACTCGACAGGTTACGTGGCCTACGAGCTGGCAGAAGATCTGGAAAATCTTACAGGGGTCGAAACTCTTTGCATTGTTCCACATTTAGATAACTTTAGTATTCATCAAGTCTCTGAAATTTTGCAAAAAAATAATCTGATTCAAAAGCTCAGCTTTTAAAAATTCTGAACCTGATCTTGGATCTCTTTGCAATAAAATCATCAATATCGTCAAACATCGTTGAAAAATTTGTCATTACATCATACGTTCTAAATTGGGATGGCACAACCGATTTTGAAATCACCCATATGTTGTCTTTTTTTGGTTGAATTTTTTGTAATCTTTCAAGGTGTGTGATGATCTGGTCATTGCCTGTCTTTACAAAATATAATACGAGTGATTTGGTAGGAGACTCTAAAAGAGTTCTTGAATCCGGGATCACTATGTCCACTTCGATTCCATTTACTTCTATCTTTCTTTGGCTTGGTATCAGCATATTTGTGAGAACATAGTGCGTCAGGCCTTCTGCACATATAACAAAATTTTCTGGTTTGTCTTCGGTTCGTGAGATTTGTTTAAAACAATCCTGCAAAATCTCTTGGACTATCTTTGCCTTGCCATTTGATGAGATTGCCACCTGTATCTGGTCGTCTGTTATCCGTCTTATCTTGTCATAGAGTATATCTTTGATTTGCTCGGATTCCATGAGTTGAATTTGCTGTTTTTTTATTGGCAGAATGCGTACTTACGTTCGCCCTTGCTTTCTGGGGATTTCTCAACGCTGACTAAGATGAATTCCTCTTTTGCATCAAGGATGCTCTCGTGCGGACTGCGTTTATTTTCGTGAATCTCTTCATATTCTTCTAGCGAGAGCTTTTTTCTTTCTCCTATTTCAGCTTCTATGTTCATGTTCTTTACAATGTCTTTGTATGCTGGCTGTATCACGCCGCTGAAGACCATTGCACTACTACCGCTACCATAAGAACCAAAACCGATTCGCTTTCCTTCTAAATCTATGCCTTTTTGGAATTCAAACTCTAAGCAGCTTCGGAATCCCAAGTAAAGTGATGCGGTGTACAAATTACCGATCATGGATGACGCAATAAGTGAACTTGCAAGCTTGTCCTCATAGAACTGTTGATATTCCTTTGTTCTTGTAAACAGTTTTGTAAATTCATGGTCTTTTGCCATATATTCGTCGTCTGCCAAAATTGATTCAATTGTTCCTCTAGGATCCTTTGGGACCGGTTCGTCCATGCCTGTTTGCTCTATGATTTTTTTCCATCTTGGAAGGTGTCTCCACTCCCTTCTGAGCAAGTAGGCAAGAGCTTTCTTTCCCATGTTGCTGTATGGAAGGTGCATACATAGATAGTCTATGTGATCAAGGATCGTCTCGTCCTCCTTTATTTTGATGAGGCCTGTTTCTAGCGCCTTCTTTTTGTATAGTTCAAATGCTTTTTTGACCTGAATTAGGTACAACAGGTTAGAGTATTGGCCGTGTACTATTGGGGTCTCTTTACCAAACGGCCTGTAGAAATCATATTCATTCTTAATTGACGTGGAGGTAACTTTGGCATCAAATTGAAGCAGTCGTGGATTGTCATTTAAGAGCATGGCAATGGCACCTGCGCCTTGAGTGTATTCTCCAGCTGAGCCAAGATCATACTTGGCAATGTCTGAGACAACAACAATGGCCGATTTGCCTTCTGCCTCTCCTGCTCTAATCCAGTTACAGTTATCGTATAATGCATAAGAGCCAGAAACACATGCAAATTTGCACTCTATTCCCCCACAGTGCTCAAAGGAGTCCTGACCATATACTTGTTCAAGCATGCCTATGACGTATGAGTTTAGGGCCTTTGACTCATCCAAGGCCGATTCGGTGGCAACATATAGCCTTCCTACATCCTTTGGTGAGATGTTGTTTTTTTGCATGAGTTTTAAGCATGCGTTTGCGGCAAGGCAAGCAGGATCTTGGTTTGTGTCCACTATTGCCATTTTGGATATGCCTAATCCCTGCTTTAGCTTTGCAGGATCGAGTCCCCTAGCTATAGCAAAATCTGCCGAGTCTACAAATAGCCTCGGTATGTATATCGCTATGTCATCTATGCCCGCTGCCATGAGCTTTCCCTTCTGAGTTTTGAATATAAGGGTTATTAGCTAAATGTGTTCTACCCAAAAGTATTACAGTGTAAATTTATAAAAATTTGGCTGTTTTGCGGCAAAATTTGTTATTGTTTTTTTAAATTTGGGTTCTGTGGTTCAAGTTGGGGTGACCTTAATTGACTTATTGTCCCTCCAACTTGGCAGAACCTAAATTTGCAAAATTAGATCTCTTTGTTCCAACCGACTTGGATGTCATCTAGGTCATCGAGCTCGCCTACCCCGGTTGCATAACGCCAGATTATTGGCGCATTAGTTGTCATGGCAGTCTTTATTTTTATCAACGACTCGGTTTCGCCGTCTAGGCCAGAGTCCGCATTTCCACATGTTTGACAGAATTTGCATTTAGAGTCCAACGAAAATGGTTGCACTTCTATTAATGGGTACGCTCTACACGCAAGCGGTCTGTCATCGTATATCTTACAAATAAATCCTCCATGCGGCGATCTTTTCTGTGATTCTGTATCCAAAAAAGGACAAGTGTTTCCATTTTTTTCTCTACCCATCAATTGATATGCGATTATTTTTTCAGGCTTTGTTACATCATGATATGATATTCCAATTCTGGGTATTATCTTGACATTGAGGTGGTGTTCTTTTGCCAACTCTTCGATTTTTGTTTTTTCGCTAGGTAGAACCAAGACTCCAACTTTGCCAAATCTTTTTGAAGGAAAATATTCTCGTTCAATACAACATTGTGAACAGTCCTTGACGCACCTAAATTCCATAACTCAGAATTGTGTTTGACAAATAAATCTAGTTACCTTTAAGCTGTTCTGATTCCAAGACATTCACAAATACATCGTATGGTTGAGCACCTGGCACTCTTACAATTTTGTTATTCGGCCCAATTATGAAAAATCCTGGGGTGCCTGAAAGACCTAATGTCTGCGCATCGCTTGTGCTGGCTTGAATTTTTTCATTATATTTGCCGCTTTTCATACATTCTGTAAATGCTGTTGTGTCAAGGCCTATTTGTTTGGCAAATTTGTGCTGGTTTTCAAGCGATGCCCAACCGTTATTTTCGCCATTCCAATTATTGTATAGCATATCATGATAGTCCCAGAACCTGCCTTGCTCGTCTGCACAATGGGCAGCATGTGCTGCAGTGATCGAATCGGACCCTATTATGGTAAAGTCCTTGAATATCATTTTGGCCTTTCCGGTCTTGATATAATTTTCATAAATCTTACTTTCCGTATCGTGGAAGAATTTGTTGCAGTAAAAACACTGGTAGTCACCAAATTCCACTATCGTGATTGGTGCGTCCGGATTGCCAAGAATCGGTGATGCATTGTCTGAAAAGATCGACATGCTGACTTGTTGTGGTGTGTTGGCTACTGCCGTTTCTTGTTCTTGTTCAGCTTTAGACTGCTTTATGTCTTCTGTCTTAAAAGCCGTCTCCGTCGACGCATTCATTGCGAAAAAGACTCCGAACATAGCAACGACTGCTATTGCAGCGCCTATTCCTAGTGAAGGTGCGTGTATCACACAACCCCTCAGATATGGATTAATTTAGTCGTTTTGTGCGAAACGAACATCCCTAAATTAATTCGACTTGCTGTAAGTGTTCTCACTATTGGCAGGCAATAAACTCTGGACATTGACAGTAATAGCGGCACTGTCCACACTATTGATTTTGATCTATTTTGTAATGGCTCCGTTGTTGGACAAAAATGGCACAATCGAACAAACTAATGAAGGACTAAGTCGCGCAATAGACAATTTTGACGCCCTAAAGGACGAAATAAAGTACGGTTCAGCAAACAGTTCTGATCTCAATACATGACATCAGTGTAATCTAAATAAATGTGGCATATTTGAAAAAAACATGAAGCGGGTCTTTGTGAATGGTTATGGCTCGATTGGAAGCCGCATAGCACAGTTCATCAAAGACGACCCGGAAATCAAGGTAGTCGGAGTAGGAAAATTCTCACCTGATGACAAAGTAAACGATGCTATATCAAGAGGGTTCGATGTCTTTGTTCCACAAAAAAGCATCGACTCTTTTAAGAACTACAAAATCAAAGGAACCATTGAAAGCGCACTAGACGAATGTGACCTAGTAATTGATGCGGCCCCAGCTGGCATAGGATACCAGAACAAAAAGCAACTTTATGAACCAAAGGGCGTCATGGCAATATACCAGGGAGGAGAGTCTGTCACAGGAGAACAAAGTGTCTCCGATCTGTTGTTTAACTCACGTGTCAACTACAAAGACGCGTTTGGTAAAAAACACGTCATGCAAGGAAGCTGTAATGTGACCGGAATGGGCCGAGTTTTACAACCGTTGCGAGAAAAATACGGTTCTAGATTAATAAGATTCGATGCAGTACTTGTACGACGATGGGCTGACCTTGAGCAAACAAACAAGGTGGTTCCTGATACAGTAGAGTGGACTGCAAATCCGCACCATCAAGATGACATCAAACATTACATGGGAAAGAATACGCCACTTTTCATCCAAGCAATCAAGGTGCCAACACGTCAGATGCATGTACACATGCTAAACATTAGATTCAAAGATGATGCACCAAAACAGTCTGAAATTTTGGAGATATTTAAAAACGAATACGGTGTGGCCATACTGTGGTCCGCAAAAGGCACAAAACAAATCCGTGATGCCGCTGAATCAATGAAATTTAGCTTCAAGGATACAAACATGATTCATATTCACGCAAATATGCTAGAGTCAATTGGAGATACAGTTAAGATGCTATATTCAGATGATCAAACAGGAATCGTCATACCGGAAAATCACCTGCTGATGCAAGCCATGCTGTTTCAAAAACCTTATGAAGAAGCATCAAAACACACGGAAAGTCTGTTCCATATGAGTGAGAAAAAAAGGTTACTTGAAGAATTTTTTGCAAAAAAATAGAAACTGTATCACCCTAGTTTTGGTTTAGGTATTACTACAAGCCGGTTTATTACAAAATCTTCACGTATGGTGGTTGATATGGAATTTATGAGTTTGTGTATCTCATCTAGTCTAGTTTCGCTTGGGAGTAGTATGTGTATTTCTGCATTGAACTCATTGCCTACTGGCCTCAAAAATACGCCATCGGTTTGTACATTGAATTTTTCTTGGATTTTGTATTTTATGCTCTCTACTAGTTCTGGGTTGTGTACTGCGTCTACTAGAACTAGGGCAGATTCTTTGATTGCAGAATATGCCATAAAAAATATGTAGCCTGCTATTATCATGCCACCAACCGCATCCATGAATGTGAAATTCAGGTATGTTGCAGCAGCAACACTTGCCAACCCAATAAACGATGCAGTTCCGTCTTTGATAGAATTCTTGGCATCAAGCTTCAATGATATGAGGTCTGATTCTATTGCTACTTTTCGTATCATAAACGCACGATGCAAAGACAAACTTCCTGCAACAACAAGTGTTGCCATTGTTATCTCAGGATAGACGACTGTGTGTGGTTTGTAAAACGCTTCAAAGGCATGGTATGCAATAAAGGAACCTAAAATTATGATCACTATTGCAGCAATGAATGCTGCGAGAACCTCAACTTTCCTATATCCAAAATGAAACATCTTACTTTTTGGTTTCTTTGCAAGCATTATTCCAAACCAAACAATAAATGAGATCATGGCATCTGCTATCGAGTCGGTACCGTCTGCTGTCAACGTGATGCTGCCAGTGAAGATCGATACTAGGATCTCGGCAACGCCTATGGCCGCAAGCGTAATCACGGATTGCTTTGCAACAGATTGGGCTTTATTTAGAATTAAAGCACGATTATCATTTTTTCCGCTTTTGTTCGAAGAACTCAATTTTGTTTCTTTTCTATTGAATGTGGATTAACCGACTTTTTAAATTATGTGTGAAATACATATAACCTAAAAATTCGCATTCTTGTCGCTATTGCGGATAGACTAAAGCACAACGCATAGATCGTAATTAAAGAACTAGCTACGTGGCGGATTGGCAAACCTGTTTGCGGGGTTGTTGTGATAATCTACAGGCAAACTGGCATCTTTTTGTCTTCCTGTGAGGATGCCGACTACTATGTCGTCTTTTTTAATTATTTCTTTTTCTACGAGCTTTTTGATTCCTGCGGGCGTGGCACCTGATGCCATCTCACAATCAAAACCGTTCAAGCCGACAATCGACATCCCATCAAGCATCTCGGAATCGGAGACCTTTTCGACCACTCCGTTTGTGTATTCCAAGGCTCGCAGCCCTTTGAGGATGTTTGCAGGCTTTCCAATCTGAATCGCAGTTGCCTTTGTCTTCGGCCTTAATCCTTTTTTGTCTTGGTCTTCATAGTATCGTTTGATTAAGTCAACATCTGGTCTTCCTTTATTCCATCGAAGCTTCGTGCCATCAAAAACACCATTATACAAATCATATAGGGTGCTTGCACCGTCTGCATTTATTACAGCTATTCGCGGAATTTTTTTAATCCATCCCCACTCATACAATTCCATAATTGCTTTGCCGCAACTTGAAATGTTGCCAAGTGCACCTCCTGGATATACTATCCAGTCTGGTGCCTGCCAATTTAGATACTCGATCGCCCTGTATGGAATGGTCTTTTGACCTTCGATTCTAAATGGGTTTATGGAATTTACAGTGTATCCTGAATGTTTTTTTGCGTCCTGCAATGATTTTGCTAACGCATCATCAAAGTTTCCCTGAACTTGAATTATCTGTGCACCAAACTGGTATGCTTGACTGAGCTTTCCAGGGGCAATTTGTCCGGCTGGTATGTATACATCACATTCCATGTTTTCATTGGCTGCAAACATTGCGGCTGCAGCAGACGTATTACCAGTAGAAGCACAGATTATCTTTTTTGCATTGATTAATTTCGCATGAGTTATTGCCGTAGACATGCCGTTGTCCTTAAAGGAGCCGCTTGGATTGTATCCTTCTGGTTGCAACCATAAATTCTCGTGATCTATTCCTATGAAATTTGCCACTTTTGACATCTGATATGGCTTTGACTGTCTACCTTCCGCACCATCTAATGAAACCAAATATTTGGAACACTCATCATGACTTGCAGTGTCTATCTGGCAGAAGTTGATCAGTTCACGGAATCTCCATACCCCACTCTCGTTGAATATGCTTCCTTGAGGATTCCGTCTTGCATAGAATAACTCCTTGAGTTCGGTGGAGGGAACCTTTCTGTATTTGACATCCAATAGGTGTCCACGCTCACACTCTATGTTGCTTGAAGTGATTGGATACTCCAAGCCGCACGACGGATCAATACACTTTAGATATGCATTGTCATTCAATCTAGATTGGCATTAAGACTGCCACTTTAAATTTGAACCGCTATGTTGGTGGAGCCAAGCTTTTTGAATAGTACTATCCCAAACAAGGAAAATGACTACATATGATGAGTACGTAAAAGGCATACTGCAACAAGTTGACGATGTACATACACTTTTCTCAAATCTTAAAGACAAGCCAGGAGATCTTGATATAATAAAACGTGAGCTTGCCAAAGTCACTGGGTTGCTCCAGGCCCTTGCTAACAAGCTTGAAGCAAACTCAGAATTTGCTGATTACAAGTTCCTTCTTTTGCCTACCAAATATTTCTTGCAAAACCACGAATTCTTCAGAGAGATTGACACCATGTCATTGTTGTACTCAGAAGACTCAATGCGCCTCAAGAATCTAAGGCTGACAATTCTGGACGCACTTGATGAGAAAAATCTAATAGGGCAAATCAAGGCAGTTCTACGAGATAAGAGTTGAGCGATAAAAAATGCATAATATGTGGTTGCAAAGATCACAAAATACTCGGATGCTCAAAACACTGGTCAAAAACCTGTAACTGCTACAAAAGCTAGTCATTCTGGCTTGCAGATGTTACACGGTGTTACGTGAAACGATTTTTCTGCCAGTGCCAGAGTCGAAAACCAATGAAAGGAATTTCCATCCGAGTTGATAAATCTATCTTCAGTGAGCTCATCACAGCTGCTTTGATGCAGCATGTTTGCCGCACCATCGAATATTACAATAAAGCCAAAATCTGATTCTATAATCCTCTTAAACTCGTCAGTGGTTTGGATTTTTGCCATGCAAATGATATCTTGGTATTGCTATTTTAAGGGGATTTTTTTGCGCCCGAACGAACATGGAAGTTAATACAACATTTACATTCCTTGTCAATGCACTCGCTTTCCATAAAGTGACCACATATTCCACATTCGCAGTGTGTTTGCATAATGATCATTAGTCTGTTGTATAATATAACTAAAACTACATATTTTTTGCTGATCTAGAGCTAAAATGATGTTATTTTTTTGATTTTTTGCTTTTTTCTGACTTGACTTCTTTTTTTGATTTGGAAGGTTTTCCTTGTAGTTCTTCTTGCATCTCTTCTGCTTTCTCGTCTACAGTCTTGATGATTTCTTGAATAAAGCCATCCAAATCGTCATCTGCCACAGGAGGTTCGGCTTGAGAAGCAATGTCGTTTATCGCACTGGAGATTTCCGAACTTACTTGCTCAAAGCTTTCAGGGTCTTCATAGGCTGCACTGTACAACGACTTGAGGTTGTTTACTTGGTTGATCAACTGATCAGTTAGCGTGAGTCTATATTCGGTACCGTTAACAGAAATCTCCTTGGTAATCATGACTTGGTTTTTTGTAAATACTTTCTTATAGTTTTCCCTCTAGCTGGTTTACAAATGTCTGGTGGGCAGGCTTTGACCATTTAGAGCGTGCGTCGTGGCAAGAATCCACCAAATTTCTTAAAATGTGATATATTCTAATGCCGTGGCGTCAGAAATCAGCGAGAAGTGTTTTGTGTTTACAACATAGCCGTTTTTGATATCGTTTACAGAGACCCATCTGTTTGTGGATGTGTAATGGCTTTTTTCTTTAAGCTCTTTCTCAATAGCTTCGATGTCGAATTCCGACTCTTCGACTTGCTGTGTGTCTAGATGCTTTATTGTAACTAGAATCTTGTTTACTTTGACGCGATCCCCGAACTTCCATTGTACCGGAGGATGCTCATCAGATACTTCCAAGACTTTGATCTTCATTTCTTTGTCTCCAAACACGTTGTGACTTACCAGCATCCGTTCGTCTACAAATTCCTCAAAGCTCATGATTCTAGTATGTGAAGCCAATAATTAAACGATGTCTATGTTTGGTCACTAGTTTCCAAAATCTTGGCGTTTCTAGTTGCGAACGGCATTTGGTAGTCTTTTAGGTGTATTTTTCGACGGCTACCGTTTACTATTGACCATGTCGTGCCATCATAATTACATGCAAAGTCACTTATCTCATTGTTTTTGTCCCAAACCTTGTAATATTCTCTGAGTTCACGTTTTTCGTAGGTTCCAAGACCGACCCTTTTTTTTGATAGGAATTTGAAGGCAAAAACAACCTTTCTGGTACTGTAAAGCTCAAAAGCATCTATCCATTTTAGGCAACGCAGTATTTGGTCATATGGTACCACCAGCGAGTTTGTGGTGCCAGATTTTGCCTCTATTGTGAATATGGCACTATTTTTTGTACTGACAGCTAAAATGTCTGGAAGGCCTACACTTGGAGAGCCGAGTCTGAATGCCTTCCAACCATCTGTGGCGTTGAACCTCTTTACCAAAGTATCTTCCCAGTTATATCCACGTTGTCTTCGGGTTCTTGCGATCTTGATGTTATCCTTTTTTGATCTTGCTGTCTTTGCGTTCCTACTTTGGGTACTCAAAACTTGTTTCAACCTTATTATCTGTTATTTTGCGGCCTTTTAGGTTATAGAAACGAGGTTATTGTATTATCGTTCTGGGTTCTGCGGTTCTGTTGACGTGGGCTGACCAATGATGTTTACCATCGGGTGCTACCCAACAGCCAACTTGCTTCCATCGACTCTGAGGATTAGTTGTTCAAATAAACCCGCGTTCCCCCTCATCGCTTCACTTGGAAGCCCTCGAGGATGGCAAAACCTACTCCATCCATTGTAGGCGATATTCATGGATGCGACAACGTCACGATCCATCAATCGCTCACAATTACTGCACCATAATTTACGACGGTATGGTCTGTCCTCTTGGAGTGTCCCTCCGCATCCTGGACAGAGCTGATTGGTGCGTTTAGGATCAATGAATGAAACCGGAATGCCTTCCCATGCTGCCTTGTACTGTAACTGTCTTTGAAATTCGTAAAACGACCAAGAGTTCATTTTTCGTCTATAGTTATTCCCCTGACCGTT
>JBDUUJ010000085.1:0-30056 GCA_039938575.1 Nitrososphaera sp. | reverse complement strand
TCGAAAAACTGGGTCTGGAACAGACCCATGCAGAGACAGAACCTCTACTTGTCCGACAAAAAAGAAGGATAAGCAAGTTTCAGTCGAGGAAGCAAGAAGCCTACGAATTTATTCGTGGGTAGTTCACAACACTAACACCAAGTCCAGTTGCACATGCCGGTTCTGGATCAATTACAAACCCTACAGATCCTCTTAACCATCAACTGCGTTTTGATAGGTTAAATCATACCAAGTCAGCAGCATATGACACATAAAATTTATTTTGCACAAAAGTCAAGTAATGTTATCGAAGTAATTCGATTGGTGGTACAGTATGTAACAGGTAATGGCTTGTTCACATACTGAAATATCATTCAATTACTGTTTTGTTTCTAATTGGTGCATTTTGATCAGGTCTTTTGCAAAGATCCGCAATGATTCTGGCACATCAACTGAAATAGAATCTTTTAGCGAGAGTCCCTTTGACTTTTTCTCATTCCACACTTTAGAGTTAAAGTCAGTGATCTCTTTTGTATACTTGCTCATATCTTGCAGATTCTCTGGCTCTGGTCGTCGCTGTTTGTGTATGGTTTCATTTGAATATAGTGTTTGCCACAAAAAGTCTGTGATAAACGGCGTAATTGGTGCAAGTAGTAACAAAATGGTGGAAAGCGCCCTGTGTAGGGTGTAAATTGCTGCATTTTTTTCAGCTTCTGTGAAACCCTCACCGTATGCACGAGCCTTCACCATCTCGATATAATGAGCAGCAAAGATATTCCAAGTAAATTCACGCACTGCTATGGCAGGCACAAAAAAATTGTACTCCGAATATCCTTTTTTGCATTCTTTTACGAGGTTGTCAAGCTCAGATAAAATCCATGCGTCGGTTGGTGTTGGTTCTGCTTTTTGCACAACAGGATAACTTGAGATGAATCTTGAAACATTCCAAAGTTTTGAGAGGAATTTTTTTGTCGCTTCTATTTTCTGCTCTGAACATCTAAAGTCATATCCGTGGTTTATCTCACTGGCACTCCAGAATCTGAAGGTATCTGCGCCAAACTTTTGAATTATGGGGAGCGGGTCTACTACATTCCCTTTGCTTTTGCTCATCTTCATTCCTTTTTCATCAAGACCGTATCCCATTATCCAGGCCTCAGACCATGGCGCCTTTCCTGTGAGTTGTTCACATCTCAAAATGGTGTAGTACAGCCATGTTCGTACGATGTCTTTAGCTTGAGGTCGTAATGTTGAGGGGTATGTCTTTTTGAAGAATTCTTCATCTTTTCTGTATTTTGAGATGAATAGCGGAGAAACACTAGAGTCCATCCATGTGTCAAAGGTACGTTCTTCACCTATGAATTCCACATGGCCACATTTACTACACTTGTCAAATGGTGCCTTGTCCTTCCAAGGTCTGTAGTATTTACCAGGTGCCGGCACATGCGGCTCAGAACAGTTTTTGCAATACCATATTGGAATCTCAGTCCCATAAAATCTTCTACGCGATATGGGCCAATCAATCGTAATGGAGTCAAGCCAGTTCATAAGAATTTGTTTGTGCATCTCGGGGTAGAATCTGATTTTTTTGCTAATCTCTCTGATCTTTTCTACTGCATCAACTTGTTTTATGTAATATTCTTCCATCGGAATTATCTCGATTGGTATTTTACTGCGCTCAGAAACAGGTGTACGGTGTGTAATCTCTTCGATTTTTTCTATTAAACCTGCATTCTGCAAATCTTCAATTATCTGGGTTCTAGCCTGTTTTACCTTGAGTCCGGCGTACTTGCCTGCAGCCTCGGTCATAAGCCCATTCGTTCCTATTGCCACTATTTCCTCAAGTTTTAGCTCACGGAACAATGCGACATCGTTTTGATCGCCATAACTACACACCATGACTGCTCCAGACCCAAACTCCATCTGTGCAGAGTGATGAGCTTTGATTGTGACTTCTCTGTTGAATAACGGAACTATGATCTTTTTTCCAACAAATTCTTTGTATCTATCATCATCTGGATTCACAATTACTGTCTGGCATGCACACAAAAGCTCAGGCCTAGTGCTTGCAATGGTTATTGTCTTATCAGAATCTTTTATTTTGAATTTCATGTAAACCAGCTTTGTCTGGATGTCTTGGTAGAGAATCTCTGCATCTGCAATGGTGGTTCCGGAGACCCAGTCGTAGTTGTTTGGACGTGTGGCTTTGTATATGACTCCTTTTTTCCATAACTCGATGAAGGTTGATTGAGTGAGTATCCTGTATTCTTCGGAATCGGTTCTGTAATAATTGGCAAAGTTTGCAGAAAGCCCAAGGCTCTTCATTATCTGGATCATTTCTGCTTCTAAATCGTCAAGCGAGTTTTTACACAACTCTAAGAATTTGGCACGTTCAGTTTCTTGCATTCGTATGTTGTGTTTTTTTTCTGTGTAAATCTCGACTGGAAGGCCATTTCGGTCAATTCCTATTGGAAAGTAGACATTGTGGCCTGCCATTCTTGCGGTTCTTGCAATCATATCTATTTGGGAGTAATGGGCTGCGGCACCAATATGCCAAGGCCTTCCAGAAGGGTATGGCGGTGGTGTATCTATTACAAAATTCTTGTCCTGAGGCATAAAGTCATAGATATGAGTGTCCTGCCATTGATGTAAGATTCTTGCCTCAAGCTCGGGATTCCATGCAGTCTCTTTGATCTTTGGTTCCATGTCTTACGATTTTGAGATCTTGGATATGAGGTGTGCTCCCTTATTGTACCCTTCGTAGATGTACACCCCAACTGCCTCTATGTTCTTTGGAAGTTTTGGGACAAGAAGTCTGATTATCTCAGTTGACAGATTTTCCACGGTTGCCTCGCCCTCAAGTAGATACGTTGTGTCTTTTGGTACTTGCATATCAAAGGTGCCACGTGGCCCCTCAAAGGCAATTCGATAATGTGTTTGGTCCTCGCTTTTTAGGTATTTTTTGTTGATAAAGAATTTGTGATCTAAAATTGAAATTGTGTCTTTGATTATTTTTTTTGCTTCTCCAAAATCAATTAGTAAATTGTTTTTCATGTCCCCTACCATCTCGACTAGTACGTTTGATGTATGTCCATGCAAAATGGAACATTTCTCAACAAGCGGCAAAATGTGCGCGTAATCAAAAGCAAAGGAGGGATCCTCCATGAATATTGATCCGCTCTGAGCGTCTTTGGTGTCATAGTATACTACGTCATCAAGCTCTTTTATTTTTGCAGCAAACTTGGGCTGACCTATTGCCATTATTTTGATGTCTTGGCCGAATTTTTTTACAAGTTTATAATTTTCAATATCTGCATCAGAGTCAATTACCTCAATCAGCTTTCCATCCTCAGTCTTAAAATCAATTACAACAGATTTCCCATCAGGCAGGGTGACTGCGTGTTGGTAGTGATAATCGATTCCCAAAAAAGACAACATTTGGGATACTGACAGCTCTGTTCTCGATTTGAGCAACGTGCCTTTTTTGTCAATGTACCTAAAATCAGAATCAACGATTACGGGTTCTGTTACCATTTGCAAAAATGCACTTTATTCCGTATATAAATTGAAATAGTGTGTCCTTGTGATTTCACTTCAAAGAATCAAATGCCTTTGCAAGAGCTATGTCGTTTGAAGTTATACCACCAGCATCATGGGTCATTAGGTCTACTTTGAGCTTGTTATACACATTGAACCATTCCGGATGGTGATTCATAGCTTCTGCATGCAAAGCCGCCTTCGTCATAAAGGCAAACGCCTCAACAAAGTCCTTAAAGACGTATTCTTTGTGTAATTTACCATTCTGTAACAACCAGCCTGGGAGTTTTCTTAATTCTTCTTTTATCTGTTCGTCTGAAAGCTTTTCAGGCCGCACAATTAAGATCAGTCTGACTTAAATTAATAATTTTGCGCATATAATCAAATGACACAATTATGTATACTGCTTGAAAAAATCAAAACTGCCATATCACAAACTGTGGTGGACAAAAAAATTGGATTTGCGTTTTCAGGCGGAGTGGACAGCACAACAATAGCAAAAATCTGCAATGACATGCACTATGATGTAACTTTACTCACCATTGGATTTACAGGATCTCATGACATCGAGTTCTCAAAACAAATAAACAAATTTCTAAAGCTACCACATAAAATACTGGAAATTGATCCAAAAGAGTTTATTCATATTCAAAATAAAATAAAATCTACAATAAAAACAGAAAATCTATCTTGGAATGAAAACAGCATAGCATTCTATTATGTTGCCAAATTAGCGCACAGTTTGGGGTTGTATACAGTGGTCACAGCAAACGGCGTCGACGAACTATTTTGCGGATACAATGGATATAGGGATGCAATCAGAGAAGGAGAAAGTAAAGTAATGGAATTAATGAATTCCAAGATAGAAAATGAAATAGCAATGATGAGCACAGTAAATCTTGTCTGCTCTGAATTTGGTGTAAAACTAGTGCAACCGCTGCTTTCAAAAGAGTTCATCGACTATGCAAAATTAATTCCCATATCACAAAAGATAACAGACGAAAACGATCTTTTCAGAAAACATATCATCAGGAAACTTGCGGCACAAATAGGAGTTCCTCAAATATCTGCAAACGCAAGAAAAAAGGCACTACAGTACGGTTCACTCATTCACAAAGCTGTAGTAAAGTCTAGATGAATTTCTTGCAAACTTTTTGCACTGTGGAATTTACGTTTTCAATTATTTTTGGCGATGCACCAAGGTGGCTTGCTGGAGAAAACACCTTGTCTATTTCGTCATTAGTAAGCTTTGAGGAGATAAAATCGTCATTCTTTATTGCATCGCTGTAGTCTATTCCTTTGTCATGTGCTTCGAATGCTGCCTTTTGGACTGCTCTATATGCATCAAATCTCGGAATTCCTTTTTTGATTAGAGCCTCCAAGACAAATTCGGCAAATATCTGGCCTTTTGTGATGTAGAGGTTTTGTTCGATTCGTTCTATATTGACTCTTAACTTTTCAATTATTCGTATCATTGTTTCTAACATATCGTCAAGCAAAATGGAGCACATGGGTATGGTAAATCGTTCGTTTGCAGAATTTGAAAGATCACGCTCGTGCCACAAAGCAATATTTTCAAATGTCACATTTAGCTGGCTGCGCAAAAGCTTTGAGAGAGAGGAAATTCTTTCACTTTTGATGGGGTTTCGCTTAACGGGAACTGCGCTACTGCCCATTTGGCCTTCCTTGAAGTGCTCTGATACTTCACCAATTTCTGTTCTCTGCAGATTACGTATTTCGACTGCAATCTTTTCAAGAGTGCTTCCAATCAATGCAAGCTCAAAGACATATTCGGCATATCTTTCGCGGGGAATGATTTGCGTGGTGACTTCGGCAGGAAACAGTCCAAGTCTTTTTGCAACTTTTTTTTGCACTTCAACTGCCTTTGCTCCCATAAGTGAGCCTGTGCCAACTACGCCAAGGGTCTTGCAGATGAGCACTCGTTTTCTTAATTCTTCTATTCTTTCTACATGCTTTGCCATCTCTGAGGCCCAATTTGCGAATTTGAGGCCAAACGAGATGATGCTTGCATGTTGACCGTGCGTGCGTCCAACTGCCGGCATATCTTTGTATTGCATTGCCTTTTGCGCCAAAAGCAGTCCCAGTCTGGCAACCTTTGGCTCGATTATTGCAAGGGCGTCTCTGATCTGCATCGAGGTGCTGGTATCCACCAAATCATTGCTTGTGAGGCCATAGTGAATCCAGGGTCTTGCAGATTCTCTGCATTTCTCACTGAGTGCCTCAACAAGTGCGGCCGTGTCATGGTCGCTTTTTGACTCTAGCTGTTTTACTCTCTTTGTGGTTATTTTGCCTGATTTTGAGGCGGCAAGGATGTTCTGGGCGGCGGCTCTAGGTATGATGCCAAGCTCTGCCTGTGAGATTGCTGCAGCGCCTTCGATCTGCAGCTGATATTCTATTTTCTTTTGATCGTCGAAAATCTCAAGCATTTTGGGCGTACCATATCGGCCGCCATCTATTGGGAGAATTGGCACAAGATCACTGGAATTGATTCAAAAATAAACTTACTTGCTAATGTCTGATTGGTTTTTTATCTCCAAGGAGCATGAAACCTTTTTCAACTAAATACTGAATGGCTCTTAATTCGTCTTCTGTTATCATGACTTGTCCGTACCAACTTCCTTGACTGCATTACGATCTCTGCAGGCGTAACTTCCAATGGTCTCCACGACAGGTAATGATTCGCTACAAAAATCTCTAATCCTTTTTTGAGGATGTTGATTCCAGAATTGTGATCCCAGTCAAGTATCAAATCGCACACATTGCATCTATGGGTTCTAACTGCCAGTGTTTTTGGCTTGCATGTCCGCATCTGGAGCAGTCAGCGGTGATGTTTTACTGGAATCTCTATTAACATTGATTTGTAGTCCAAAATAGTATTGAATGCGCCCTTCCAGATAAACTCTATTTTGGTCCTTTTGCTATGAATCTAGTTAGAAAGGAGCAGGAAGGCCATGTGAAATGTTGAACTATTACTATAATACCTGAAGGATTTCGTAATCGAATTATGACTGGCATTCCTTTCTCACATTCAACAGTTCATGATACATTTATCGTATCTCCATACTCATAAGAATTAGCTTACATGCACAAATGGTTCCGCAAACATATTGTGTGCAAAATATCATTATGGTGAACAAGAACACAATTGATTTCTTCATACTATTCATTTCAAGAATATGAGATAAATAGTTCAATTCAAGTAATTACTCGCACATTCGGTTGAACAAAACTCTGATCGTCTATTCTCAAATTCTCTTCCACAATTCTTGCACTTCATATATCTCAACTTGTTTTAGCACATACGCGCAGATGGAGCTGTCTTCCAACTCCATCTGTTGTGACAACGTTTCGCTGAATGCAGAGCACGCAACATACATGTTTTTTTCACTTTACTATTATCAATTATTATGTATTTGCGGCATGCCTTCTAATAAAATCCGGTAATGAACTTGTATCTACTTATCTCAGCCCAATTAGTGTTAGTTAGCTTTCCTTGCTTTGAATCCATTATCTTCTGCACTGCTTCGTGAGTCTGAATTATTTTATAGCCAAGCGTATTGCCGTTCTTGGCTTTCATGACTGCCCCATAAAATGAGCATTCGCCTTTTGGAATGGCCTTGTTTACACCTTGGTATATCTTCTCCGTATCAGAACTCAGTATCACTTCTGCAATGGCAAGACTATAATCATCCGCACACACCTTGAGAAGGTACTTCCACCAACCGGTCTTGCCAGGTATTGGTTCAACGATTTTTTCTTTTACGTATTTGAAATTGGCTTGATTTTCATAAACTTGGGCTTCGCTGTGATGGAGTGACGAAGCAACGCTAATGAGCAAGGACGCAATAACGGTTACAGCTAGTATCTTTAACTTCAACCTGAGTCACCTAAGCCGAAACTATTGATGTGTTTTGATTGAGTGGTTGAGATGCACATAGTATGTGTGATGCATAACTCCATGTTGCAGCGAACACATTTTCTCACTACTGCTCTTTTACAAACAATGCAATTGGCTAGCTGAATCAATGCACCATCGCAATACTCACACGCATAAAACAATTTTCTAATCATCCTGTCGTACTGGACAAGCCTTTTTCTTTCCGATTCTAGCATGCATGTCAGTACATCAAAACTTCTCTCAAGAGTTTCTTGACTATTCATAAAGTATGTCTTGCAAAATATTATTAGTCGTTACCTAACAGTTTGCGGCATGCCTTTTGACAAAGTAAAAACTAGAGTTTAAATGGAAAAAAGACAATACAAGACCAATTGAAAATTTCGTATTTACTAATTATTTCAATCACAATGTTATTCATGACATTCACAATTCATAATTATTTTACCTATGATTTCACAATCAAAGAGGCAAAAAAAACCACATTGTTAAGAAATCAAGCGCAAGCAAATAACATAATGCAAGATCTTGACAAGTACATAGCACAAAGAATACTGGAATTTCAAAGTCTTGCTGAAACAAACCAAATCAAATCTGCAGTGATAGAATCAAACGAAAAAAACTTGACACATGTCATTAGCGACGAGAATATGGTGATTGACACCACGATTCCAATGTCTCAAAGAGATCCGTTATCAAAAGAACTTTTGAGAAATAAAATATCTAATGAATTGGGAAATTTTGCAACTACCTTTAACAATAAATACGGTTATGATGCGATAAAGGAACTCTTTATAACAAATCAACATGGCGTCGTTATAGGTCTTGCGAGTGGTAAATCAGATTATGTACAGGTAGATGAAGATTGGTGGCAAATTACTAAGAAGAAGCAAAACTATGTAGAACCAATCAAATTTGATAATAACTATAACGATTACATAGTCACATTTGCATATCCAATCATCGATGATTCAACAAATTATATCGGTACATTAAGAATATCTGTGAGCTCACGCGTCTTACTAACTGAGTTTGTGAATGATGCAGACGTAGTACAAGCAGCCAAGAAAAATGTCGTCTTGCTTGACAAGGATGGAACAGTATTGTATGAAAAAGGAAAATTATTTCCAGATGACAAACCTAAGGAATATTTTTCTAACATAGTAGAAGATAATGGAAGTTTTGAGTATGATTTGTCAAGTTCGACCTTTGTCTCATACGCATCTTCTATAGGATATGGGAATTTCAATGGGTTTGGCTGGATAACCGTTATTGAGCAAGAGTCGTCGATAGTCGATGAATTTGAGGATCTTGAAAAGAATTTCCTAATCTCCACCGTCATCGGAATAATTTCTGCCGCCATATTAGGGATAGTTCTTTCGTACTTTGTGACAAATCCGCTACGCAGGCTCTCTCAAATCACCACTGTATTGGGAAAAGGTGATTTTAATGTCAAAGTTCAACAAAGTAACATCTATGAAATTAATTCAATAATAAACGCGTTTAACGAAATGGAAAATTCATTAAAGAAACTTTTTGAAGCAGAAAAAAAACTCATTGAAGCAAATGCACGCATAAAAAATGAGCGACTTACAGCTATTGGCGAGCTTGCAGCAAGTATGGCGCACGACATGAAGAATCCACTTGGCACAATTAGAACTGGACTGGACATCATAAAGAGAAATACTAAGATGGATTCATCTCTAGATGAGGTGATCCAAAGAATGGACAAAGCAATATCCCGTATATCACATCAGGTAGAAGACGTTCTAAATTTTGTGAGAACAACGCAACTCTCACTAAAGCCTACGTCTTTGTTATCCATAATAAATTCAGCCATAAAATCAATTGAGATCCCAAAAAAAATTCAATTAAACATTGAGGGTGATGACATCACAGTTATCTGTGACGAAAAAAAGCTTGAAATCGTCTTCATAAATCTAATCCTGAATTCTGTTCAGTCGATCGGTGATGATGACGGAAAGATATCAATTAGAATTAAAAAATCAAACACAAATGCAATAATAGAAATTGAAGATAGTGGAGGAGGAGTTCCAGAACAAATCATATCTGATATTTTCAAACCGCTTGTAACAACCAAACAAAAAGGAACGGGTCTTGGACTAGTAAGCTGCAAAAACATAATAGAACAACACGGCGGCAAAATCGAATTTCAGAATAAGCCGACTATTTTCACAGTGACCATACCATTGGACGTAAAAAATAAATGAAAAATTCTCTAGTAAGTTTTTTATCGAGTAGAGCATTCATGTATTTAAATGAGCCAAAAAAAGACGATTCTTCTAGTTGACGACGACGTCGATTTGCTTGAAAACACTGCCTTCATGATAAAAGGGATGGGTCATGACGTATTTACGGCTCGCGATGGCGAAGAAGGTGTGTCAAAATACACGGATGTCAAGCCAGATCTAACTTTTATGGATATAAGAATGCCAAAAATGGACGGCTATGATTCGTTTTTTAAAATAAAGCAAATCGACCCTAAGGCCAAAGTCATTCTCATCACAGCATACAATCAGGATGAAAAAAAATACATGAAGGCAAAAAGCATGGCACTACTTGACTCTATATCGAAACCTTACTCCTTTGAAACATTAGAAGCATTAATCAACAAATATGCATAGTTACGGCTTTTCTAGTTTTTTGATAGTGGTAAATCTATCTTGGTAAAAATTTATGGCCTCGGTAACAAATGCGTTGTACCAATTCTTAATCTCTTGATCCGCAAGAATCTTTTTCCATTTTGTATTGTCAATAGATGGTTTTGTTCCCACTGGAATCAACAAATGTGTATAAAACCAACAAGAAATCTGTTCAGATAATTTTTTTTCTTCAATATACTCAAAATATTCTTGATATTTTATTGACAGATACGTAAGTAGCTCAAATACAGGAAATTTTGTCATCTTTGTTACTTGGATGTTGTCCAGAAAAATTCCATTTGCGAGTGTCTTTATGCGATACACATCATTGCCTATTATGGATTTGAGATATTCCCATTTGCCAAAAATCCATGGAAGAACATGCGAATAATGCTTTGCCATCGTATCGATCTCCTTATTCGTAAAATCAAGTACATCCAAGCAGTACAGAATGCCGTGCAGAGATAATCGGTACACGTCCGCAGGAGCTCTGTCATAATTTTTTCCGTCGGTTACGACTAGGCCAATGTCTAGGACTCCAGGCGAATGTTTTCCGCGATCTTTTCTACCCTTCAACAACCTTCTGTATTCTTTTTCTTTTGTCCTGATCCCAGCTGTATCGTTATGAAGAGATATCCTTGCCATGCCCCATGTGGTAAGTGGACCGTGAAGCGCCATGATCTCTAGCATTTTTTGTACGTTGGTGTGATGTTTTATGGTGGGCTTACGTCTAAAGGAGTAACTACCAAAAAGCCGTTTGGCTGTGGGCAAAACGTAGAGTTTGTAAGAATGTAGATTTCCGTAAACTTGTATTTCAGAAGGCATGCCGCAAAATAGTGGCTAATCACTAATAACACTTTCTCATAAACAATTCATGAAACAACTAGTTGTGTGTTTGATAGAAAACAACAATTCTAATGAAGATAAACTTGTATGTAGCAAGTGCCAAAACAAATTGATGGCCTTCAATTATTGCTTAGAATGCAAAAACATAGTTTTTGCCATTTGCAATAAGTGTAATCAGAAAGAATTAGTTGATCTACACGAATTTTGTTATTGCCAGCTTGAATTATACAATCCGTCAATTCTTTGATGTTTTTAGATATTATTAACGAAAATTCTATGTAATCCACGTGGGCTGTTATTGGTGTTTACCATCGAGTACTCCCAAAAAATGAGTTTACAAGTTATGTCAAGGTTAACGCCATTTGCAACAAACATGTTAATTAATTGAGGCTTGGGCACAATTATTCACTCAGATTTACCATTTTCTCAAATCAATTTAATGAAAAAAGCTAAGGATCACACTCTTGATATGTCACTATCAACATGCAAATCAAGACGATCCTTTAGCAACATACCTGTCGAATCGGTCCTTATTGGGATTTTGTATTTGATTGGATTACTCTGTTTGTATAATGACAAAAAGAAGGGACAGAGAATAATCCGTAAACGAGGTGCCATTGAGAGGCTATTTGATAGAATCAAGGATACCTTTGGGTTATCGGTGATTCCTGTCTGCAGATATGTCAACGTATCATCATACGTGTTGCTGTGCATCTTTGTGTATGAGATTTCCATATATTACAACTGTATAATTGGAAAGACAGAACCACAATATGTCAAGCATATGCTTGGAAACTAGTTCATTTTTTGTAAGGAATTGCGCCCAGCCCTCAAATACCTTGCAAGGAATGAAACGATGCGGAGAAGCGTTGAGTTATCTCAGGCAAGTCACACAAGATCCTCTTAGGTTGCGACCAACTTTTATCATTGTAGAGTAACAAAATCATCCTCTCAAAGCATACAGCAGGATCGACATGTTTCTTTATATCAAAAACTATTTTCAATAATGGAATGCCAGATGCACATTGTAGTTGCGGAAATGATCAAGTAATTTGTGCAGTGTGCCAAGTGTAAAAAGGGCATACAGAAGATTTGCATTCTCTGCGGACAGAAAACACTAGAACAGTTTCACATAGTTGTTTCTATGATTTAGAATGTCTTCAAACAATAAATGTAAGAAAGCTTGAATGTTCAGTCTAAAAGGCACACCGCAAAGAGACAATTATCATCTAATAATATCTACTGATTGATTTTCTATGAACACAAACTACGAAGATGCATGTCTACGTTTTGCGACAAAGAATGCACTAGTTTTTTCAACTTTTCCCTATCTGTCGTCAGTTTGTGTTCTTAATTTTTCTTGGTTGATGCCATATTGCAATTAACGAATTATTTCAATGACAAAAAATTGCTAGCCGTTATCATGTCTTTAATCGTGCTCAGCATTGGCCTTTCGACAAATTCAGCGGCTGCAATGGCTGACGAAAATAAATGTAAATCCTATTATGAAAAATACAAAGAACTAAAAGAATCCAAATTTATTCAAAAATACAAAAACAAAAGCTTTATCTACGATTGCCTCAAACTCTACAAGAATCCTGACTGGTACTTCGTCGGTAAAAGCAAAATAGACAAAAATTATGAAAAACTCGATTCATTATTGTCCGCTGACAGCTCACAAAAACTTGACGTCAAAATATTATCAGTGGTATCAATAGGACAAGAAAAGTATCTAGTCAAGTTTAGAGCATGTTCAGACAAACAACATATAGTTCAGCCCGCCTATTTGGTCACGTCCAAAATTGAACAATTCATTGCAACCTCAAGCAAAGTACTTCAGGCAGGAAAATGCTATGATCACTCTGTGCAAGTAAAGGCAAAATCATCTTCAAACATACAAATAGAATATCTTCCTGATGTTTCAAAATACCAAGGTCTTAAATTAAAAATAATTTGACATAATCCCAAAAAATTTGTTTTATAAAATAATGGTATGCCGTATGTGGATGGATTTTGCATAATATTGAGTTATTATAACATCATCATGAAAGCAAATCAAACAAGATCCAAAACCAACGTGAATCTCCTTGGATTCTTGCAAAATTAGGAAGTGATTTCTGAACTATATCAAAGACATCAACACACGACAAGAGAGGTGAATGATGAAAACAATCAAAGTTATTGTTACGGTCACAATTCTTGCGGTTTCTTTGGTGTTTGCAACAGCATTGTCAGTAGAAGCCAAAAAAGGCATTAGAATTCATAAAAAAAAGACAGGTGATTATCAATCTACGCCCCATAACAGGTAATCTACCAAAGACATACAACCATAGTCTTCCGGTTCTGTCAAATCTTCGTCAGATGACGAAGGTCAACTTGCTTCCATCGACTCTGAGGATTAGCGAATTTTTGTCAAAACCCACATTCCCACTCATCGCTTCACTTGGAATCCCTCGAGGATGGCAAAGCCTACTCCGCCCCTTGCATGCTATATTCATGGATGCTACTACATCTCTGTCCATGAATCGCATACAATTATTGCACCACAATTTACGACTGTATTACCGGTCCTCTCGGAGTGTCCCTCCGCATACTGGACAGAGCTTGCTAGTGCGTTTAGTATCAACAAACATCACAGGAATGCCTTGATTTCTTGTACGTCTTTTCTAACAGTGATGGATAGTGTGGTTGGTGTAATAGTAAAGGATCTTGGCTGCAGTGTCTTGTCTGAGAGGATTTTTGCAGTGTGGTTGTTTAGTAGAATGTTTACAAATTCTCTGTTGGATACAGGAAAATATAACAGCATGCCGTTGATTTTGAATCCGTAACACGATACAAGATGTGGCTTTCTGATGTATGGTGACTTTGCCTTTTTGCCTTTTTTGATGTGTCTTTTTTCATTTGAGATAACTGCCAGCCGCTTGTGATGTGGCGGTGAGTTTGTATTTTGACTGTATTTGATAGTCTTTTAGGGTATGATATGGAGCAGTGACAGTTTTTTCATACTGGTATAGTTGTTCTCAAGGTCGATTCTGATGCAGTGGTTTACCATGTCTTGGAAGGTCTCCATCATTTTTAGCTGTTCTGTGTTTGGTGTGAATTTTTGTTTGAGGGATTTGAGTGGCAAATTGTGTTGTAGGTATTGAGCGTAATTATTTAACATTTTAGACCACCTGACAAAGATTTTACAGAACCCTGATGCTTAGCTGAAATAGTGGATTCATAGCAAGTTACCATTTTTTAGTTATAATTATCTTCAGAACTTTGTCACAGGTATCTATTTTATCTGAATCAAATTATGGTATGTGATTGGGGAAAATTAGTCTAATTGAGCTTTTTTTGTGGACTGTGCGTCGCAATGAAAAAGATGTGATGAATCTGTACAGATCACTTTCAAATATAATGAAGATCGCAACAGGCGGCGATATGTTGAATTTTGGATACTGGGATGATGAGGCTACACCACCATTTCTGGCACAAAAAATGATGTGTACTGTGTTTGGAAAAGTAGCACATCTAAAGCCAGGACAAAAAGTAGTTGACGTAGGTTGTGGTTTTGCGACACCAGCATCGTTGTGGGAAAAAGAGTATTTGCCAATAGAAATAACATGTGTTGATATTAACTTTGAACATTTGCGGAATGCGCATGTTCAATTAAATGGAAAGCGTAATGAGAAAAACCGTCTTGTAAACGCGACAGCAAGAGTTTTGCCTTTCAAAGATGAATCTGTGGATAGAGTTCTGGCACTAGAATCGGCACAGCATTTCAAACCACTTGAAGATTTCATCTCGGAGTCATTTAGGATACTACGAAAAGATGGAATTCTTGCAATCGCGATTCCAGTGGTGGAAAGGCCTACTTCGATTATTACGCTAGGAGTGCTTGCGATGACTTGGTCATCAGAACATTACACTATCGATTTTGTCAAGTCTGTAATTAAACAGCATGGATTTGAGATTTCATTTCTCCAAAGAATTGGAACGAACGTTTACGAGCCACTGACAGATTATTATGTGAAAAACCGTGAATCACTAAAAGACAAGATTTCAAAAGAATATCCATTTTATGTCGAAAGAATTCTCTTCAATTCATTGTTAAAAATGAGGGATGCGTCAAAAGCCAAGATAATTGATTACATTTTAGTGGTCTGCAAAAAATAAGCACGATATTTGGATTCAAGATAGGGGTTTGGCAGAAGCTAAATTGACTGTACTAAGAAGATCATCTATTATATAATCAGAATTTGGTAGTTTGTTTGTCCAATGGACATGTGCCGGGGTCGCCTAGCCTGGTAGGGCGCGCGCCTGGAAATTCAAAAAACCACAAAGCGCGTACTCGCAAGGGTTCGAGAGTTCAAATCTCTCTCCCGGCGCTTACACTTAGCTCGGCGCCGTATGAATGAAAACGATAGTGCTTCCAGCACCTTAAGCCCAAGGCAGACATCGAACAATATGGATAGTGACACCATATACAACTACTCTCGCAAGCTAAAGCGGATATCAAGTGCATTATCTGTCTATAGAGACTATGATACAGCTATCAGGTTCATTGAAGCGTTAAAGTTGTCGGGGCTGTCAAATGCAAGACTGGCCATTACTGATGTTGGTGTTGTCAGAATAGAGCCATCGGGTGTGATTCCACGTATCTCAACTGGAACTGATTGTCCTACATCAACTGTAGTTATTGGGGAGCCGCCAGAGTCAACAACTCGAACAAAAACACTTGCAGTCAGAACTCACAGATGTTACAGATGTAGACTGGTTCTGGCAGAGGCTACAATTCCGCAATCAACATAACAAAGAATTAGGGATTTTTGGAATGAATCACTGCCCACCGTGGGAACCACGGGGAGTCATGCCTGCAGGATCGTAAGGTGGTCAAGGAAGCAGGAAGAAGCTGCCTCTCTTGTTCGGTAGCTCACTTGACATTATTCTGTGTCAGGTTTCGACAAGTTAGCAGAACCACACATCACAATCAATTAATGGTTCTAAATGAGTGTGCTTAATGATGCAAAAATTTGATTTTGCGATAATTGGAGGCGGAATACTTGGAACAACCATCTCTTATTGGCTTTCTTCACTTTTCGATATCAAAATATGTGTGATTGAAAAAGAAAACCAAGTTGCAGCTCATGCAAGTGGAAAAAATACAGGTGTTGTTCACTCACCGTTTTACCTCGATCCCCAAAAAAAGAAGACTATTGCAGCTGCAGCTTTGTTATCACATGATCTGTGGCAAGATTTTGCGAAAGCACGAAGTCTGCCATGGTTGCAGTGTGGTACAATAGAGGTAGCTTTGGATGAAAAGCAACACAGGACCTTGGAAAAATACCTCAAGTGGGGGAGTCAAAACGGAATTCCAGAAGGCCAACTAGACTTACTTGACGCAACCCAAGTATCAAAAAAAGAACCAAACATAAAGTGTTATTCAGGACTTTACTGCAACCGCGATGTCTCTACCGACTATGAAATGCTCACAAAGGAACTGCAAAAACTTTCACACAGCCAACAAACAACGTTTCTATTTGGACGCAAGGTCAGTGAGATCAAAGCTGGCAAGCCAAACAGGATCATATTTGATGACACATCTGAACTTGAATGCGAATTTTTGATAAACTGTGCTGGCGGCCACGCCCTCGATTTAGCAAAAAAGATGGATCTTGCAAAAGACTATTCGGTTCTTCACTTTCGAGGCGAGTACTGGACTGCAGATCCCCAATATGCAAATTTGGTAAATACAAACGTCTACACTGTTGCAAAATTCCCAAACTTTCCATTTTTGGATCCGCACTGGATCAAGCGAGCAAATGGCCAGACAGAGATAGGGCCAAACGCGGTACCTGTTGCGGATCCTGAGACTTATTCTGGCTACGTAGGCAATGTTCCAAAAGCGCTCTCAAAGCTCAAAGAAATTTTGAGTGGAAACACGCGAAGGTTGCTAGTTAACCCAGAATTTTTATCACTTGTTTCAAAGGAGTGGAAAAGCTCGCTGTCAAAGAATGCAATGGTAAACCGCGTAAAACAGTTCATTCCAGCCATCAAAGCATCATACTTTACAAAGCGAGGTACTGCGGGAATTCGAAGTCCAGTCATAACAAAAAATGGCCAATTCCTCTCAGAAATATTGGAGCTGAGAACAGAAAACTCATTACATATAATAAATTACAATTCTCCTGGCGCAACTGGCGCACCAGCATATGCTGCATTTCTAATAAAGAAGCTATTGGATGCAGGAATCCTAAAGCCAGTAAAAAAATCAAAACCTGCAGTTTGGAACTTTGAAAAAATTATAGAAAAAGTACCACAATAAAACGTACACAAAAGAACGAGTGGCAAATCCAGAATTCTGAGTCGAGAATGCGTACGCATTCCAGCTTGATATTGGGAGAACCAAAAGCCACAAACTTTAGTAGCGAGTGGCATCTCACTAAATGAACGAGGTCATAAATCGTTGCTGCCAGATAGATGTTCAGTAAAACAAAGGGGGAGTCAATGTGTTAACCCTCCAGAATTCGTAATCTCTGTGAAAGCAGATTCAGACGAATACATGGTAGGCGTAACGTGCCAAGCACACAAAAATGCACTCTCAGAAAAACTACTAATGCTACAAAAAGAAGGAAGAATTCCAAACGGCAAGATAAATTTTGAAAAGCTAAAAGCGGTAGGCACCGACTGCATAAAGGCGAATCCGGATGACCTCATCCAGCTTTAAACTGAATAAACCATCTTTTTGCCATTGAGGCCTAACACAAGATTCTGCAAAGTGATTTGAGCCATTTTGTACCTTGTCTCTGCAGTGGAGCTTCCTATGTGTGGCGCCAAGACAACGTTTTCCATTTTGGTTAGCGGACTATGTTTATCAAGCGGTTCCACCTCAAAAACATCTAGTGCAGCACCTGCAATCCACTTCGACCTAAGAGCTCTTATCAAGTCAGACTCATTGACAATCTTGCCTCTGGCGGTGTTTACTAACACAGCACTCGGTTTCATTTTTTTGAAGATCTTGACGTTGATTATTCTTGCAGTTTCTTTTTTGTAAGGAACATGGATTGACAATATGTCGCTTTTTCTAATTAGTTCGTCAAAGCTTACGTATTTTGCATGCAGCTTATTTTCCAAAGATCGACTCAATCTGTTTCTGTTGTGGTAGATAATTTTCATGCCAAACACATTTGCTCTTTTTGCTACAGCTTGCCCTATTCTACCCATTCCAAAAATACCAAGAATCTTTCCACGTAGATCAGTCCCTACATAATCGTAAGCACCAAAAATTACGCGCCATTTTCCTGCCCGAATCAGCCTATCCCCTTCCGTAACACGGCGCATCAAGTCGAGCATGAGTGCAACACACAGATCTGCAGTTGCATCTGTAAGCACTTCTGGGGTATATCCGATTTTTATGCCACGGCGTTTTGCTTCAACAACGTCAATATGATCGTAGCCCACACTGTAAGTACTGATCACTTTGAGGTTTTTTGCCTCATCGAGAATTTCTTTGTCTATTATATCATAAGGAAAGCATATGAGGCCGTCGGCATCTCTGAGCTTTTCCTTTAAGATCTTCCGCGGCATTGGAATCTTTCCAACGTGTACGAAAACGGAGTACCTTTTCTTCAATTCTTCTAATGCAAAATCATGCAATCGTCTGGTAAGTAGAATTCTCGGTTTGGATTTTGTCACTTTATGCGACAATTACATCAAATCTTTATAACATTTGTTTTCCGTACTATGGGTAAGTTGACAGACAAGAAAAAAACCAAAGACGAAGAATTCGCAATATGTGTAGAATGTGGAAATGCAATTGAAAAATGCGTATGTGTCTGTCCCTACTGTGGCGAGCGTGACAAGTGTGAGTGCGCCTTATTTGAAGCAGCTACCGGTGGTTAGAAAAACCAATACATATTCTTAATAATAAATAACTCCAAGGGAACTTGTGACTGACATAAGCTGGCTGATTGGTGGTCCTCAGGGAAGCGGGGTGGACTCTGGTGCAAACATATTTTCACGCGCTTGTGCAGCATTAGGCTACAACATATTTGGCAAAAGAGAGTTCTATTCAAACATCAAAGGAGAACACAGCTACTTTGTCGTCAGGGTTGCCGACAAGGAAATTCACTCCAACGTAAATGATGTCACCATGATGGTTGCATTTGATGCTGAAACCATATTCCGTCATTACTCTGAGGTGATCAAAGACGGCGCAATAATCTATGACTCTGAGCTTGCTGATGTGCTTGCGGATCAAGTACATACACTTGATGAGCAATACAAATCAAGATTGGTGACTCATCTGGCATCAAAGAACAAAAAACCAATTATCAAAGATGTCTTGGATTTAGCCAAAGAGAAGGGAGTCAAACTCTACCCAATATCATTCAAAGATGTACTCTCAAAGATGGCAGACGAAATCAACAACCCACGCATCAAAGGAATGGTCAGAATGTACAATGTGCTTGCAGTTTCGTTCTCTGCCGGTATTATGAAAATGCCACCACAAACACTACTTGAATCAGTTGAAGCAATATTCACAAAAAAACAAGCAATAGCAGATCTTAACAAAAATGCAGCAAACTATGCGTATAATTATGCGTCTGCCAAGTTCAACGACTTTGGCTTTACAATAAACGCAACTACGAAAAAACCAGACATGATTCTTGTTCAGGGTTATCAGGGAACCGCACTCGGAAAAATAGCATGCGGATGCAGATTCCAGCCATATTATCCAATAACTCCGGCTTCAGATGAAAGCGTATTTTTAGAATCAAATGAGATCTTTGATGTACAAAACAACAGACCGGGCCACATACTCGTAATACAATCAGAAGACGAAATCTCTGCAATAGGAATGACAATAGGCGGAGCGCTTACCGGCACAAGATCTGCTACGTGCACGTCCGGTCCGGGCTTTTCACTTATGGCAGAAGCCCTTGGATGGGCAGGGATGAATGAAGTCCCAATAGTCATAACAAACTATCAACGAAGTGGACCATCAACTGGTCTGCCAACACGACACGGGCAAGATGATCTGTTATTTGCAATACATGCAGGCCATGGCGAATTCCCACGGATTGTCTATGCATCTGGTGATGTCGAAGAAAGCTTCTACGACACTGCTCGTTGTTTTAATTATGCAGAATTGTATCAAATGCCAGTAATCCACATGATGGACAAGTTTCTTGCAAGCTCGGTGATAACTTGCAAGCGGTTTGATCCAAATAAAATTACAATCAAGCGGGGAAAATTGCTTGACAAGGTGGATGGCGAATACAAGAGATTTGCGCTTACTACAGATGGCATCTCACCAAGATCCAAATTGGGGCTTGAAAACGGTATTTTTTGGAATACTGGAGATGAAAGCGACGAATACGGACACATCACTGAAGATCCAGAACTTAGAATCAAGATGATGGACAAACGTCTCTCAAAACTTACCTATGTTTTAAAGACGATTCCAGACGAAGAACAAGTGGTCTCATTTGGAATTGCAGAAACCTGCATAGTAAGTTGGGGTTCACCAAAAGGGCCGATTCTTGACGCCCTTGAGATGCTAAAACAAGAAAATCTCAAAATTGGATTTATTCAGATAAAACTTTTACATCCGTTTCCTACTGATTACGTCAAATTTTTACTAAAAGACGTAAAAACAATAATCGACATTGAGGCAAACCATACTGCTCAATTAGGACAGCTAATAAAACAAAATTTGCAACGTGAACCTGATTATTATGTTCTCAAATATACTGGAAGGGCAATGACTTCAACGGAAATTTACGAGTCACTAAAAAAAATAACAGAAAAAAAGGCACAAAAAAGAGAGGTATTGACACATGGTGCTTAGTGACTACAAAACAGAGGTTCACAACGATTGGTGTCCAGGCTGTGCAGACTTTGGGATTGTCAATGCAATTCAAATGTCGTTGTCAGAAATGCAGATACCAAGACACAAGGCCGCAATATTTTCTGGAATAGGATGCTCAGGCAAAACATCACACTTTGTAAATGTTTATGGAATCCACACACTGCATGGTAGGGTCCTGACATTTGCGCAAGGTGCCAAGCTTGCAAACCCAGACATGGAGATAATTGCAGTAGGTGGCGATGGCGACGGCCTTGGAATTGGCGCAGGCCACTTTGTTGCTGCAGGACGAAGAAACCTTGACATTACATATATGATATTTAACAACGGAGTCTACGGTCTAACAAAGGGACAGGCATCTCCTACACTAAAGCTTGGTGAAAAAACAAAATCACTTCCGTCTCCAAACACAAACTACAACGTAAACCCGATAGGACTTGCAATAGCAAGTGGCTTTACGTTTGTAGCGCGTGCATATGCATACGACGTCAGACACCTAAAAGATATCATAATCGCTGCGGTTCGACACAAGGGACTCGCATTCATCGATGTACTACAACCGTGCCCAACCTACAACGATATCAACACCCGCGACTGGTATGCAGGAATGGACAGAATAGACCAAGTAACAAAACAGCCAAAACCGAGAATCTACAAGCTTGAAGATACCAACTATGACCCAGTGGTCCACTATGATGAAGAATCCGAGCTCAACGAAAAGCTGACGCAGGCTCTGATCCGTTCACTGGAGTGGGACACAAAAATCCCAGTGGGGGTTTTCTACAAAAACGAGATAATCAGCCAATATGACAGACGAATCATGGACAAAATACCAAACTATTTGGAAAACCCGCCTGCCTCACAAGTGATTACAGAAAATGGCAGAGCAATAACCGATTTATCAAAGATTTTAGATTCGTTGAGTGTTTAAAACGTCGTAGATGCGTGTAAATTGATATTAGCAAGATACGGGGAAGGTTATGCTATAATTGAATCTGACTGAGGCAAACAAAATATTTCGAAAGGCAATAATCAAAGGATACTTTGAGCCAAGCTTGCTCAAACTGGATTTTAGCAAATCAAACATCAAACATCCAAATATACCAGATGACGGCCTAATGCAGTCCAATTTGTTGCATATTTTTTTTGATGTTGAGACTGGTGCAGACTATCCAGATGGTGATGAATGGTTTATTGCAGACTTTTTATTCCCATACAGCATAAAAATTCCAGATAATGTCAAGGGCACAGATTATTTTACAGCACTTTCAATCAGTGAGGGGAAAAATTTCTGGCACCATCGAGAACTAATTCGTTTCAAATATGGAAAATCAAAAAAGCTTGAAGAGTCACTAGAGTTTTTGGATTCTAAATACAAAGAACTTCACGAACTTTTGGAGCCACTAGAAAAAGACATCAAGTAGCTGGCTTCCAAGTGTTGTTTATCAAAAGAAATTGCTTGTCTTTTGCAAACAAGGTGTGCATCTTCCACTTTCTTGTCTCAACGTCAAACTTGTAGAGGATTTTTGAGATTTCTTGCGGAATGTTTTCTGAATTTAGGTGAAATGGAAGGAGTTCTATTACAAAGTCTAGTTTCTCTATTGCGTTATCAAACCAGCTCCTATCGTGTACGTCTAGACTAAATCCAATCTTTGGCATACCGACAAAGTTGATGTCTATCTTCAGTGCCTTGTCGTTGCCGCGCCTCCGCTTCATTTCTTTGAGAAGAAATTTGACTTTGTCCCATCTGCGATATTCAAACCACTTGAAGAACTCCTCGTTGAATTCAAGTGGTATGGACAAACTCAACACACTCACAAAATCGGGGTCTGGTTCCTCAAGCTGATTCTGCACAACCTTGAATCTTTCTGCAAACAGCTCATACACTACTTCAATTTCCCAAGGCGATACTCCAAAATGATCCACATAAGTGGTAAGAAAGCCGTCACTCAATGAGTAGTTTAACTACAAAATTCTAATTAATCTTTTAACTAAATGGTGTTGAGATACTTCCATAGGTAAAATATTCCTACGGTACATATGACAAACAGCATTGGCTTCCAAGCAAAAACCGGAATGCTTGGAGTTGTCAGCTTTATCTTATAGTTGTCAAAGACGGTGTGCACATAATTTTTCACCTTGTCGCTCCAAATCTGGTACTCGATTTGGTGCTTTTTGAGCAGTGCCTCTATTTCGTAAATCACTGGAGTGCGTTGGCAAAACAGGTGCTGCAGGTAATCGCGCGAAACTTCAACTTCAGCTTGAATTGCAACTAGGTCCTTTTTGAGATCAAACAGCCTTAGGTGCATTTCCCACGGCTTTTTTAGCTTCAAGGATAGGCCGTGGCCTATCTGGGAGTCATGCTTATGTTCAAACTTTACTTTGGTAAATCCTTCTTTTCTTAGAATGTTGAGTATCTCCTCTGCGCTTTTTTTGACGATAACTGAGAGCTGTTCTACGCCCTTTGCGTCTATGCTTACGGTGTGTCTTTTTCCGTCGCCAAAGAAGATTGTCTTTGGATACCTTGTGAGATATTCCTGTGACATCGTACGAGCTGGATTCAAAATTGCTATTATTTAAAGCAACGTCGTAGTATTTTAAGAAACTATTTGGTGAAACCGCGAATGTAAACACATTGCTCAGAGGGGACTGTCATCTCGTCTGGTCTTATTTTTCTTGTAGTCAGCTTGGCACCTGAATCTCTGACTATTGCAATTGGTGTCGATTCATCACCTTCGCCCATCTTGTGGTTTGCAATCGAAGCAAGATTGTCTGCGGTGGCCTTCAGGGTTACTTTGAGTGGGTTGCCGTCAAGATCCTTGTTACCACGGACGTCTTGTACTGGCTCAAGGCCGGCGCATGCTATTGCTACTCCTGTAGTTCCAGCCCTCGTTGGCATCAACCTGCTGTCTACCAAAATTATTCCGACATGGACGCCAAAATTCAAAAAGAATTTGCGTCGTAGCTGCTCGGCAATCAAGTACGGCTCATCTGGGTATAGAATCACTGTGCCTTTCTTTACATTTGATTTGTCTATTCCAGCATTTGGTGCCAAGACATTGTCTGCGGATGTCAGTACAAAACCTGCGACACCACCAAAAACCTTGTCTGATTCACGCAAAATCACTTCGGCGAACCTAGGATCTAATTGGTGATTCTTTGAGAGCGAGACTGCGTCAACTGATGGTCTGATCCTCTGCAAGTCAAGCAATCTGTTTTTTGAGCTTGCTGCATACTTGCTTGATATTACAATGACATCACCGTTTTCAAGTGAGATGTCTTTTAGTGAGTCAACTATACTGGTGTACAGATCGAAACCAGGCTCTTTTCTTTGCACCTTGATTGGGATTACACTAAGCGACATTGAAAATATTACGATTTTCGCATCTTTAATGGTGTCGCGGCAAAGCTATTAATCCGAACAAAAGGATCTGTTTTTTGTGAATATTACAGAAAAGATCCTAGCTAGGGCATCTGGAAAATCAAAGGTAGCGCCAGATGACATCGTATTTGCCAATGTGGACAAGGCTATGATTCATGACGTATCTGGCCCAGGAGTAATTAAGGTATTTGAAAAACTCAAAAAAGAAGGAATCAACGTTGACAAACTCTGGAACCCATCAAAAATCTGGGTTGCCGAAGACCACTTTGTCCCCTCAGCTGAGAAGATATCTGCTGAAAACATAGTTAAACTTACAAAATTCACACAACAGTACGGGATTGAAAAACACTTCAAGTACGGCATGGGTCAATACGGCATATGCCACACTCTGTCGCACGAAGAAGCAATGGTGCTTCCAGGCGAAGTCTATGTTGGGGGAGACTCTCATACAAACACTACGGGCGCACTTGGTGCATTTGCATGCGGCCTTGGGCACACCGACATGGCGTATGTGCTACTCAATGGAAAGATATGGTTTAAAGTTCCTGAAACATTATACTTTAAGCTAAACGGGAAACTTCCGACCGGAGTAATGGCAAAAGACTTTATCCTAAAGATAATTGGCGACATAGGCACCGACGGCGCGGCATACGCCGCAATGCAGTTTGGCGGCTCTGGAATCACCGCAATGTCGGTAGAGTCAAGATTGACTTTGTGCAACATGACTACAGAAGCAGGGGCAAAAAACGGGATAATAGAGCCTGATGAAAAAACATTTGATTATCTGGCGCAACGCGGCGCAACAGAATACAATCCAGTGTATGACGACAAAGATGCAGAATACGCCAAGGTATACGAGTACGAAGGATCAGAGCTGGAGCCGCTTGTTGCAAAGCCTTACTCGCCAGAAAACGTAGTACCAGTCGGAGATGTAGCAGGCGTCCCACTTGACAAATCATACATAGGCTCTTGCACCGGTGCAAAATACGAGGACCTAGAAGCTGCTGCAAGTATCCTGATGGGACGAAAGGTCAAAATCAGAACTGAAGTGTTGCCTGCCTCGATCTCGATATACAAACGTGCAATGGAAAACGGCCTAATCAAGATATTTTTGGATGCCGGAGTCACCATAGGACCACCCACATGCGGTGCATGCTGCGGTGCACACATGGGCGTGCTGGCAAAAGACGAAGTCTGTATCAGTACAACTAATAGGAACTTTCCTGGCAGGATGGGCCACGTAGAGTCAAAGACATACTTGGCATCACCGCTAGTCGCAGCAGCGTCCGCAGTCACAGGCAAAATCACCGACCCAAGGGATCTATGATGGCAGGCAAGGTAATTAAATACGAGCGCGACAACATCGACACGGATGTAATACTTCCTGGCACGTATCTTAAGCTGCACGATTACGACGAAATAGCAAAACACGCAATGGAGGGAATTGATCCAAATTTCCATGCGAGAGTCAAACCAGGTGACTTTATAGTTGCAGGAAAAAATTTTGGTTGTGGATCGTCAAGGGAGCATGCACCAATTGCTCTTTCGCACTGCGGAATCAAAGGTGTACTCGCGCTGTCGTTTGCCAGAATATTTTACAGAAATGCAGTGGACGGCGCGTTCCTCCTCCCAATTGAAATAGATGAAGATACCTACAAAAAGATCTCAGAAGGAGATGAAATAGAAGTCGATACTACAAAAAACGAGATAAAGAATATTACCAAAAACGAGGTCTACAAGATGAAACCATTTTCGGAGATCGTATCAAAAATAATTGCTGCAGGTGGTCTCTTCAAGTATAAACCGGACTAGGCACGAAATTTCATATCTGTGTACTCAAAATACCAAGTTACACAGTTTGGTCAACAAAATACCGAATTGATTCCAGCTAGGAACTGTATATATTCGTCTTATGTAGCGTTAGCAAAAACACCACATTCACAAACAGTGGTTTTTCACACTCATTCAATTTTATATTGAGTCTTCCTTAACTTGGTATAAATGGGAAAAACACTCTTTGAGAAGATCTGGGACAACCACAAAGTAGCCGAAGTCAACGGAAGAACATTGATCTACATTGACAGGCACATGGTGCATGAAGTCACCTCGCCCCAGGCATTTGACGGCCTCCGAATCAACAAAAGAAGGGTGAGGCGCCCAGATCTTACATTTGCTACAATGGACCACAACGTCCCCACCTCCAACAGGTCGCTACCAATCGTAGACCAGATTTCTGCAACCCAGATCAGGGTGCTTGAAAATAATTGCAAAGAGTTCGGAATAGAGTTGTTTGGCTTGGACAGCCCGTATCAAGGAATCGTCCATGTCATAGGACCAGAGCTTGGTATAACTATGCCCGGAATCACAATGGTGTGCGGAGACAGCCACACATCTACGCACGGTGCATTTGGGGCGTTTGCGTTGGGTATCGGGACAAGCGACGTCGAGCATGTGTTGGCAACTCAATGTCTAGTTCTTGACAAACCCAAGACATTTGAAATAAGGGTGGAAGGAAAAAGAAAAAACACACACACAACTACTGCCAAGGACATTATTTTGTCCATAATAAAGAAAATCGGCACAAGTGGAGGTAATGGCACCGTCTTTGAGTACCGTGGAGAGGCAATATCGGATCTTTCCATGGATGAACGCATGACGATTTGCAACATGTCAATTGAGGGAGGCGCAAGGGCAGGACTTGTTGCCCCCGACCAAAAGACGTTTGATTATTTGAGGGGGAGAAGGTACACACCAAAAAACTATGATTCTCTTGTGGAGGAATGGAAAGAAAATCTCAAGACAGACGGCGACGCAAAATTCGATAAATCATTTACAATAAATGCATCAGAAATAATTCCGCAGGTAAGCTGGGGCACAAATCCAGCCATGACTGCAGATGTCACAGAGACTGTCCCAGATCCTGCCGAGTTTGCAAGAGGCGATCCGAGCCAAGAAACTGCGGCAAGAAAGGCGCTAGAATACATGGGTTTGAAGGCAGGAACGCCAATTACGGATATCAAAATAGACCGCGTCTTTATCGGCTCTTGCACAAACGCAAGACTCCAGGACTTGATTGAGGCGTCAACTGTGATCAAAGGCAGAAAGGTCTCAGACAAAGTCAGAGCAATGGTGGTACCTGGCTCGCAACAAGTAAAAAAACAAGCCGAGGAACTTGGCCTTGACAAGATCTTCAAGGATGCAAACTTTGAGTGGCGCGAGTCAGGCTGCAGCATGTGTCTTGGCATGAACCAGGATATTTTGTCACGAGGAGAAAGGTGTGCAAGCACCTCAAACAGGAACTTTGAGGGTAGGCAGGGTGCAGGAGGCAGGACACACCTCGTGAGTCCAATTATGGCCGCAGCAGCTGCAATAGCAGGGCATTTTGTCGATGTTCGCGAGTGGGTGTAATGGAAAAATTCAACAACGTAAGAAGCATCGGAACTCCACTGGATAGGCCCAATGTGGACACAGATCAGATTGTGCCAAAGCAGTTCCTCAAACTTGTGCAACGTACAGGCTTTGGCAAGTTTTTGTTTTATGATTGGAGATTTGAGCCAGATGGAAGACCAAAGGCAGATTTTGTACTAAATGACCCCAAGTATGAGGGCTCACACATTCTGATAACTGGTGAGAACTTTGGCTGTGGCTCATCAAGGGAGCACGCAGCATGGGCGCTCAAGGATTACGGTTTTGACGTAATTATAGCTCCGTCTTTTGCAGACATCTTTTACAACAACTGCTTCAAAAATGGCATACTGCCAATAACGCTAAACAAAGATCTGGTATCTGAGCTAAGCAGGACAACATCTGTCATCGAAGTGGATCTGGAAGACCAGACAATCAAGTATGATGGAAAAACCATCTACTTTGAGATCGAGCCAAGTAGGAAAAAAACGCTGCTCCAAGGACTGGACGACATAGCAATGACACTTCAGTTCGAAGACAGTATATCTGCCTACGAAAAAACCCACAAAATTTAGCTAAGCTGGGCAATTATCTTTTTGATGTCAGAGTCTTTCCGCTCAAGAATGACTGGTGACTCTACGTCAACCCATGGTGTCTTGCCAATGTCAAAGGAGCTTACCAACTTGTTTTTTGAAAGGTTCTGCAATACATCGTAGGACAGGTTTAGGTTCTTGGATTTTGACTTTTTTATGATGTCTAGTATTTTGTAGCTAAGTATGTAGATTCCTGTACATTCGCAGTTCTGCATCTTGATTAACGGTTTTTCTATAAACTCTGTAATGATTCCGTCTCGTACCTTGGCAAACCCTGTCTCCTCCCTTCGGTATTGTCTTGTAGCTATGCATGCCAGACTGCCCTTGTCGATATAGTGCTTGTACATTTTTTCCACATCTAAGGCACAAAGGTTGTCTGCAAACCACAACACAAAAGACTCGTTGTTCAGCTTCGGAGCTAGGTGAAGCAGGTCGCCTGCAGTACCACTAGAAGAATCCTGCACAAATCTAATCGGCTTTCTACCATAATCTTCCAAGTAATGCTTTATTTGACCACCTAGGCCATTCAAGTCGGCCACCACAACTATCTCAGAAATACTCCTAAACGAAGCCAAATGGTTCACTATGTAGCTAATCAGAGGCTTTCCATAGACTGGCATCATGGCTTTTGGGAAGTAGTCGGTAAAAGGCCTAGCACGTGTACCTTTTCCACCGGCTAAAATTACAGCTTTCAAACTACCTGTATGATTTCTGTTTCCTTCTTCTAGCGCCAGGGCCACCAAATTTCTTTGGTTCCTTTCTTCTGGCATCGCCGCTTAGAAGGTGTTTGTCAAACTCGCTTATTTTTTTCCTTAACTCGTTTCTTACCTGCTTTGTAAATGGGTGATCTTTTGGTTCTTTTTTTGATTTTGTCCAGCCAGTCAACGCCCGTGATATGGCAGTTGCCGCTGCGTAGGCTTGCCCCATAAATCCGCCGCCTTTTACTCTGACTGAAATGTCTACTTTGTTTCTAAGGTCACCTGCTATTTCAAGTGGGCTCAAAATTACCTCGCGCGCCGTCTCTTGCTGAATCATCTCTGCTGGGGTGTTGTTGATTCTCACTCTGCCTGAGCCCTTGGTAATGTAAACGTGCGCCTTGGAGGTCTTTCTTGTTGCAAAATAAATCTCTGTTTTTGGTATCACGTCCAGCCTACCTCCCTTGCGAGCTCTGCCATGGTTGTGTAGTTGGCAGAAGGTCGTCTAATCTTCGCATTGTCTAGTGTGATCTTTTTTGATGAGCGAAGCGGGGCAGGAACGCCTATGTACGTCCGGAGTCTTTTCAGTGCTGCTTGGCCGGATGGTTTTTTTCTAGGCAGCATACCTCGGATCATCTTTGCAATTATGGTGTCTGGCCTTCGTGGGTGATATGGACCATGTTCTGGATGCAAAATACTTGCAATTGAGAGAAAGTCTTTGTAATTTTGAATGATGTTTCTTCTGCTTCCACTAATCATTATCTTCTCACAATTTACTATGGCAACACGATTTCCTTGCAAAAGCATCTTGGCAACGTTTGAACCAAGTCTTCCTGCCAAAAGGTTTGTTCCATCTACTACGATTTGCTGATCAGCCAATTATCTTCACACCCTTTCCTGTCGGAAATTTTGATATCATCTCAGAATAATTAATTATGCTGCCGCCAGCAGAAAGCACCTTGTTTGCAGCCGAAGTTGATATTGAAAATGAGCAAAGAGTGATTTTATGAGATATGTTGCCGGTACCCAGAACCTTTCCTGGTACTACGATGACGTCGTTTTCCTTTGTGACGTCATTTATCTTTTTTATATTGACGACTCTTCTAGCAATGGATGGTTTTTGAGCCATAACTGCAAGCTTTGACCAAATGGGCGCCTTGTTCTTAGTGGACGCCTTCTTTAGATCC
>JBDUUJ010000084.1:0-2902 GCA_039938575.1 Nitrososphaera sp. | reverse complement strand
ACACGAGGTGACAATAGATGTTGGCGGCGAAGTTACATGGTCAAACGATGACACCGCAGGTCACACTGTAACAAGTGGAACCTTAGATGGCGGCCCAGACGGAAATTTTGACAGCAGCCTTTTCATGGCAGGAAAGACTTTCTCGCACAAATTTGATGAAGCCGGAGAATTCCCGTACTTTTGCGTTGTTCATCCCTGGATGACAGGCAAAGTCATAGTACAAGAGGCGGGCGCTGAAATGCATGAAGACGAGTCGGAACATAATGGAGAAACCATGACGGATCATGGAGAAGCTGCAGTAGCAATGACTCAGGACGGTTCAATAATGGCACACATCATTGCGGGAGCACCAACAGCAGGTGAGGAATTGGCAGTAACAGTCGAATTCACAGACGCTGATGGTAATCCAATTGAGCACGTCAATTTTGACATACTTGCAACTCAGGACGGAAATGAAGTCATGTTCGAGCAAGGACAACACTCGCACACTGGCATGGCAGAGTTTGCAACATCAGCACTTGAATCAGACAGCCCAGTAGACTTTGACATCATAATTCTAGGCATAGGGTTACCTGATGACGAAGCAAACTGGACAGGCCCGAAAGGTGAGACCATATCGGCACAAGTAGTGCCAGAGTTTGGCCCAATTGCAATGATGATTCTTGCAGTAGCCATAGTGAGCATAATAGCTGTCACAACAAAATCTAAAGTGATTCCAAAACTTTAGAATTCTTTATTTTCTTTTTATCATTGCAACTACTGCAAGTATTACACCTGCTGCGCCAAGCGCAAGGCCAAATACCGCAAAGTCGTAGGATTTTGACAGATCAACATTGCCTGGCCCAACATTGCCGACTTTGGATTTGAGCTCACTTACGTCCTTTTGAATAGACGACATGGCGTTCTTCAACTGTGCTATGTCTGCTTGGCCGGCTGAGCCTGCAGGTGGGAATGCAATTATGTCGAGGCTTTCAACATCTTCTATGTTGACTTGTTCGTTGACAGGCACCCCTCTGATACTTCCTGTCAACTCAACAATCAGTGTTCCTGTTTTGGTTGGGATTATTTTTGAGTAGTAGTGGCCTGGCTTCACATCAGACAGTATGTCAAGTGTCTTTGTCAGACTTCCCGACTTGACAGTAGCGGTAAGATCTCTGAAAGCATTGGTGACTCCTGATTTTACACCCTCACCCTCTTCAGTGGTGATTGAAAATACGATGGCGTTTTGCTGGTTTACAAGTGGCGGCTCGTCTCTCCACCCTACTTCGATCTCGTATTGGTCTACGGTGACTGCTTTGTGCGCAGATGCAGTGGAAACGCCAGAAACGAGAATTGCGACAAAAAGCGCGGCAAACAGACTCTTCATGTGATCTGGTATTTGCGTTCAAGTTATTTACTTTGTGCAGACTGGTAGAACAATCAAACAGATTGACTGTTTAAATTAGCAAAACTACTACTGTCCAGGGTTCTGTGTAATTGACGGGTGCTGGCCAACGATGTTTACCATCGGATGCTAAAAAATGAGCTTACAAGTTAATGTCAAGGTCAACATCACTTGCAACAAATATGTTAAATAATTACATTCAATACCTACAACACAATTTGCCACTCAAATCCATCAAACAAAAATTCACGCCAAACACCGATCAAATCAAAATGATGAATACCTTCAAAGACATGGTAAACCACTGCATAAGAATCGGCATTGAGAACAACTGTTCCACAATGAAAAAACTGTCACTGCTCTCATACCATGCCCTAAAATACTATCAGAACCAATCAAAATACAAACACAAAGCCATAGAACAAGCGGCTGGAAGATAAGAACAGATGAAAAAATAAATAAAAAAATGCAGAAAGTCAAAATCACCATTTATTAAAAAACCATATCTTGTATCGTGTTATGGATTCAAAATCAACGGCATGTTGTTATCTTTTCCTGTATCAAACAGAGAATTTGCCAATATTCTGCTAAACAACCATACAGCAGAAATCCTCTCAGATAAAACATTGCAGCCAAGATCCTTTGTTATCACGCCAACCACATTGTCCATCGCTGTTAGAAAAGATGTGCAGGAAATCAAGCCAGAATCCATAATAGGAATAGACAGAAATCTCAGAAACATTACCATATCCACACCGCAGCAATTCATCATGTATAAAACAAACAAAATCCTATCAATCAAGGAAAACTCTCAGTTTGTTAGAGCAGCATTTAGACGAAATGACAGGCGTGTCAAAAATAGGTTCTTTATAAAGATTAGAGGCAGACAAACAAGACGTGTCAATCAATATTTACACAAAATCACCAAAGACATTGTACAGAGAGCCAAAGAAACCAAGTCGGCTCTTATCCTTGAAGACATCAAGGGCATCAGAAAATTATACAGAAAAGGCAACGGTCAGGGAAATAAATTCAGACGAAAACTAAACTCTTGGTCGTTTTACGAATTTCAAAGACAAATCCAGTACAAGGCAGCGTGGGAAGGCATTCCCGTACTATTAGTTGATCCTAAACGCACCAGCCAGCTCTGTCCAGGATGCGGAGGGCAACTCCAAGAGGACAGGCTATGCCGTCGTAAATTGTGGTGTAGTAATTGTAGGAAATTGATGGACAGAGATGTAGTGGCATCTCTGAATATCGCCTACAAGGGGTGGGCTAGGTTTACCCATCCTCGAGGGCTTCCAAGTGAAGCGATGAGGGGGAATGTGGGTTTATTTGAACCACTAATCCTCAGAGTCGATGGAAGCAAGTTGGCTGCGGGATAATGTCCTGATGGGTAACACGGATAAGCGTGTCCCATACAGGTAACAGAACCACTGTTAATTTGTCACAAATCGAGTGGTTCACTTTAAATCACTTTGCTGCTAATTATATTGAGTTGATACCGGAGGCTCCAAA
>JBDUUJ010000083.1:0-34896 GCA_039938575.1 Nitrososphaera sp. | reverse complement strand
AAGCAAAAGGCAAAGGTAGCTGCTGCAAGGCAGATGCTTGAGATAATCTGGCACATGCTAAGTAACATGGAGGAGTATCGTACACAGAATCACGAGTTGACACTGCGAAAGTATAAGAAGATGGAATCCAAATCACAGACATCCTGATTCGGAAAATCACACCAAGAAAGGTTCACAGTAGGATTGGGGATGATTTCGTATGGGAGAACCTTCTCGTTTAATGATTAAGATGAAGTAACCATCTACAGTTGCTAATCCGACTTGTCCCCATCTGGCTTTTTCTTGTCCCAAAGGTGCATTATTCCGCGCAGCATGAACGCACCTATTATTATGGTCGCTATGCCTACCACAATAAACGAAAAGATCTTGATGACGGAATGCAGTTTTGACACTAGTCTGCCTCCATACAAACCACGTTGTTATGCCCTGTTATCCTGTATGTCTCACTTAGAGCTTTTTTTCCTTCACCGGTATAGACATCAATGTGCTTGCCAACTATGTCTGGACCAACATCGGAGCTAACAAAGATAAGGCCGTTCCACGGTGCAGGAAGACTCGGAATTGTGACATTTGAATTTGCAGGAATGATGCTCTGATCTACTGCTACCATGCCAACAACCAATCTATCTCCATTTGAGTCACGTGGAAAATCACTGAAGTGAAATGAATCATCGTACCATCCAACATACATTCCAGAACTAGCTTTACCCCACCCTTCAATTTTCAAGTCTGCAACAAAATCCTCTTTTAATTCATAAGATGTTCCGTCTGCATTTATTGTAATTAATTCGCTGATATAGTCTGTTTCTAATGGCGTGTAATAACCTGTGATGTACCAGCCACCAGTACAATCAGAAAATCTCGAATGTCCAAGTAGATCCTGTTTGATGATCGCATCAGTAATCAAAAAGTTCATGATCGGATCGTCTGAAGACTCCTTTATTAGTAACAGATCTATTTTTTGTAAATAAGAGATTGCATCTGAAAATTCTCTGTCTGATACTAGGCCGCTTTTCCAATACTGGTGCGATTCATAGAACCAATCTGGAATGAAAAACTCATCAGCAAAGACGGGAAGTACAACGATGATTAACATGGGGATGGCAAGGAATGATCGAGCAATCACATCAGGTTTTTTTCATTTGTAGAATAAAAACAAATGTGGGTTGCCACAGCAATGTTGCATGATTTTCAGATAATACGAGCTGCTCCTTTTTAATAATCGAAGAGAATTTGACACTGAAATTGAGCCTGTCGCAACCAAGAACAAAAGCAAACTCGTGCTTATTTTGCGGAGAGTTACTGAAAACTCCTTCCAAGTGCGCGTACTGCGGATTCAAGTTCTGTGAAGAACACACACCAACAGAGAATCACCAGTGCGGTAAGACAAGATATGCTGAATACGTACGCAAACCTGACGCCAACAAAATTCCGAATTTGGCCTCCGGTATGTTCATCGTGGTGTGCGACATCTGCGGATACAAATCTGCAAAGGCTTCATTGATTGAATTTGCTGGTGAAGAGCTGATCCAACACATGCAAATTGTAGGATGTAAGGACAACACATTTCTTGAGGAAGTGGACAGCTCTTCCCCATTCAATTCTAGAGCAATCCGATTAAAGCAAGAGGAATCTCAGATTGTCGCACAAACTGATAATACAGGTTCACAAGAATCAGTCGTAGAGCAGCTTGCTAAATTGGCCTCTTTAAAAGAAAAAGGAATACTCTCAGAAGAAGAATTCGTGTTTATCAAAAAAGAAATACTCAAGAGACTAAAGTAGTTCTAAATCTTCTTTTCTTTTAACAATGCATCAAGTTTGTTTTTTGTTTCTTGGTGTTCCGCGCGTTCTCTTTGCAGTGCAATTTTGAGCATCTCTAACTCCTTTTGGGTGGCAAGAAGCTTGCTATTGAGAGATGCAACAACTGAGCTTGCAGCGGCAACGACATTCTTTGGTGCAGATCTGGTTCCGACATTTGCCATTTGATCCTCGATGAACTTTAGTTCTTTTTTTGCAATCTCGATTTCTTTTTTCTTTGAGTCGTATTCTTTTCTAATTTGTTCTAGCTCTTTTGAGGCTTCTTGTTGGGATTTTTTTAGTTCCTCAAATGTTTCATGTGCTGATTTCAGCTTGTCTGCTTCTTCTTTGTATTTGTGATATTGTGACTTCATTGTTTCTAATTCAGAGCTTACCCTCTGCAGGTCGTCCAGTGACGTTTTTTCTGACTCGATTTGTTTTTTTATTGATGCTAATTCTGACTTTGCTGACTCTATTTGTTGTAAAATAGCCTGATGCTCAGCTTTGTGCTCATTGAGTTCTCTCTTTGAAGTCATGAGGGTGCCGACAAGTTGGTCGTACTCATCTTTGACTTTTGCCAGCTTGTCAGATATTGAATTTAGGTGTTCAGTTTTTGCACTTAACTCTTTACGCAAGTGTTCTAATTCATTGGCAATCTGTTCTTTTTGTATCTCCTCAGGAGACTTTATTTGTACGTCCGATGCTGTCTGATCTTCAGACTCTTTTTTTACGCGTCTAAAGAGTCCCATGCCTATATTTTCAAAATCTTGGCTATTTCTCTATTCACTTTTTTACAAAGCGAAGGAAGAAGCCAAGACCACCGACCACAAAGCCTATGGCTATCAGAACTAGGCCAAATTCGGGCTTATCTGAGAACCAACTTGGAGCAATTATGAACAACAGCGCACCCAAAATTATCAGAAAATATCCTCCACCCTTCTTTGGTCTGTTGTGTTCATTGTGGGCCATAGCTTAGATGTGTTTGCTGATTGTTTGTGCTACCTTTTTTCTTCCTATGTCTAAAATGAATGGACCGATCTTAGGTCCACGGTTTGCAGACAAAATTATTTGATACAGCACCATAAAGAACTCTTTTGGTGGTATGTTGTTTTCTTTTGAAATGTTGTAGATGGTGTTTTGCAAGTCCTCGGGCTCTTTTTCGGCCTCTAGAACATCAATAAGCTGCTTTAATGCCTTCTTCGTGGTATCATTTATCTGGATCTTGGTTGGTTCTTGTTCCTCAAAGTCGTCTGCGTAGTTGCCAGCAAGCTGGATTATTTCTTCCACATATGGCGTCGCATTTTTAATTGCACCATAATCGACGAGTTTTTTGACAACCCGACTGATTCGATCTTCTCTAAATATTCTACAAAGCTCAACTAACAGCCTGTAGCTAACATGCACCGAAGGCTCTTTTGGAGGATTGAGCAGGTTGACGTACTCGTATAATCCCTTTGACTTGATTGTCTTTGCCTCATTGTCCAACTTGATCTTTCCAAAGTAAATGTCCTCAAGTTCATTGTACTCGTCCATGAGGGTTGGTATGTCTTCAAAGCCCAGCTCTCGCGCACCAGCGATTCGTTTGTACAGTAAAAGAAGCATTGATTTGGGTGTCCCATACCTGAACCATTTCTGCGCAGTCACCACGTTTCCGGCAGACTTGGAGATTTTTTTACCTCCTTTATCCAAAAACATTTCATATCTGACATGGTGTGGATGGGGATGCCCAAGTATCTCATCTGAAACCCAGTCATTTACCTTGACTGAGTCCATAATGTCTTTTCCATACGCTTCAAATCTGATGTCAAATGCATGCCATCTTGCTGCAAACTCGACTTTCCAGGCAAGCTTACCCAAATCTTTTGTAATGTCAGCTTCACCTTCATGTCCACATCCTTGCAACATCTTTGAGCCTATTTCGGTTTGTAGGCAACGATACTTTACTTTCATCTTGTCAGGAACATATTCGTAAGACTGCGCTGTATAGAGTCTATTGCATTTTGCGCAAACTGGGTAGTATGGCAGGAATTTCTGGTATTTCTCCTGTCCGACCATTTCCGCAATTTGCTTTCCAATTCTTTCTGAATTTATCAAAATGGTGTGAATTTGATTCTTCAAAACACCTTTCTTGTAAGTATCAATGGCTCTAACAAAATTGTACTTGATGCCTAGCTTGTCAAGACCATCAAGCAGGATGCTACTCATGTGCATGCCATATGAGTCATGGCATCCAAAGGGGTCTGGAATCAATGATACAGGTTTCGCAATATGTTCTGCGAGTGAATCTGGGAGTCCTTCTGGTATCTTTCTTAGTCCATCGAGGTCATCGGAGTATGCAACAAGTTCTGATTTGAAGCCCAAGTTTTCTAAGGCCAACTTGACCCCATAAGCTCTTACTGCATCGCCTAGGCTGCCAATATGGGGTATTCCTGATGCACCAAGACCTGATTCCACCTTCAACAACGTGGTGTCTCTTCCAAGCTGTTTTTCCCGCTCTATCATCTCAAAGGCAAGCTTGTCAATCCACGTTCCCTTTCCTATGATGATCTTTTCTTCCTCAGACATTTTATCAATCCAACATCTTTGCCATATATGGGCCATCCGGCATATAGCCGAGTTTTCGATAATATTCTCTTGTTCCAACAGCACTGATCACCAAAAGCTTTTTTGCATCAAATTCATCCTTTGAAATTTTTTCTGCCTCACTCATAAGACTTCGACCAAGTCCGGAATGCTGGATTTGACCGTCTTCTCTTTGGCCGATCTTGAGGGGCTTGCCATACACGTGTAACTCACGTACAATACATGTTCTTCCTGCAATCTCTTTTCTGTGTTTTTTGTCACTAGGGTTTCTAAGTCTCAAAAATCCATAAATTCTGTCTGCGGAATCATCGTACGATAAAAAGACCTCATTGCCTCCAGAAGATATGTAATTCTCTCTATGCAAAAATAACTCTCGGTGTGGTGCTCTGGAAAACCCTATCTCTCTACACCTGATACATTTGCATGAAAGCCCTTGTTTTTTGAGATTTTCATGCACAATTTGCCGCAGGTTGCCTGATTTTGGACCTGCGATTATTTCTTGTGGGGATATTTCCCTTTGAACTCTCATGATTCTTACCCACCTTGGGATCATTTTTTTGATTTCAACTAGGACACGTATCATGTCATCATCAGAATATGGTTGATATTTGCCTTGTAGATATTGTTGGTATAAAGGGGTGTGCTGTAACACCAAAGAGGGGTAGATCTTTAACATATCAGGTTTTAACTCTTCATCGGTGAATAATTTCTTAAAATCCTCTATGTCTTCTTGAGGACTAACTGTAGGAAGGCCTGGCATCATATGTGCAACAAGCTTGTAGCCTGCATCTTTTGAGATTTGAAAAGAATCTACTACATCTTGGTAGGTGTGACCGCGATTGACTATCTTGTAGACTCTTTCTCGAAGACTTTGAACGCCAATTTCAATTCTGGTGATGCCATAGTTTAGCATCACGTCTACGTGTTCTTTTTTACAGTAATCGGGTTTTGTCTCAATTGTAAACCCAACATTACGAATTTTTGCAACCTCGTTGTTTTTCTTTGACTCTTCTAAATTGGCTGACACAAAACCATTTAACGCATCATAGCATGACTTTATGAAATTCTCTTGGTATTGGGTTGGCATGAAAAGAAACGTGCCGCCTACTATGACTAACTCCATTTTTGTGGGATCGTGACCGTAGGCAATGAGCTTTTCAATCTTGGAGGCAATCTGCTTTTTTGGGTCATAGCCATTTTCAATGGCGTTTATAGTGGATGGTTCGTTTCCTGTATAGCTGTTTGGTGAATTAAACTCGACTCCACCGGGGCAATACGTACATCTACCGTGGGGGCATGCATATGGCATAGGCATTAGTGCAATTACTGCAACTCCTGATGCAGTCTTGACCGGTTTTTTTATCAAAATTTTTTGTAGTTTTGAGTAATCGTTACCACTAACTGTTGCCAGAATTTCCGAATTTCTTGGTATTCTTTCAAGTGCGTATTTAGTACAGACTTTTTTGATCTGTGATTTTATCTGATTTTTTGTAGGTGATTCGATGGTAAGCAAACCATGCGAGATCTCATGACATGCCTTTGTGAATGTGGCGTCTTGCAATGTGTAACGATATCTATCTGGCTTTAAATTCGTTCAAATCAACTATTGGCGTTTTTTGGATTTTCTCTTTAATTTTTTGGAACTTTTTACGCGTTTTTTAACCATCTTCGGCTTTCTTTTTGACTTTGATCTTTTCTTGGCATTTGCCTTCTTGACTGGTTTCTTTTTTGGCCTCTTTTTGTTTTTTTTCTTTTGTTTGTTCTGTATTTTTGTTAATTGCTTTTCAAGCTCGACTCTTGCTTTCATATTCTTAAGCTGTACAAGCTCGATTCTGGTTCTTGCACTAAGCTGCGCAACTTCAGAGTCTGGTGTAGTAAAGGAACTACCATGGTCTGTAAAACACTGGGAGTGAAAGACTTTGCCTTTTTGATAAACCATATCTGATTTCGGAACGCCTTGCTTGCAGACGGCGCACATGTCTATGAATTCTTCGGCCAATGATGCTCGAAATTTTTAGTCTAATTTAACATTTTTCAAGGAAAACGAAAAGCTGCGATCACGTCTGGGGGTTTTGTTTCAATTCTTTCCTATACTCCATTTTGAGCCATATGGGTGTGATGATGGTTGTGATTGCCACCATTATTACTATTGTAGAATATACGTTTGAAGTCAGAACGCCGCTCGATAAGCCAATACCAGCAACAATTAACCCAACTTCACCTCTTGATATCATTGCAATTCCAACCCGTTTTGATTGAGCCTTGTTTTTGAGGAATGGTAAAGCAGGAAGACCACATCCAACCAATTTGGTCGTAACAGCTACTCCAATTATTACTGCAGCTATTATAAGGATCTCACCATTTATTCCTCGAAAGTCTACTTGAGCCCCAATTATTGCAAAAAATAACGGCGCGAAAATTAGACCTAATTTGCTTATGTAGTGCTCCACGCGTTCAAAAACTTTTGTAGATGACAATGCCATGCCTACTACAAATGAACCAAGTATGGGAGAGAGTCCAATGGAGGCGGCAACACCAGCAGCACCAAAAAACGCAGCAGTAACAACTCCTTCTATTGCACCTCCTGCCTTCCAGAGCCTTGATCCAACAACACGAGGAACAATGAATATGGCAGCTATTGCCATGGCCGCAAAGAATCCTAGTACTTTGAAGATGGTAAATGATATTTCAATGATGTCAACTTGTGCTGCTGCAGGGTCAAGTGATGTGACTATTGACAAGACCGCAATTGCTAAAATATCGTCAACTACCGCAGCTCCTATTATCAATCTTGCCTCGGGTGTCTTTAGCTTACCAAACTCTGAGAGCACTTGGACAGAAATAGCTATGCTGGTCGCAGTCAGCGCAGTGGCCACAAGCATTGCTTGAAACGCATGGAAGCCGAAAAGCTGAAAAACAAAAAAACCAACAAAAAACGGTACAATTACACCAAGTGTGCCTACTGTAAACGATGCCTTTCCACCTTTGATAAATTCTCGTGGAGTCATTTCTAATCCGGCCATAAATAAAATTACAATCGCGCCGATTTCGCCAAGTATTTTTACCTCTTGATTTAATTGCAGCAATGTCTCACCTTGGATAACGATGAGTGATCCTATTGCAAAAGGACCCACAATCATTCCAGCTATTAACTCACCCAAAACGATCGGGAGCTTTAATCTAACAAATAACTCTGCCATGAGTTTTGCGGCAAAAAGCAACACGCACACACTAATTACGACAGAAACAAAATGCTGTTCCAACTCAATTACCTCCCATTGTGCTCATATATGGAAGTATTTAATTAAAAATAATGAAAGGTTTTGTCTAACTATGCCAATTTGCGTGAATTGACAAAAACACCTATTCTATTTGTGATTGAACCTATGACTTGGCTTTTGAGTTTGTGTTTTTTACAAATCTCAATAACTTTCTGTGCGTCATTTTTCGGCAAAATTATACAGAATCCTATTCCCATGTTGAATGTCTTGTACATCTCGTCGCTACTCACACCCAAATCCTCAATCAACTGCATTATTTTTGGTGGTTGAGGCAATTGATCAAGCGTATATCCAGTGTTTTTTAACCGTAGGAGTTTGGTAAATGAACCTCCTGTTATGTTTGCGAGTCCATGCACATTACATTTTCTGATTATCTCAAGAACTGGTTTGACATAGATCTCAGTTGGCATCAATAAGGCGTCACCAAGTCTTCCAACTCCTCTTATTTTGTCACCAACTGAGTATTTTTTTAGCAGAACCTTGCGTGCAAGGGAATATCCATTTGAATGAAGTCCGCTACTGTAAATTCCAACTATTGAGTCGTTTTCCTTGATCTTGTTGCCAAGTATGAGGCTGTCTTTTTGCACTATGCCTGCAACCATGCCTGCCAGATCAAACACAAATCTTTTTTCAGCAAACAAGTCTGGCATTATGGCAGTCTCGCCGCCTACTATCGGAACACCTGCTTTTTTTGCACCAGTTGCCAACCCTTTTGCGATTTGTGCAAAAATCGCTTGCTTGTTTTGATTTGCAGCAATATAATCCACAAACGATATGGGTGTGGCACCAATGCATATTATGTCATTAACGTTCATAGCGACACAGTCGATTCCTATGGTGTCGTATTTTTTTAGCATGTTTGCAATTAGGACTTTGGTGCCTACGCCATCGGTATGGGTCGCCAACAATCTATACTTGTCAATTTCTACAAGTCCTGCATAATGACCAAAACCACTCTTTACTTTTTGCAGTCGGTGAGTTGATGCAATGATTCTGCCAATTGTACTTTGACTCTTTTTTATGCTTTTTACATCTACGCCTGCTTGTTTGTAGGTTAATGTCATATAATCAGCATTTTGCCGTCGTATTAAAAGACCTTTTTACATGTACATGCCAGAATCAACCTGGCGGTGTTCTTTGTATCTTTCTGATAATTCTTTGAATTCTATGCCAATCTTTTCTTTTTCTTTTTTCAAATCAGTCGTGTCTATGTTGAGACCGTAGACTTTGTTTATTGAGTCAATCAAAGTGGCGGCGGCAAGTGGATCTGGACTTGTGTGATTTGCCTTTACTAGAAGTGTTATTGCACGAATCTTACGTATTATGCACTCATTAAGAATACTGCCGGGTATGCCGGTGATGAATCCCTGGGATATCATGCTGATTCCCTTCTCTGACATTATTCTGCAGAGATCTTCTTCAGCTGCACAAAATGTTTTACTGTCATGTTCGTTACTTGCAACACCATCCAAAATTATCAATTCTTTTGTCCCTTTACTTTCGGCCCAATCTAAAATAGTTGACGCGATACTGTTTAGACCATCCATTTTCAACGTTACTTCACAAATTACTGCGCAAATAGTGCCATTCTTGTTCGTGTAAAATCTGAATGGGTGCCGCAGTCTGCCCTGAATGAATACGGTTGAAGGTGGGAGGTACTTTGAGCGCAGAAATCCCACCTCCTGCATTCTTAGTTTTTCAATCAAATATCCTACTGCCAGCGGGCCGGCTAGTCCTGCACCTACAAAACCTGCAAAAATTATCGGACTCTTGTAATTGATCTTTTTTATCTCATGGACATGGTCTTCTAAAATGCGTCGCACTGTTTTTGGTTTTTTGAGCTAATTAATTACTTTTCTGCAAAAATAGATTCAACATAACTCTACCCTTCTCTGTAATAGAATAAACTACAGAAGGACCTACATTCTCTTTTCTTATGAAATCGTAATCTAAACACAACTTCAAGTAATTCAAAAACGATCTCTTCATCCTTATCTTTGAACTGGTATACAAATCTGAAAAATTCATGGCCCCACACTTTAATTGATATAATAGTTTCAAAAGCGAGAGCATGCTGTAGTCACGCGCTCTTGCCTTTACTGCATCCATGATCTGTTCATCACGTGTTATGATAAAGTCATCAAGTTGCTCTGCTACCTCAAGCGGGATGTATGTAAGACGCGCTCTCATAATACCGTATGGTACGGTACATTACCTTAATTAAGGTTAGCTTAAAAGTAATTTGATTTTCTGGTAGTTTTTTTAAACAAACACGTGGATCTAACAAAAATTTGAAAAGGAGTCAAGCCACTGCTGGAATGGGCTTTTCTTCCTTTTTTGCCTCTTTTCGCATCTTTGCAATCACTGCAGAAAGCTGCATTGCGTGAATTTCATCAAGAGTCTCACACATGGTCTTAATTGGTGTTTTTGCTACTTAAGTCTGACTAAATTGGGTTAACTGAAATCCCATCAGATCGTATAGTTGGTGCTGTAACTGGCATGGCTGCCCACGGCAAGACAGTTCTTGAATTGATGGCAATTTGCGATATGTTTTGCAAGAATGTTGGTAGGTTGTGAATGATTCTGATTGGCTTTGCGGGAGACTTTAATTCACCATCTTCGATCAACCAGATCCCACTTCGTGCTGTACAAGAAAAATCCCCCTTTATCGGATTGACTGCGTATGTGTACCACAGCCTTGAGACAAGTATGCCGTTTTTTGTATCACTAATCACTTCATCACGATTAACTTTACCTGGCTTGATGGTGAGGTTGTGTGGCGCAGCAACTGGGATGGGCTCAGAGGAACGACCAAGGGGCGAGCCTGGCCTGCATGCGTTAGCTGTGACCTCAGCGTTTTCTTTGAATGCGTTGTAAGAATCCGTGTATGTTCCAATAAAGATCCCGTCATCAACAAACGACGTCTTTTTTGTAGGGATACCTTCATCATCAAAGCTCTTGGTGCCTAACCCATTTGGCATATGTGGATCGTCAATGAGACTGAACTCATCAGACGCAATCTTCATCCCCTGTTTGTCTGAAAAACAACTACGCTTCTCAGAAAAAGTTTTGAGATTAAAGTTTGGACCAATTACAAATGCGAGAAGCTCACCAACCGCAATTGGTTCAAAAACTATGCTTGTTATACCGGCATCACAGCTTCGAGGGTTTAATGAGGACACACACATCTCCATGGCATCTCTTCCAACTTTTGAGGCATCAAAGTGATTGAGCATTCGCGAGTTTGCTTGGCCTATGCCGGAAACTGGAATACTGCCATATTCAGAATCCGCATTTATCACTGCACTCAAGTATGTAGCACGCTCGTGTCTTTGTAAGCCATTCGAGTTTTCAAGCTCAAAATCATCGCAAACTATGTTTAGCGAGCCTGAAATTCTGCTTACTATCTTATGTGATGCAGCATCGATCATCTGGTTGGCAATCTCGACTGCCTTTGAAGCATCGATCTCCCACACTTTTGGATCATTTGTTTTCTCAACAACAGGCGTCTTTTCATTAATTGGGAGGGACTTCCAAAATTCTCTTTTGGTAAGCTTTTTTGTTGATTTTAATGCTTCATCAACAATTTTTTTCGGCTCCAAAAAAGTGGATTCTAGTGATGATATTTTCTTTTGGTGAATCAACCTTACTCCTACAGATTTTCCAAAATTCTCTTTTATCTCAGTAACTTCAGAGTCGGTGATCCGTACAGTTAGAATTTTCTTTGCGCATAATACTGCTTCGCATTCATCTAGTGCAAGATTTTTTGCATAAGATACTATGTCACTACAAACTGTCAAGCTAATTTGCTCTTGGATTTTTGTATCTATATTTGTCAAGCTTTACCAGCTCAAAATAAGATCCAAATTTCGATGCATCGTCAACTTTATCGAGTTCACCTTCTTCAAGCTCAGAGTTGTACACTTTGAGAATTTTGTAGGTTGTACTTCTTTGCGCTGGTATCCTGCCTATCTCTCTTATGAGTTGCTTGATTTGTTTTGGTTTTAACAGCTGACCATGTTGGGATCCTGCTGAAGTGGAGATGCTTTCATTGATGAGCGTGCCGCCAAAGTCGTTTGCACCCCATGTAAGAAGAACTTGAGACATTTTAGGGCCTTCTTTTACCCAAGACACTTGTATATTGTTGATGTAGTTGTTGAGCATGATTCTAGCTATCGCATGTGTTAGCATAACATCGCTTGCACTCGCTCCACCTCGTATTCCTTGGTGCAAGTTATGTTTGTACATTGGGGCCTCAGTGTGGATGAAATTCAAGGGAACAAACTCCGTAAAGCCACCGGTTTCTTTTTGAATCTCTCGTATCTTTGCAATATGCCTCACTCTGTCTTGGTGACTTTCAATGTGCCCAAACATAATTGTCGAAGTCGAGTTTATGCCAAGCTTGTGAGCAGTCTTGATTACCTCTACCCAGTCGTTTACAGTAATTCTTCCCGGTGAGATCTTGTCGCGAATATCTTGATCGAGGATCTCGGCAGCAGTACCTGGCAGAGTGTTGACACCAGCATCCTTGAGTCTTACCAGATATTCCCTAATCGAAAGTTTTGATCGACTTGCTCCATAAAGAACCTCTTCTGGTGAGAATCCATGTATGTGTATGTCCGGAATCTCGGACTTGATTGCCCTACATATGTCTTCATACAAGTTGCCGTCCATATCTGGTGGAAGCCCTGCCTGGATGCATATCTCGGTTGCACCAAGACTGTATGCTTCTTTTGCACGTCTTACGATCTCTTGCGTTGGCAAAAAATATCCTTCCTCTTCCCTAAAATCTCTGCTAAATGCACAAAATCCACATTGTTTTATGCAGACATTTGTGAAATTGATGTTACGATTCACAACAAAAGTAACAATGTCACCGACACGGCGTTTCCTAAGTTCGTCGGCTACCATGCCAACTAAGTGGAAGTCTATGCCTTTTGCATCGTACAGCCTTATTCCTTCTTCAACTGTGATTTCTTTTTCTTCTAGTGCTCTATTGAGAGTGTCTGCTATGAGCGGGTCTGCATTTTTCAAAAGAGAATCTATCATCTCCAATACTCCTCCTTTACAAGACCGTCTTCATCCATTATCTTGGCAATTTCGCTGAATAGACGAGCTTCCACAAGATGCATAAATTCTGGATATACTGGGAAACGAGCCTTAAACTTGAATCCAGCTTTTTCAGTATTTTTTTGAACAAATTCTATTTGTGGCCAACCAAACTCCGGATTTACATAATCCTGTGTAATGGGAGATATTCCACCCCAATCGTTTATTCCAGCTTCGATAAATGTCTGATATGAGTTTGGGGACAAGTTAGGTGGAATCTGGATGTTCATTTGTGGCATTATTATGCGGCACAAGGCTACCATCGTCTTAAAATAGTTCTCTTCTGCGGACTCGACTTGGCGCATCATGGTATCCTGTTTTGGCTGAAAGTTCTGCAAGATGATCTCCTGTATGTGCCCGTATTTTTGATGAAGTTTTCTTATCTCAAACAACGAATCGATAAGTTCGTACGGTGTTTCACCGATTCCAACTAAAACGCCAGTAGTTGTTGGCATTTTTAGCTCACCTGCGCTCTCTAGGACTCGCAGTCTTGCTTTTGGGTTCTTACTTGGTGCCATCTGGTGCGGCATGTTTCTGTATGTTAACCGCTCACTTGAGTTTTCAAGCATCAAACCCATGCTCACGTTGGTTTTTTTGAGTTCGTTTATCTCAGACTTTGTGAGGTTACCTGCGTTTGTGTGAGGAAAAAGACCCTCAGAAAATGCAATTTCGGAGGCATGCACCAAATATTCTGCAGTGCTTGAAAATCCATTCTTCCTGAGCCAATTTTTCGCCTCGGTGTATTTTTGCTCTGGTCGCTCGCCGGTAACAAAGAGTGCCTCCACACACCTGTATTTTCTTGCTAATTTTGCTAAATCTCTGACATCCGTTTTGTTCATCAAAGATAGCTTTGGCTCACCAGGTTCTGCTTTGTAGGTGCAATAACCGCATGTGTCTCTACATAGATTTACTAAGTTGAAGAATGCTTTTTTTGAAAATGTAACTGATCTTGATTTGTGTTTGTTGCGCAGAATCTGGGCAACCTCATAGATTTCGGCAGGGTTTGTGACTGAAAAGTCAAAAATCTTGTATGCGTCATCACGTTGAATCTCTTTTCCATCTAATGCCTGATTCAGCTGCTCGCAACTTAACACAAGGTCGCTCAATACGTGGATTTTTCGATTCTGCTATTTATCTTTGTGTCGAGGTTGAGTTTGTAAGTTCTCTGTTGGAGTTTGGCCGCTCCTCTAATGTAATTACTACGTCAGTGGCCTTGCCATCACGCAAAATTTGCAACACCATCTGATCACCTACTGATTTTTCACGCTGCAGATGAATTAAAATATCGTCAATTTTTCTCACAATCTTGCCGTCTACTGCAAGTATGATGTCTCCTCCAACTTGGTAGCGTACGCCGTCGACTTCTTTTATCTCAGTCATACCACGTATGCCTGCTTTCTGTGCAGGGCTGTCATCTAAGACATTTATCACCAAAAACCCTCTGGCATCACGTAGGTTTAGAATCTGGGCCAAATCTGGGTCTATATCTCTACCAGTGATTCCAACCCATGGGTGATGATAAACACCGGTCTCAATCAATGTCGGGACAATTTTTTGAACCGTTCTTGAAGGAATCGCAAAACCTACGCCTGCAAACTCACCGCTCTCTGATTGTATTGCTGTGTTGATACCTATTACCTCTCCACGCATGTTCAAAAGTGGTCCTCCAGAGTTACCTGGGTTTATTGCAGCATCTGTTTGAATTATGTCTGGTATCTGAAATCCTCTGTCTTGTGATGGCAACAATCTTCCCAGTTGGCTTACTATTCCTGAAGTCATCGAGCCTGACAAACCAAAAGGATTTCCTATTGCAGCAATTTGTTCTCCAACTTTCAGCTTTGAAGAATCGCCTACTGGCAGTGGAAATAATGCATCTGAACTCGCATTTACTTTAATTACTGCAAGATCTGTATAGAGATCTTTTCCGACCACATTCGCACGAAATGATCTTCCATCAAGAAAAGTGACAACAAGTTTTTCTGCATTTTGTACAACATGTTCGTTTGTTATTATGTGACCGTTTTTATCATATACAAAACCGGAGCCAATTCCTCCAGGGCCACGAGGGTCATTATTGGGACGTTTGACATTTATCCGGACTACGCCAGATTCTGATTTTTCAAAGATCTCAACTAGAGTAAGCTGTCTTGTCTGGTCTTGCGCAATGACTGCATTCTTTGTAGAATCGGAAATCTCGTCTACTGTAGGTGTCTTGGTTGGAGGGTTTAAGAAAATACTATATGCGATCAAAACGATGACCACACCGAGTAGCCCACCGACGATTACAGATGACTTGGTCAATGATTTGGCAGTCCTTGCTTAGTCTATAATTGTTACCTACACACTAATTGAATTCTGCATGTGATCCTTCATTGAGTAACCTCGGCCACGCCATGAAACTGCCGAGTCGCTTTTTGCATATAACATTCCTGACAAGAAACCTGCCACAACCACAAAACTGCCGATTGGACCACACAAACTGTATGCTATCTTTATCTTAAGGGCCCTTGCATCGATTATGCCTGCGGTGTAGACTAGTCCTGAAGATGCAATCGAGGCTGCAAACAGGGCAAAAAACGATTCTGAAGCATCAAAGAACAAACTCGAATATGTCAAAAACACATAAGGCATAAAAAGCAAAAACAAAACTGCGACAAATATTCCGACTGCAATCTTGCCGCTTTGAAGGTAAAGCGGTATCATGAGTCGCTTTAATCCGTTCCAAAGCGTGGACCAGTCTCGCGCCCACACTGCATCGATTAGATGATCTCCACGTACCATCTTTAGCTTGTAGCCTGATTCTTTTACTTTCTTGCCTAGTGCGCCATCTTCAATTATCTCGGTACGTACACCCTCATGCGTTCCTACATTGTCGTACGTTTCTTTTCTAATTATGAAGAAACTTCCAAAAAAGTAACCAGTTTTTTTCTTGGGATCATTGACGCGCAGTGCAGAAAACCGCGTGTGTAAAAATGTAGAAAGAACTGGGAGTGTGATCTTGGTCCACGTGTCAAGACATATCATCTTTGGAATAACTGTTAGAGCATCAAGACTCTCTGACAAAAGGTGTGAAACTGCAAGTGAGATCACACAGCGAGAGTGTTTTGTATCAGCATCCGTAAACAGCAAAAGTTCACCAGTTGCACTCCTGTATCCTTCCATACACGCCCAATTCTTGCCAATCCAACCATCTGGCTTTGGTCTGGCCGAAACGTGGACTACTCTGGAATCTTTTGCTGCGTATTGCGCAATCATTTTTCCGGTAGAGTCATCTGATGAATCATCAATGGCAATTATCTCATAGTTGTCGTAATCCTGATCAAGCAATGAATCAAGACACTTTGCAATAAAACCTTCCTCGTTTCTTGCAGGCAAAATTACAGAGACTTTGGGCTTTTTGTGTTCCTTTTTATCGAATTTGTCTAAATATGGTGTGTGTTTAAACGAGTTCACCATGGATTTTAAAAGCAGAATCCAAGCTATCGCAACACCGATCATAGTTGCGACAAAAAAATAGTTAATTACATCCACAAGCTCCATGTTATTTCTCTAGTTCTTGCTTTATTGCTTCAAGTGCCTGCTCGGTGCCATTTTTTACATGTTTTTTGACCATGCCTGTGAACATTCCCATCATGCCGGAAAGTTTGATGTCCCAGACTGTCTCAAGCTTCGTTTTGCCGTCCTGGGGCGTCAATTTTACAGTCTTTGTTCCATTTAGGATACCTTCAGTAAATTCTGCTAGGATCTTTTCCTTTGGAAAGAATGTGACTTTTTGCATACACTTAGAATCCTTGAACGCTATGGTCACTTCGCGCGTAACTACGTTTTCATCCTTTGAGATATTGCGAACTGATTTAGTACCCTTCCAAAACTTCGGCTCATTGTCTATATCTGAAACCACATCCCAGACTCTGTCTATTGGCGCATTGATTGTTACTGCCGCCTCTATGATGGCCATGCACTTGAATCTCTTTAGCTTGAATATTAGTCTTAATTCGACGGAGTCGCAGTAAAGTCAAACGTCTTTGCATCTGTGGTTCCACTATATGCGGCAATGACTGTGTACGTTCCTGATTGATCCCATCCATTGCCACCTGCGATCACGAGGGTGGAAAACGTTCCATCGTTTTTGACCTTCAGTGTTTCACTCCATATTTCTTGATTTGCTGAATTTGTGATTGCAACTCTTACTATCGACGTAGGTGTTTTCGTCTTGCCAGATATTGAAATGATGTCTCCTCGTGCATAAGATGTTGCATCTAGCTTCAGACTTTCAGTAGTTTGAGATGATTCCGGAGGAGTAAGAGCCTCCTGATTCATGGCTACAAAACTTATTGCCAAAACAGCGAATACTACGGAGCATACAGCAATGACGATATTTCTTAGCTTTGTTTTATCTCCGCCAATCTTTGGTATTGGTTTATCTTCTTTTGGTTTCTGTTGGTATTTTAGCTCAAATGGGCTATGAGCAGGTTGTGGCGCCGGCGGTGGAGGCACTATTTTCTTTTCGGGGATTTTGACTATGCGCTCCGTTTCTGGTTTAGACGGAGTTTGCAAATATCGTGAGACTAGACCCTCAACATATCTTCTGTCTTCTATGGTGACAAGTTTTTTTGATTCAAAATCTGCCTTTATCTTTGCGAGGCGTTGTGCGTCTCCATAGTTGGCCTTTAGCAGGGCGTCGATATCGTCCGTAAAGAACTGACCCATACGGTATTTTCTGTAGTGGGTTTAGATAAACTGATTGCGCATGAAGTTCTAGCAGTCTTCGAAATTCATTTTAAGCAGTGGAAAAAACCACCCATATGCCAATTCAATACGAAGATTTTGCAAAGCTTGACATCAGAGTAGCCAAGATAGTTTCAACTGAAAAAATACCAGGCAAGACAAAGATAATCAAGGGCACAATCGACCTTGGAGGGGAGACACGCAACCTCATAATCGGAGGAGCCCAGTATTTTGCGCCGGAAGACTTGGTGGGAAAAACCGTCATTGCGGTAACAAACCTTGAACCAAAGGTCGTAGGAGGCGTCGAATCCAACGCAATGCTTTTGGCAGCGGATCTAAATGACAGACCATACTGGCTTACGGTGGACGAGTCGGTACCACTGGGTACTAAAATAAAATAACTTTAGCCGATTCCAGGACCGTCTTTTTTCATCTCTACTGGCCTGACAACACTCTGTTGCAGCTCATCTGTGCCTATTTTCAGCTTGAGAATCTTTTCTAACTTGTTTATGATGTTTTTTGCCGCGTTTGGTTGCGGATTTTCCGGATCGTAGATCTCACCGAACAATCCTATTCCATCGATGTTTTTACTTTTTGCTGCACCAAGTACCAATCCGTTAAACCAAGTGATGCTCTTGACATCGTTTGAAAGCGGTTTTATTCCATGTGATTTGAGCATCTCGAGAAGTTTGGAATTTGTTGCAACACCGTATACTTCATCGCCACTAGACTTTTGAAATGGCATGTAGCCGCCAGTTGAAATTATCATCTTTATCTTCCCCCACTTACTAACGGTGTTAACTACAAAATTGACCAGCTCTGAAACTGTGTTTGGTTCTTGGGGTTGATTGGTTCCAGTAAAAATAACCAGTGAGTCATTTTCATCCACAAGCAGTCTGTACTCATCTGTTGGCAGCTCAATTATGCCATCTTTGTGATTTACCCACGGCTTGTCTGTGAGCACTATCTTTGCAGCATCAACTACGGTAACTTTTTTTGCAATGTGGTCGGTTACCAACCCTCCAACACGACCCATGTCGGGCAGAGACGAGATTAAGATTATCTCGTTTAGCTCGAAATCTCCAAAAAATTCAGCTTCCATTTATCATTCTTGATGTGTACTTGGTATATTCACTTTACTTATGAATGAGTTTAATCGTAGATCATTAGACCTTTTTCTTCAAGTAGTGAGTGAAGGTTGTTCACAGACCTGTACACGTCTGGTTCCTTTTTTGCGCCCGTGCAGACAAGCTTTCCTGACGAGAAAAGCAAGATGACTGTCTTTGGGTCAAGCATTCTATGAATTAGGCCGGGGAACTGCTCTGGCTCATACATGCTTCTTGGCAGCGTTCGTGCAGCCTGTTCTAGGTGAATCTTGCCTCCTAAATTGATAGAGGCTACTATGTTTTGAATGTCTACTACAGCATCTTTTTTTATCTTAATTCCTCCTTTACGTAGCTTTTGAACTACTGATTTAACTGCACTCCTTGCCATTTCTTCGGACTTGGCGCCAGTGCAAACCATCTTGCCAGATGTGAAGATCAAAGTGGCAGTCTTGGGGCTCTTTAGTCTAAAGACTAATCCTGGAAACTGGTCTGGGTGGTACTCTACATCTGGGAAATTACGAGTAATCTCGTTTAGATCCATTTTTTGATCGACTGAAGCAGAAGCGACCACATTCTCTATGCTTACTATTGGCTTTGTTTGCGGCATATGCTACCCCTTGATTTAAGTAGGCTATATAAAAAGCACTTTCTAATTGTTTACCCAGCGGACAATTTATTTGAAATTTAAGCACCCCAAAGTCATACAAATCAATTAATGTGGTAGTTTGAGGCTTTGATTAACTTGAACTTTACAGAAGTGTTTGGTACGGACAATCTCTTTGGCGAGGATACATCAAATCCTCTGATGTGGCTTATCTGGATAGTGCCGATCGTCATCTTTATGTTCTACGGCCAGCGAATCCAGCTTCAGATAACTTCTGGCGAAATCGCAAAAAACATTGAAAAGCTAAAAAAATACAAAGAGGACTCGAAAACCGAACTCATTAACTATCTCCAAAAAAATCTCAAGGTGGGAAACGATGTATCAAAAAAAGTTGATGCATTCTTGGAATACTTTGCCATAATGCCGGTGGACATAGATCCAAACGGCATCGTGCCGAAAATAAAACACCTTCTAAGATCAAAGGAAAACTATACACGACTACAGGTAAAATCGCTTTCTTCTACAATGAATCATCTTGAGCAAAGCAAAGTACAAAACATGCTGGAGGTGGTAACTGCGCTTAATATGTTGCATAAGATTGTGAGGCATCTTTATCTGACTGCAAAAAAACAAAACAACTTTCCATTAATACTGCCATTACAAATGATGATGCCATTTATCATGGAACAATCTGCAGCATTAAGAGATGCTATGTCTGCATTGAGGCAGGGACAGCCAATAGGAGATGGAATTGGACCTATGGTGGTTGGAAAAATGATGCTTAACACACAAAAAAAGACGGTTGCCCTTGAGACAGTGTACGGACAAACCGAATTTGAGCAAAGACATCTTTATCTTCTAAAGGCGGAAGGTCCTGCAGCAACAGTGGGGAGGCCTGGTGATGCAGTTGAAACACTTGTGGCAGAAAAGCCACCAAACATAATCATCATGGTGGACGCTGCCTTAAAGATGGAAGGTGAGGATTCTGGATCTGTTGCACAAGGATTCGGTGCAGCGATTGGTGGCATTGGAACGGATCGATTCCAAATAGAAGAAATAGCTACAAAAAACAACATCCCAATTTACGCACTTGTGATAAAACAATCTGTTAAAGAAGCAATCACACTTATGACAAAAGAGATAGCAGACAAAGCAGATCAGGTGGAATCACAAATACGTCAAATTATTTTGGAAAATACCACACCGGGTCAAACTGTTCTTGTGGTGGGTGTAGGAAACACATTAGGTGTACCACAATGATATTTGGTAAAAAAGAAAAACCCGTGATTGCATACACGGTTGAACGATGTCAGTCTTGCAAAAACGAAGTGAAAAGAAAATTCAAAGAAGGTGATTGTCTTTTTACGGTAACGTCAGAATGCACAAAGTGCAACGGCGTGATGATTATAACAAAGATCTTTGGGCAACCTACAGAGTAGTTACTAACGCACCAGTGGGTGTGGGGATGAATGTGTGCTCTGCCTGTGCTACACGTTGTTGGTTTGCTTCAATTAGAACCGGATATGCTCTGACTATTTTATTTTTGATAAGCTCATCAAGTAACGGTCGTACCTCTTTTTCGTCATGGTCTTTTGTTATCCATCTAAGTGCAAATGGCAACAAGTTGTAATTTTCCCAGATGAGATCTACGAGTTTGTTTGCGTTCTCATTTTTTGTTTTTTTTCTGGAGACAAGGCCAAAGATGTTTTTTATCTTACCTTCACGCACAAAACCTAATCCATTGGATGTGGTCACAAAGGGTTCACAGGCGTACGCTTCTTTTGTGGATAGCGTAAATGAGCCAATCGACCACATGTTTGGAATAGATTTTCCTGCATGTATGGTATACTGCTCAAGTGAGTGACCTGATAGATTTGCAATAGGCTTGAAGCCATATTGCTTTACTGTCTTTTCTATGGTCTTGCCAATGTCGCTTGATTTGATTCCTTCTTTTACCATGGCCATTGCATTTCTGAGTGCTTCTTCTGCGGTTTGCACCAATGGTTCAAATTCTGGATCGTAGGAAATGCTCACAGCTGTGTCTGCGATGAAACCGTTTATCTGTACCCCAAGATCTATTTTGATAAGATCTGAGCTTGTCAAAACTTTGGGGTCATTTGGTTCTGCAGTGTAATGTGCTGCCAATTCGTTGAGGCTGACGTTTACCGGAAATGCACACTTGCCACCACGGCTTTTGATCTCACTTTCAACCGACTCGCATATCTCGTAAAGAGTTTTTCCAACCCAGTCTTTTTTCCTTGCAAGCTCGCGTACTTCAGCAGCTATCTTGCCTGCCTTGACATAATCATCAATTTGCAATGGTTGCAGTGATTCTGCATATTATTAAAATCATGGTGATCGGGACAGTATTTTTTTCGCATGAGGCTTAAATTGGGGAGAAAAAGCTGCAACACATTGGGATTGTGGTCTAGCTTGGTATGATTCGGGTCTTGGGCGCCTGAGGTCGCAGGTTCGAGTCCTGCCAATCCCATTACTTAATACATTCTGCAACATACACCCAAACATAATTGAAAAATCAAAAACGTGACTTACTGTTAGTTGGAGGGGTACTTTTATTCATGATCGGACTTTTAGGAACAGGGCTACCACTGATTTATTCAGTAATAATTGCGGTGGGAATCTACTTTGGAATTAAAGTTTATGTTGGGCGACGAGAGGCATCTATCTACAAAGAAATCCCAGAAGGTATTTGTGCCAAATGTGGCGCCAAAATAGTGGGAGGAAAATGCTTAAACTGTGATAAATGATGAGCATCATTTTTTAATGAAAAAGACTATCTTTATGTAAAATGCACCTCAAGCTCACAACTTGCTCAACTTTTACTCAATTTAGTTCTAAAATGACATCTAAAACCACAAAAACTAGGTAAAAAATGAGGACTATGCCCCTAGTTAGTATATTTGCGGCTTTACTTTTCATTGGAGTTCTTAGTGCAAACGCTCAGCTTGCAGACCATGTGGTAATCAACGAAATTGACACAAATCCTCCAGGCGATGACGCAAAATCGATTACAGAATGGGTGGAGTTATACAACCCCACAAGCGAATCTGTAGATATCGGGGGATGGAAAATTGCATCCACCACTGTTACAAAAAAGACATTTACAATTCCGGCTGGTACTACAATAAAGCCTGATCAATTTTTGATTTATTCGTATACCACTTTGTGGTTTACCGATGTATCCGAGAAAGTACAACTCAGAGATGGCGCAGGAAAAATAATTGACGAGACACCTGTCATCACCGACCAAAAAAATGATTTTTCATCATGGCAACGAAAGTTTGATGGTGTGGATTCCAACACATCAAGTGACTGGGTCTTTAGGACATCATCTGCTGGCTCCTCAAATGGAAAACTCGATTCTCAAGTAGCGGGAACGGGGGCACTTACCGTCAATGTAGACGCAGACAAAAGAAATTACATCTTTGGCGAAACTGCGATAATTTCTGGCAACGTCTCAAAGCGTCTCTATCAGGAAAAACCATATTTTGCACAGCAACAAATAACAATTCATATTGACGGCCCAGGCAATTACGATAAAAAATTCACACTATACCCAGATCTAAACTTGCAATTCAAGACCCAGATAAAACTTGACAAAGTTTTGGGAATTGAAGCAGGAAATTACATCGTAACTGCAACGTATGGCGAGGCCGACGACACGGCTTTGTTTGCAGTGGGGGACAAGGTAGCAGTCACAAAGGAACAACAAGAATCAGAACTTGTTGTCTCGACTGATAAATCATCATACATTCCAGGACAGCAAGTAGAAATTTCTGCTACTACAAATAAGATAATCCCGCTTGTCGGTCTCGATTATGCAGTATATGATCCAAAAGGAAAACAAGTCTTTTCCGGCAAACTATTTCCGACACCTTCTGGCAAGTTTTCAGGCACGGTCTTTATGACCACAGTCAAACCTGTATATGGTACTTACAATATAGTTGCAGACTATGGCAAGCAACACGCAGAAACTACATTTGAGCTTCTCAAAGACATCAAGGATGCAGAAAACATAATTCTAAACACCGACAAAAAAGTATATGGTCTTGGCGACACAGTACTGATAACTGGCAGGAGCAATAAACACGTAGTTGCACTAGATGTGGAAATACTACAGACAGGACTTGCAACAATAGGGAAAGATACCGCCAAGAACGCCCTCAAAATTAGAGATCAGGTAAAGCTTGCAGGAGATAGCAGCTTCAAATACGAGCTAAAGATTCCAAACGACCAACTTAGACTTGGAGACTATCGAGTTACAGTATCAAAGGAATTTGGAAATGCTGTGTTATATTTCAAAGTAGTAGAGAATCCAGATGAATTTATTCCACTAAAAGACGACACATATGTTCTGACCGATAAACCGGACTATGTCTCCGGAGAAAAACTTACGATATCTGGTCATGTCATACCAAAGACGCGTACATCGTATGAGGCAATACCAGTCAAAGTCTCAATTACCGATGAAAGCGGAAAACAGCTTTCAATCATCTCACTTGATAAAAAACAAAGATTAGGTAGTGAAAGCACAACTGCCACATACAGTTTTTCTGCAATACCTGACACAGCAGGTAACTACAAAATTGAGACTGTGCTAAATCCGTCCACATTCAAGACTGGCACATACATAGTCAAAGCAACATATGACGACAAAATGGCTTCAACTACGTTCACAGTCACAAATGTGTTGGATCCTACGAATACACAGCTGATTGCAAGCACTGACAAGACAATTTACGGACTTGGTGAAAAAGTCACGCTTACTGGAAAACTACTCTCAGGACAATCAGCAGTCAAGATAATCTTGACCAAACCTGATGGAAAGACAGTCAACGCAGGAGCCAAGATTGATTCATCTACATTCACTTGGAGCTGGGATATACCGCAAAAAGACTTTGAACTTGCAGACATTAGAGATCCACGACAATCACGACCAAGTGTATTTGGAAACTACAAGATATCTGTGATAGCATCTTCGCAAACATTGGATCTCCTATTCAAGGTATCAAAGAACCCTGCCACAGACACACTTGAAATTAAACCACTTGTAGTGAGAACCGACAAAGAACAATACGCTGCAGGAGAAAAACTCACAGTTTCTGGCGAAGCAATCAGGAGGCAACAAGGCTCTACTGCCACTGGTGGCGTGGTGCCAGACCGCGTTAGTGTGCAAATAAAGACATCGGCCAACAAAGAAATTTATGCTTCCAAGCTAGACTTTGACAGCGCAGGACATTTTGAAGCAACTTATGATCTCCCACTGACAATATTCAAAGATGGCAAATACAGAGTAACGGCAGTTTACAAAGGAATTCGAGCCGATACAACATTTGAAGTAAAAAATAACATCCCTGCCGCTACCACAGGAAAGCTGACACTTACGTTGATGACAGATAAAGAAGAATACTTTCCAGGTGATACAATTCACATCTCGGGTTCTACAAATAAAGTAATTTTTCTGAATTCCCTTGACTTGGTAGTGATTCCAGAAGAAGACACGAAAATAAACTGTGGTAATTTTCACTGTGGTCTTGGTGGCAAAAAAGTTGACATCGCGAGGAGCTATAATAATGGAATCTACTCGTACGATTACAAGCTGCCTACAAACGCAGCGCTCGGAAATTATGTTGTCAAAGCAGACACCGACTTTGGCACATTCACAAAGCAGTTTAAGATTGTTGAAAAGAAGACAGTACAAGCAAAACCACAAAAAGTCTCTGAAAAGTTTAACCGAATCACAGATGCAATAGTGGAAGTACCGTTGTTTGCGCAAACAAAGGATCAGCAGACAATAGCACCAGTAACACTCCAAGGTTCGCTCTTTACATCACGAGGATCAGAATCTACTGTCAATCTCAAAATAACAAACGAGGAGGGACAATGCATAATAGGCCAAGACACGGGGTGCCTTGTTTCTGATTCTACAGGTGGTGACTACAAAGTAGTGACTGTCGGTATACACAACTACAAGGTGATTTATTCGGGACATACAGCACTTCTTGAAAAATTCTCAATTTCGCCAGAGTCTGAAGGTGAAGCGATTCCTGACTCGGTCTGGACACTTGAGATGGTAAATAACGATGGCAAGTCGAAACTCTATTACGAGATAGTATACCTTTCATTTCAGTAGACACATATTTCGAAGCATTGTTTGATGTATAATGTACGTTCAGGTATTGATGTTCAAGCAAGATGATCCAAAAAAATGCACTGCTGCCAAGATAGTCAAATTTGGACTCGCTAAACCCGTCACAAAGACACAATCTAACACCATCATACTCGATCCATTCGCAAAGCAAACTTTGCTAAAAAATGATTCTAAAATAGCCAATTCAATTACGGGAATTGACTGTTCGTGGAATCTGGCCGAAAATATTTTTCAGAAACGGTTCTTAGGAATACCAAGAAAACTTCCACCACTTTTGGCAGGAAATCCTGTGAATTATTCAAAACTCAACAAACTTACTACGGTAGAGGCAATTTCAGCAGGCCTCATAATTCTAGGTTATAAGGATCAGGGATTGGCTTTATTATCAAAGTTCACTTGGGGTCATACATTTTATGATCTCAATGAAGAACTCTTAAGTGACTATTCGGACTTGGAGTCTGAAGAACAAATAGGACCGCTTTTGCGAGAATATGGTATTGGGTTCTGCGAGTCAGATCCCATCAATTATACGCAACCCAGCGAACCTGGTTTTATAACAAATGTTGACTCAAATACTAACAACTAATCTCGAGTAAGGATTTATTCAAATCCGCTTTGGGAGCGGTAGATACACATGGCATCAGATTCACAAAGTACAGGATTTGCTAGGAATCTTACCCTACTTGATGTGGTGATGGTGGGCGTCGCTGCAATGATTGGTGGTGCCATCTTTGTCCTTGTAGGACCAGGTATGGGCGAAGCAGGTCCTGCCTTGATGATCGCTTTTCTCATAAACGGCATAATTACGATCTTCACCGCATTTACATATGCAGAACTAAGCTCTGCATTACCTGATACTGGAGGCGGGTACAGATGGGTTCGTGAGGGCCTTCCAAGACCTAATGCATTTTTGAGTGGTTGGATGTCTTGGTTTGCACATACGATAGCAGGCAGCCTTTACGCTGTCGCATTTGCTTCATTTTTCACACACCTTTTGGAATCTGCCAACATACTAGAATCATCGCCTGGAATTGAAAAGGCGTTTGCAGCAACAGCGGTAATCATATTTACCTTCGTCAATGTACGTGGAACCTCACCTACAAGCAAAGTTGGCAATGCAATCACAATAACTCAGATCTCGATAATTGGCTTGCTGATTGTTGCTGCACTTTACGCGATGGCATTTACAAACTCTACATGGCCTGCCAATTTTGCGGATTTTTTCCCGCATGGGATTTCAGGTCTTGTCGTTGCAATGGGTCTTACCTTCATTGCATTTGAAGGATACGAGGTGATTGCACAGACTGGCAACGAACTAAAGAATCCAAAAAAGAACATACCGCGGGCCATTTTCATATCACTTTTAGTTGTGGTTGCAATCTACATTCTCTTTACATTTGCATTCATCGGAGGACTCTCATCTGAGACAGTTGGCCAACCATCATGGGAATTCATTGGAAGCTTTGGTGAGCTCGGAATAATAGAAGCTGCAAAATATTTTCTGCCATTTGGGGCTTTAATTGTACTTGCAGGGGGGTTTGTTTCAACACTTGCTGCGTTGAATGCAACTACGTATTCATCAAGTCGCGTTTCATATGCGATGGGTACGCACTATAATCTCCCTCATTTTTTTGGTAGAATAAATCCAAAATACAAAACGCCAATCACATCCACCGTAGTATCAGGATTCATAATGTTGGTCATGGCAGTATCGCTTGACCTTACTGGACTTGCATTTGCAGCAAGCGTGATGTTTTTGTTTTTGTTTACTCAGGTCAATTATGCTGCAATCACAATTAGAAGATTGTATGGTGACAAACTGGATTACACATTCAAGACGCCGTTTTTTCCACTAATTCCAACACTTGGCGTGCTGTCTGCATTTGGGTTATCTGTGTACTTGCTTTTCACACAACCTCAATCGTGGGCAATTGCGATAATCTGGATAATAATTGGATTTTTGATTTACAAATTCTATACATCCAAAAAAGAAATAGAACATTATGCACCACTTGTGTACAATCAGGGTCCAAAAGAAAGAAAAGAGTACAGAATCTTAATAATTTATGATCCAAAATATGTGATAGATTTTTTCAAGATTGCAAACGCCATAGCACAAGAAAAAGAAGGCGAGATCTCCTTTCTGAGCGTGGTGAAAATACCAGTTCACTTACCACTTAGTACATCGAGCAAGATTGCAGAATCAGACATTGAAGAATTCAACAAACTCAAAAAATCCATCCCCCAATCAATCCGTCATAGGTATCTTGTGAGAATCTCGCACGATGAAACAGAAGCCATTTTGGCTACAGTGGAAGAACAAGGCATCAACATAGTCATAATCGATTTTGCGTATCTTAGGAACAATAGAAAACTCTTGTCTCTTTCAACATGTGATTTTATTGGAGTTAGGTTGGGGAAAAACTTTCAAGAAGATCTTGCAAATGTAGTGATCTCTTATGACAAAGGACGTCATGCTGATCTTGGTCTACGAATTGCTAACTCGGTGGCAAAACAATACAACAGCAAAATACGCGTAGTGAGAGGAGTAGTTGAGTCACCAGAAACAGAACTTGAAGTGATGAGTAGGATAAACGAAATGATGTTTGATCTTGATATGAAAAAAGTGTTTTTTGAAAAGATATACCCAAAATCAAAGAATGTAACTTCGAGTCTACTTGAAAACTTTGACAAAGTCGAAAACGAGTTGATTGTCCTTGGGGCTGGGAATCAGGCAGACCAAGCGTTTAGCCCAAAGACACTAGAGATAGTAGACAAGACAAAAAAAAGCGTGTTTGTAGTACGCGATCACAGATTTTCAGAGTTCCACGCAAGAAGGTTCTGGAAGGTCATGACATCAAGACTCAGAGAGAATAGACACATCTACAAAATCTATGTGGATGTGATGCACCTTGGTTACTCACTTAAGGCACGACGCATGCGTGAAAGATACGATGAAGAATACTTTGATTCGAAATTAAACCAATGATGTAAATATCTGAAAATCGTATTATGTGTGCGAGCTGGTGGACGATTACTGTCAAAAGCAGAGGAAACTCCTCCCTCTATGCAGGAGCGTGTTGCAGCGATGCAAAACCAGAGATGGTTGGCAACAGAACAGAAAAGATCCGGACTGGAGCACAATGATGGAAACACCTGAGATTTCCAGCAGGACGGAATGAAAAATCTGACCCGCGCAGAGCAAAGCCAAATCGAACTACGAGTCCTGCACTCAGTTCAGGTAGGCTGCAAAGCGAAATGTCGTCTAGAACAAAAGGAGGGTTACTGCCAGCACGCAATTTTTGATTTACTTCCGTTAAGCCTAAGTTCGTAACGAGGCCAGCAGGAAATCACAGGCTTTGAGAGGGCATCTTGCAATTTTTGACGTTACTATAACTAAATCTCTAGTTGGCATGAGTTAGATTTCTAGTATGGTCTTGATTCTTTTTGCCAGATCTGGCTTTTCTATATTGCCCATGATGAATTTTATGTCTTGTCTGTCGTCAACATCCCACATTATTCTGCTTATGAGTACAAATGACGTTGGAATGTTTCTTGCTTTTCCCGTGTTCAGGTGTATTTTGTAACTGTCTTCATCGTAATGAGTTTCCACCACATTGACAGGACTACGTAAAAGCGCATTCGTACCATCAAATTTCCTTGAAGGTACAACAAGCAACGATTTTGAGTTTCGATAAAAACCCAAAAGACTTGAGATGTCTTGCGGTCTTATCAACGGTATGTCTTGTGGCAGTACAATGGAAGCTGCAAAATCGTTTTCAAGCAGATATCTCTCCGACAGCGCCACTGCGGCGTTTACGCCATTTTCTGCATGCTCAAATATCTGCTCCACACCGTATTTCTTACCAATTTTCAATGCGTCTTCGTCTTTTGAGACAAGCACAATTTTGTTGATTGCTGATTTGGAGACTGCATCAAGAACTGATTCCAACATGGTTTTGCATAGCTCGACTGTTTTATCTTCGGAAAGACAAAGGCGGGTTTTTGCCTTTGAGAATCTCTTTACTGGAATTACTGCAGCTACTTTCAAACTACACGCGAACGTTCTTTAGAACAAAAGATGCTAAAGCATCCTCTGTGACCTTGTTGATCATTTTAATGTTAGTGTCGTATACTTTCATGTCCAAATTCTGAATCTTTTTTGTAAGCAATTTATCCTTTGAGTCAATCACGATGTTGCCACAAACATCTGAGTACATCTGAGCTATGCCATAGGGGGACACCTCTATTCCGGCAGCTGCCATGTATTCAGCAGCAGGGCCAGAGAACGCTTTGTTTCCCAACAATGGACTGACTGCAACAACTTTCTTTCTATTCTTACCAAGTTCTTTTCTTATGCCTTTTATCTGAAGCATTGGTCCTATGCTAGTCAGTGGGTTACCTGGGGCAATTATAACTAATTCAGAATCATGAATGGCGTTAACTGCTTCTGGATTCGGCCTCGCTTTGTCTGCACCTATATACTGGATTCCTTCCACTTTGTCCTTTCCTTTGTATTTTACCCAAAATTCCTGCAAGTGCATTTCACCTTTGTTTGTAGTGATTCGCGTCTCGATTGTGTTGTCTGTGACTGGCATGACTTTTGCCTCTACTGCAAACTTTTCACACAGCCATTTGGTTATGTCTGCGAGGTTTTTTCCGTTCTTTAGCATGTTTGTTCTCATTAGGTGGGTCGCCACGTCTCTGTCGCCAACCCTAAACCATGTCTCCTCACCAAAAATCTCCATTTGTCGCAAAAATCCGAAAGTGTCTTTTCTGATACCCCATCCTTTGTCATAGTCCAGAATGTCCGCTAGGCCGTAAATTATTGTGTCAATGTCTGGGCACACGTACAATCCATAAAGCCAATAGTTGTCACCCACATTACAAATCACATTGACATCACGAGTTTGTGAAATCAACCCACGTACGAGTTTAACAGAACCTGTACCACCAGCCAAGATTGTTATCATAAAACCAGTTTTGTATGGCACCGGGGTTCCATATTACCTTTTCAATAGTTTCAAAAAGTTACAAATTTTATATCACTGAATCTAAATTACAAAAAATCACCAGATGGAAAATTCCATTTGAATTTTTTTTGCGATTTTCATACATCAAGATAGATTTATTACTGCGCCAAAAAGCATTGTCATTGTGAATAGGGCATCAGTTCTAGCTTTTGCTACTTTGGGATTAATACTTGTAGGAGCTACGTCGCCTGCGTTTGCAGCGCAATTGAACTGGGACGCAAAGACATTTGAGACTGCTCAAAACCCAAAATTCACATTTCAACGTTCGGCTTTTATAGAATACAAAGATGGTGGTGCAATCGCAGATGCCCTGCGAAGTAAAGAGCTCACAATGAACTTTGTCGTCGATTCGTCATCACCAGGGGTGCAAACTTTAATTGACAAAATTAACGCTGACCTTGCGTCCAAGCAAAGTTCGGCACATGTAACCGATGTCAGACTAGAATACAACGCACATATGGTTGGCAGAGGCGATACTGTCTCAGTAGATTACAAGGTAATACTTATTCCAACAATTGACGGATTTTTGATCAGAGAATACAAAGAAGGATCTCCAGCACTATTCGATATAACGTGGAGAGGTCTCACTGTAAACGGACAGGTACCAATTACCACTAAAGAATATGGGGTAGTTGATGTAAATCAACCGCTTTCATTCTTCAAAATAAACTTCCCCGAAGTTGCATCACAAATAGAAGGCACTGAAGCGCAGAAGATTTTGGAGATGCCACTAATTGATGCGTCTGGTATTGGCAACCAGCCACTTACAAACTGGCACTTTTTGTTTGACCCTACAGGCATCACAGCAGAAACAAGCAGATATGGATTTTCTGGCGCCAAAGTAGTTGTATCGTCATTTACAATGGGCGAGAGCAGCTTCAGAGAAGGCCAAGTAAGAGAAAAAGAATTTAAAGCAACATTTTCAGCTGATAGGACTTATCATGTAAGAACAGTGCAATCTGGTGACTCTGCTAACATATTCTTGGCCGGATATGCATCACCAGATATGCTACAGGGACACGAAGTAGTGGGAGTTTCAGCAACAGCACCCACCAATGCGGCGCAAACCTCAACAGGCTCATTCCCAGTATTCATAATTTATGGCATGGCCGGAATGGCGGCAGCAGGAGCTGGCGGCTTCTTTTATTGGAGTAATAAAAAAGCAAAGCAAGAAAGTGAATATGTACAACGGGGAATAGATCCAAAATATCTCAGAGCAATAAGCACGAGTGAGGCTGCTGGCGGTTATCATACAACAAGAGGAGAAGCTGAGCTCATAGGTGATGACCAAAGCTACAAACAGCACCAAAGCGTCTACGACCAAAAAGGCACTCTGCCAGCAGGCTATGAAAAACCAAAGGATGAGCCAAAGACAAACTCCACTAGAGGCTCAATGCCAAAAGACTGGAAGCCATCTTAAATTTTAGATTTTGTACTAGGCCGTAATTAGGCGTTTTTTGTAACTTAGTGCCATGATAGCTATTGACAGTATACCTGTGATGGCAAACAAAACTTCAATTGTTTGAATTAGTGAGTGTGAAAAGGCGTCAACAAATCTTGTTTCGTTTACAGTTGATACCAAATATGCATAGGAAAAAACAACATAGTTTGCAGACCAATGCACAAGAATTGCCGCAACAAAGCCGTATCTGTAATAGACCCATCCAATGATTATGCCGCTCATGGCAGCTTGAGCAAATTTGCCTTGGGTCCACTGCTCATTTAGTACATGTGCAGCTCCAAAAAATACTCCTGTTATTAGAATTATTATGATTGCCTTCTTAGAGTTCGTAATTGATAGGTTTGCTGGATTCCACAGAGCCCTGAAGAACAGTTTTACGGAGGGTTTATGAGAGTAAAACAAGTACAACGGCACTCCAACAAGTATTACTCTGAAGCCTATCTCTTCTGTTATTGGGGCAATGCTTACTAGCAAAAATTGTATCAAGTCATTCTCAAAAGATGGCGGTGTGATAGTAATGCCAAAGCTGCGTTGAATCATGTCTATTGCGGCGGAAAGAACAACAATTATCGAAAACCACTTGATTGCGTGAACTATGTAATTACCTTCTTGGGTGTATGATGAACCAGACATTAGCGGGGAGAGGACCTTGAGGAAAGTTCTTTGAGGGCCTAGTGTGCCGATTACAAACAAAATGAGGAAAAACGCCCAAACAATGACAAACAGGTCGCCTATTCCAGCAAAAGAAAGCCAATCGAGTCCAAAGCGTTTTGCAACATCCAACTCTGATAGTGGAAAACTGAAATCAAGGCTTTTGCCTATTTGCGAGTTAAAAAAAACATACGTGCCTATTGGAAATGAGAGAAGTAATAACCCAAAAATCACTGAAATCAGTGCTGAATAAGGTATGGCAATGCCTTGGAGGATCTTGTGAATTTGCAAGACTAATGAACTTCGATGCTTGATTCAGAAAAACCTAGTTTAACTAGCGTTTCCTTCATTGTCTCACGGTGGTCTCCTTGTAAGAAGATGTAGTCATCTTTTGCTGTTCCGCCGCAGGCGTAGCGTTTTTTGAGCTCACTGAGGGTTCCTTGAACATCATTTAACTTGGAATCCAGTCCTTCAATCATGGTGCCTTTCTTTTTGAATCGTCTTTCTTCCAATCTTACGACAATTTTTGTACTTTCTTTGTTAAGATCACCACAGGCACACAAATCTTCAGGAAGTCCACACGTGTTACAAATTACTGCCATTAGTTACTACCATTCAAACTCTAATCCGACTATTAAGCCTTATTGGCTAGGATTCCGTGTGATCCGCTGGGGCTAAAAGTTAGTTTTTTTACAAAGAACGATCGTAAATAATCAGTGTCAGAAGAATTACGAAAAAAAGCAGTGGATATGCTGCTGGCGGGCGCAACGCTTGTAGCGGAACCATGTCCGTATTGTGGCGGCGTGCGAGTAATCAAGGATGGTAACGCCTTGTGCATAAACTGCGGAAGAGAGCCGGACAAAACCAAAATTGAAAAAACACCTACCCAAAAACAAGAACAAAACCCTGTTCTGGAATCACTCAATAAAAAACTTGAACAGCTTACGGCAGAGCTTGAATCAGAAAGAGATCACGAAAAACAACAGCAAATTCTCAAATCCATCAACTCACTCATAGAAACGATACAAAAGCTGAAAAAATGACGGAAAGTTTTTATTTCAAAGCCATAACTTTTCCATTAAATGAGTAGTAGGAAGAAAGGAGCACCATTACCTGCATCTTCTGCAGGACTTTTGCGCTTCTTTGAAGATGAGACAAAGGGATACAGATTGGATCCAAGAATTGTAGTGTCAATACCTACTGGTCTTATTGTGATTTCGTGGCTGCTTGACATATTTCTGATTAGATAGAATCTCAAGTTCTGCGTCATATTCGACTGATAAAATGTTAAATAATTACACTCAATACCTACAACATACTTTGCCACACAAGTCCATCAAACAACCATTCACACCAAATACAGAACAAATCAAAATGATGGAAACCTTCAAAGACATGGTAAACCACTGCATCAGAATCGGCCTTGAGAACAATTGCTCCAGTATGAAAAAACTATCATTACTCTCATACCATACCATAAAAGACTATCAGATCCAATCAAAATACAAACTTACTGCCATAGCACAAGCGGCTGGAAGATTAGCTCAGATGAAAAAAGACATCAAGAAAGGCAGGAAAGTAAAATCACCATTTATCAAAAAACCGTATCTTGTTTCATGTTATGGATTCAAAATCAACGGCATGTTACTATCTTTTCCCATATCAAACAGAGAGTTTGCCAATATTCTGCTAAACAACCACACTGCAAAAATTCTCTCAGATAAAACGCTGCAGCCAAGATCCTTTGTTATCACGCCAACCACACTGTCCATCACTGTTAGAAAAAACATACAAGAAATCAAGCCAGAGTCCATAATGGAAATAGACAGAAATCTCAGAAACATCACCATATCCACACCACATCAAACCATCACGTACAGGACAAACAAAATTCTCTCAATCAAGGAAAACTCTCATTTTGTTAGAGCATCATTTAGACGAAATGACAGACGTATCAAAAATAGATTTTTTGCCAAAATCAGAGCAAGACAGACAAGGCGCATCAATCAATACCTGCACAAAATAACCAAAGATATTGTGGAACGAGCAAAAGAAACCAAGTCGGCTCTTGTCCTTGAGGATATCAAAGGTATCAGAAAATCATACAGAAAAGGCAACGGCCAGGGAAATAACTTTAGACGAAAACTAAACTCGGTGTCGTTTTACGAATTTCAAAAACAAATCCAGTATAAAGCAGCATGGGAAAGCATTCCCGTTTCATTCATTGCTCCTAAACGTACCAGCCAGCTCTGTCCAGTATGCGGAGGGACACTCCAAGAGGACAGACCATACCGTCGTAAATTGTGGTGCAGTAATTGTATGCGATTCATGGACAGAGATGCAGTAGCATCCATGAACATCACATACAAG
>JBDUUJ010000082.1:0-9544 GCA_039938575.1 Nitrososphaera sp. | reverse complement strand
CTTTATGCTGTGTTTTAGGTTCTCAAAATCAGGCGAGTTCTCAGAGAGGTGTCTGATAGGGAATTTGGACGGACGGATCATCCTAATCTCAATTGGTTCTACAATTGAGCTGTCATGAAACTCGAATTCCCATCCCTCCAGGAATAAATGGGTAATAAAGTATTTATCATTTTAAAAAGTGGAAAATTTCTCTCAAAAATGATTATCTTAAAACATAAAATACAATAAAAGTTCCAAATTTTTCAAGAAATTATGTTGGATTTTGTGTTATGTGTATCTACTGGCAGTACACGTGAAAACCCATGACGCTGACATAAATTCTAAATTTGGTATTACAATAAAATCAAATTCTCCAATCGGGATATCTGGGTTGTATTCTACTTTTACTGGAGTTTCGTCTATCTTTTGCTCAAATAGTGAAAACTCGTCGGCTGTTTCATCATACTCTTTTTCTCCTTTTAGAATATGGTTCATCACCCAACTTTTGATCCAAACAGGTATCCATCAGTGAATCTCCTGTCCCAGTACCCAGAGTAGCTTTTCTTTCTATGCCAGAACAGCTGCACTGCCACCTCCTGTACATTTTCTACCATCTGATCAAAATCAAGCATGGAACCAAGCTCCTTTTTCAGATCCTTGCAGCCAAATTCTATGGGGTTGAGGTCTGGCGAATACGGAGGCAGGTGCACAAACTCTATTTCCAGCTCAGCTGCCCTTTCTGTAACTGTTCTTGCATGATGTATCCTCGCATTATCCAGAACTATCCATAATTTTCCTACCGGGTTTTGCTCCCTCACATATTCCAAAAATGAGATAAACTCAGCTGATCTTGCCTTCTCAGATACAAACCAGATGAAGAATTGTTTTGATGAGCTGATTCAGAGAGGTGAAGTTCCTGTTGTGAAATTATTCGATTATTTAATACCTTGACTAAATAACCATCACAGAACAGGCAGGATCTCTTTCTGTTGCCAAGACTCTTGTCTAGAACAGTCCCTCGGAAGAGCCACCGAATCCTTATAAGGATTCTACAGCCTTATTATAGCATAGTCTATGAAACTAACCAAAAGCGTAGGCAATCGCCGGTTTACAATACTGGTGCAGGAAGAACCCGAAGGTGGTTTTACTGGCAGATGCCTCGAGCTGCGCGGGACAGTGAGCTATGGTAAAACTATGAAAGAGTTAAAGGCTAACATGAAGGATGCAATCACTCTAGTTCTTGACGTGTTAGAAGAAGAAGTAGCAAAGAAAGGCAACTACCGAAAAGAAGTCATCGAAATTCCGAATTAGATGAGCCTACGAAATCGCAGCTGGCGCGAAGTGGTAAAAGCGCTGGGTCATTTTGATTATCATCCTGTAAGGCAGAGCGGCAGTCACATCATTTTGAAAAACTCTAAAGGAATGGTAGTTTCAGTGCCAAGGTATGATCCTCTTCCTGAAGGGACACTAAGAGCAATCCTTGAGGAAGCAGAAATAAAAAGAGAAGATTTTGTTAAAGAGCTATAGCAGTCGAATTGTTTTAACTTTTTATTGGAACGAAGCGCTTCACCCGAGCCTCTGTCGCAGGTCACCGTCAAGAACATTGCAGTAGCAAAGCCCTTTGCACCTTTTTGTTACACGCGGTTCTCCCATACGAAATCATCCCCAATCCTACTGTGGATCTTGGTGTGATTTTCCGAATCAGGATGTCTGTGATTTGGATTCCATCTTCTTATATTTTCGCAGTGTCAACTCGTGATTCTGTGTACGATACTCCTCCGAGTTACTTAGCATGTGCCAGATTATCTCAAGCATCCTAGTTTCAGCGTTTATTTGTACTGACACAACTGGAATGGTTTTATCCAGTATTTTGTTTTCTAAAGTGTTCTTTGCTGTAACGTATTTTTTGTATTCTTCTGGATCTATCTTGTACATTTTGATATTTTCAATCTCAATTTTGCTTATCTTTTGAAAAATTTCATCTGTTGTGATTGCTCTTTTTTACTGGCTACATAATTTAACTGAGATTCGATTTTCCTGATCTCGGTTTGCAAAGACTTTAGTGTTTTTTGATCTGCTTTTTGCTGCACAAGAGTATCATACGAGTATTGTTTTTGAGATAGGGCATTTTTAAGAGTGTTTTGTTCAGTCTGTCTTTCCATGTGTATTGTCATCAGTTTTTCAAATAGTCCTCTCAAGGATGTTCTGCAATTGGTGTAGACCGTCAGTTTAACTGAAACATATGATATTTCGGTTGGTCATGTCACAGAAAATTATCTTTTGTTGGATAAACCATCTAACAATTTATTTATCATAAAATCGCCGCAACGATATGATTTCACAAGAAATTAAAAAATTACTTGTAGAATCAGCTAACAAAACAAAATCCTCATGGGCAATAGTTCGTGATGGCGTGGTAGCGGAATTCTCTATAGTCCAAGGCGATAAACTAACCAAAATATTTCAGAATGATGTTCTTCATGTTGATACACAAAGAGCCGCATTATGCATCAACTTTGATGATTCGTTAGAAGCAATAGTCAGCGAAAGCGGTGCATATGGTTGTTCTCCGTGGACACAAAACATCTACCTGTGCGTAAAAAAAGAAGGGGCTGAAATGGCAAGACGGATAAAACTCACCCATCTGGGTAAATTTGATGACTATGACATTCAAGGAAATCTTTGGGATCTTGGTGTTGGAAATGACACACTTGATGCATGCATTATTGCAACGAATGAATCTGTTAACGAACTATTAAAACAAAATGAAGGTCAGTACGTTATCGATAATTCTAAATTTTTACAAGAATTAGTACGCTATTCACCACCCAGATTATTTAAAACTAAATTTGCATCCATTTTGGTAAAACAAAAAATCCCAACAGCCGAGGAAGAAATCGAAGGCCCACATACACATCTTCTTCCACCAATAATTAAAAGCAAAAAACACTTTGTAGTTCCCGTTCCTGATGATGTAATTCCAGTTATTCAAGTTGATCCGTTTGGCTCAGTAATGGACGGTAATGGTGAATTTTACAAATGGCATGGTTTTGAAAATGATGAATTCCAAAACTTCATGAGAAAATATGGAAATCAAGAATATGTGACACTGAAAAGCGAAATGAAAAAGAAAATAATTGACTGCCTTAGGAACAATGATCAAACACCTCTTGGAAGCGATTATGCTAACAAGTCAAGGCAGGATCTAATTAGAGTTATTCTAGCACAGATAGTGTGTGATGATAAACTGGATGTGTTTGTGCGAAAAGAAGCGTTATCCTTGCTTGAAAATCTAAAAACAATCAATCTCAAAGGGCTAAAACAATGGGTACAACAAATGGCCCCAGAAATCCAAAACTAATTCAATAATGCTTATCGTGGTCAGCGATAGTTTGTAGTGCTGCGCTCTTTGCAGCAAGTTCTGCATTTTTTCTATTTTCAGAACTTCCTATAATTATGATGTCATTATCTTCTGGCTTTAACTTCTCTAGCATTTCTGTACGTAGTTTAGGCTCATTTCTAAGAAAGTATTGATTTCTGTCAGGCATCAAAAACTTCCCATCTTTGAATATCAAAGTAGTAGCTCCCAGCGCTCCTATCTTAATTGCAGCATCTCTTTGTTCTATGCCTGTCCCTATGTTGTCACCAAGATTTTTTACCAAAACCGCATGATTGTATTTACCAATTCCAATAGAGCATTTTTTGATTTCCATTTCTGATGGAATTGCAGATTGTAATTTTGAAAATAAAGTATTTCCTTTATTTGTGAGCTTCATCCCTGCTTTTGAAGTTTCAACAATGTCATGCATTTTCAAGTGTTTTACAAGCGTCTTAATCGAACCTTCGCCCAGATCCAATTCGTCAATCAATAACGATCTACTTATTCGTCCGTTTTGATGCATGAGCTGTAACGCCTTGAAAACATGAGCCAGATCAAAAGACAATACTCTGCTAGGGGCATATCTATCTGCAATTTTTGTGAGAACCTTTACAACATTGTGCAATGTTACTATGTCTTGAAGTCGAAGTTTATTTATAGAATTTGACAATTTTTAATGAATTCCTCCAAATTACAAATAGTTCCACACTCAACTCGAAAATCAGAATCGTAGATTTTCTTTGCATCGTTTAGATTTCTAATCGAAAATATTCTCGAATTATCTCTCTGTGCTAGTTTTTTGATCAGTTCTATGTTGGTTGCTGTTTGAATACTCACTGGAAAGCCAGTATCTACTATCAAAGCCGTTCTTGGCAGATGTGTCAAAATTTCATGATGACCAACTAATGGCCCATACGGTTCTTCGTTGCTAAACAATTTCACATTCATGGTTTTTGCAAGGTGAAAATCGATATCGACTTGGTCTAAGATGCCTACAGAAAAGGGATAATCCATGCGTGAAAGTAACCTAAAAACAGGAATGCCAGTACCACATCCACTTACTACGTGAATCTTGGAAGGAAGAGCATTATTTGCTCTTAATTCTAGAGTTCCAAAACAATCGTTCCAAACAGCTTTTTCATTGGAATAAATGCTGTTTATCGTGTTTGTCGTAAATATCTCCTCAGGAAATCCCACAACCTTGACTGAGCCATTTTCTAAAACTATAACTTGATCTGATATCCTATATGCAATTTCAATTTCATGCATGGAGGCAATTACTATTATCTTCTGTAGTTTTGCAATCTCTTTTAGTTTAAGCAAAATCTCTATCTTGGATTTTGTGTCTAGGTGAGTTGCCGGCTCATCTAAAATCAACACCTTGGGTTCTTGTGCAATTGCTCTTGCAAGCAACACTTTTTGTTTTTGACCATCGCTTAACTCACTAAATTTTTTTGAAAGAAGATCCTTGATTCCAATCAGCTCAGCTGATCTTTTTACTATTTGAAGATCTTCCTTGTTTGATTTTCCAATGGTATTTTGATGTGGATATCTACCAAGCATGATCAGCTCCATGACAGTCATGTTAAACGGATGAACCCTGTCAGTTAGAACAACTGATCTTAATCTTGCTGCGTCATGTTCATTTAATTCTAATGCATTATGGTTTTCAATAAAGACGGTACCGACCTGAGGCTTCAAAAGATTCATCAGACATTTAAGAAGAGTTGATTTTCCAGAACCGTTTTGTCCAATCAAAGAAACAAAAAGACCATCGTGTATGCTCAGATTTACTGAATTGATTATTTGATTTGTACTAGAATACCAAAATGAAATGTTTTCTGCTTTCAGTGCGATAGCCCTTCACCCTTTCTTTTTATGAGAAGAGAAACAATTAGAGGCGCTCCGATCATTGCTGTTATGATGCTAATCGGTATGTCTATTGGCGCCATTATCGTTCTAGCAATAATGTCTGCACATGCCGCAAGTAATGCGCCATAGGTGAGTGAAAGTGGAATGATGATTTTGTGCGAGCCAGAGTTTACTGTTAATCTTGCCAAGTATGGCCCTGCAATACCAATAAAACCAACAGGCCCAGCCGTGGCTGTAATTACTGCAACTAGAGTGCTTGAAAGAATTATGGCCAGTCTTCTCAATGATCTTATTTTAATGCCCATTGTGGCTGCATATGATTCGCCCAAAAGTATCGCATCCAATCTTTTGTAAATGACATAACTAGAGATAGCAGCAAGTGGAATCACAGTATACAAGTATATCAGTGAGTTCCAAGTTATTCCTGCAAAGCTCCCAAGAGTCCAAGTGTAAAACACCTGCAAATTTTGGTACTGAGCAAGTATTCCTAGTACTGAGATCATAGAACCCAAAATCCAGTTTATCATTATGCCTACGAGCAGCAACGAAGTAGAGTTTGCAACAAACCGAATCATTGCAATAACAAAAATGGTTGTCAAAATGGAACCAATCAGCGCAACAGCAAATATCGATTCAAAACCATGTGAATATGCTGATATACCTGCGCTCAACCCGCTCATTATCAAAATCGCAACACCAAGTGATGCGCCGCTTGTTATTCCTAAAATCCCAGCATCTGCAAGTGGATTCCTAAATAATGATTGAAGTAGTGTGCCTGAAAGTGCAAGTCCTGCCCCACTGATCAATGCTGCCAGTATTCTTGGGAGTCTTATGTCCAATACTATGTTTTTTGTTGTTTGATCCAGACAGTCTCCAATAAGACAGCTTAGTGCTTCATGCAGAGAGATTTTTGCTGAACCCAAACTTAGGCCTGCAAATAAAATCAGTGGTATTAGAGCTACTGAGACAAGAATAAGATTTTGTCTGTGTGCTTGTAACTGCATCATTTCAATCACAACTGACTTTTCTGAATTGTGTTAACTGGTAATCGGAGGATTCTTGAGGATGCAAAATTGCGGCAACATCCTTTACAAATTCTTCATATTTGTCAAGCCTTTGCCAGTACCAAGGTTGAAATGAATACACATTGCAGTTTTGAACCGGACGCAATTCCTTCAAAAGCGGATGTATTGAGATTATGTCTTTTGTTGAGTTTATGAGATCGCTGGAAAAAATCCAAACATCAGCCTCTTTACCCCGATAAATCATCTCTTCTATGTTGATTTGTGCGCCACCCGTACCATTGATATCATCAAAGACATAGTTGCCGTTTGCCTCTTTGATTATGGCGCCTACATAACTGTCTGATCTAGGAACGAAAACAGTTCCTTGGAAGATGCCTGCCCATAATACTTTGGGTGATTCTAGACTTGATGTTTTCTCAAGAATTGTATTTGTTTCTGCTTTGGCAATATTATAGATTTTGGTTGCCTTTTCTTCAGTATTTGTGAGGATGGCAAAAAATTTTATCCATTCGAAGCGTCCCAAGGGATCGTCTTCTAACCATTCTGAATTTACAACGTAAGGTATTCCAAGCTCATCCAGTTTTTTTGCATGTTTTTCCCATAATCCAGTCCCACCATTTAAAATGACAAGATCGGGGTTTAACGCTACAATTTTTTCATAATCGGGATTATTGCTTATTCCGATATCTTGTATAGTTCCATCATCTAGGCCTTTTTTGATGCTTGGAATGAACCATTCGTAGGTATTGCCCCATGCAACACCAACAATCTTGTCTGTAATTTCAAGTCTATCCATAAGCGCTGCATGTGTGGAAGAAAAAACAACTATTCTATTGGCAGGAACTGTTATGTGATCTTTGGCAATTACTTCATCAGCATCAAGTACAAGTTTTCTGTTTGCTCCATCGATTAGAAAAGTTACATCATCTTCAACAATAACATCGAAATTTTTTGCTTTTTCAATCTGAATCACTGGTAAATGTTTTCTAATGTGTGGATCTTTTTGCTCTATTTTTACAAATAGTGCAGACATTGATGTTAAAACAATTACAAACACAATTATTGTGATCTTGATGCCATGTTTCAACTTGGGAATTGATTTATTTTATCACTATTAAATTATTGTGCTTATTGGATAAACCATCCAATAAGCATTTCATGTTGGATAAACTATCCAATATGTTATATACACCATAGCATTTTAGCGATTGTTGAATGTTTGCATGACAAAAAGAAAAGCAGTGAGTCCAATTCTTGCAACTGTGTTGCTTCTTGCAGTAACAGTTGTAGCAAGCGCATTAGCATATTCGACTTTTACACAAGCATCATCCACAGCAACAGAATCTAGCAACATTACTGTCTTAGATGTAAACTTGGTAGCTGCTGACAATCACGGTAGTTTTTCCATGACTGTGAAAAACTCTGGTACTAAATCATGGAAGTCTGTTGCAATAAATGCCTACAAAGGCCAAATCCCACAAGTCATATTTTACAGACCATTGGGTTGGTCAGTAAGTGATGGTTCCTTTTCTCCGGATCCAGTAGTTCCAAGCAAAGTGGCAGATCTTTTACCCTCAGATAACACATCTGGCGTTATTGGCATTGGCAATCTGATTTCTTACAGCACCACAAATCCAGTACAAGGGTTTATGACAATTAATCCATCTTCGTTGTGTGATACTGCGACTGGCTTGATTGGAGGAGAAAATTACAATTGGGCTGATTCTAACGGCTGTATCGGTGGATTCTCTCCCTTTGTAGGAGGCAAACTTGATAATCCAATTGAGCCGGGAATGACCCTTTCACCTGCTTCATTCGTATTAACAAAACCCATTACAGACAGTACGGGAGCATTACTTTTCCCACACGACACAGTAAAGAAAGGAGACAGGCTAGTAGTCAGCATAATTGTAGAAAATATGGACGGAAGTAAAACTCAGAAGGATCTCGAGGTAATTGCATCATGAGTGTTATCTTAGACACAAAAGGCCTTTCCAAAACAACTCATAGATACTCTACAAAGATGTTTTATTCACAATTATATCGATATGATATCAATCAGAAAATTGTTGAGGCATTAGCCGATGCACAGTCGAGAATCATATTGTTCTCAATAATTAAAGAAGGAAAAATTGCCGAAGAGATTTCATATGAGACCAAATTACCTTTGAGCACGGTCTACAAAAAATTAGCAGATCTTGAAAATCTAACACTTATCCATATTGAAAGAAGGATGATTTCTGATAAGGGACGCAAATTCAAAGTCTATAAGAGTAGAATATCTGGGGCTCGCATAAGCATGCACGACCTTGAACCCAAGATTAACTTACTTCCAAACTAATTTTTTAATTTATTCACTATTAATAAAACACAACATCAAAAATTCATCAAATTTGCCTTTTCAACAACTCACGTTTCTTCTCTTCTGGCAACAATTCATGCAGGAACCAGGTTTTTGACGCCTGCTCGCTGAGTGTAAATCTAGAATACGGACATGGCAGACACTATTCCAGTTAATCCAGAAATATTTTTTAAAAAATACGCATAAACATCTAACGCCAAATCAAGACTATGCCTAAAATTTTTTGTGTACAGTGTGTGGTTTTTAGTTATCGTTTATCACAATGTTGAGTTACGATTCGGCACTTTCTGGAAAAGATAAGGAAGAAAGGTCATTCGGTAAGAGCAGGAAAAGGCCGGAGCGCGTAGACACGCGAGTCACAGTAGACCAGACATGCTGCAGCGTATGCAGCAAAGATATCCTGTCGGAAAGACCAAGTCCCTACACACGCGTCGTCACAGATATAGTACCTGCAAGGCCGTGGTTACAAAATGCCCCATCAACATGCGGTACTGCTCAACCTGCAATAAGCTGGTGTCGCCTCAGGTACCTTGTGTACTACCAAAGGAAGTGTTCGGGCTCAGGCTGATGCTCCTGATGGTATCGCTGAAGCTGCTGGGGTATCTTTATTTTTTCTTCTTTTTCTACCATGATGTCATTTCTCGATGTCCTTATACAATTTTAGAGTGTACCTCCATGCTCTGGCTCGTCAAGCGGCTAAAGAGGGAGAAGGGCATGCTACTTACCTTCCTTGAAAAGGAGTGTGACTGGAACAACAATGCGGCTGAAAGGGCCATCTGCCTTAGTGTGGTTGTAAGGAAGGTCACGTACGGGAACAAATCACTGGACGGGGCAAAGGCGCATGCGGTGCTGATGACAATAAAAGAGACATGCAGGTTGCGGGGAGAAAGCTTCTATGACTATGCCTTGAAGTACCTGGGCGGTTCC
>JBDUUJ010000081.1:0-30132 GCA_039938575.1 Nitrososphaera sp. | reverse complement strand
TTACGGTTTTTAAAAACTATTTTGCAGGCATTGGTTTCTTCAGTTTCGCTTCTTCTGCATCAGCTATCTGCATAGACATCTTCCTTTCCAGATTTACCAGATCCTTGACAACAGGATTGCCGCGGTTGACGATGTAGAGCTTTGCCTTGCCTATCGTCCTGTTGACCTTGACGATTCCAACTTCCTCCAGGTCGTCGAAGTACTTGTAGAAGGTCTGCTTGCTCATCCCGAGGGCGTCTATGATCTCCTTCTTCGTGAAGTCGTTTGTGGGAAAATCTAGAAGATAGTCAAGGATCTTCAACTTCGGCGAGTAGCCCAAAACCTTTGCAATCAGCGACTGGTACTCCATACCACCCTCCCCTCTACTACCACTGCCCATACTTCTACTACCTTTTTGAAAGTATTTAAACATAGACTTCTAAAGGTATGGTAAGTGTACTTATGCGAAGAGATTATGATGATGCAGAACTAAAGGCACTAATCCTCAACTTCATCATGAGGAAGGGACGGTGGGGAGAGCACTATTTTCCTATCGATACCATGGCGAACTGGCTGGGTCAGGTAGTGAAGAACAATGGAAAAAATGTTAAGAAAAAAGTAAAGGAACTCGCAAACGAGGGTTTTCTGATTTTACATAAAGGAAATACTACTGCATCACTGAATCCTAGATTCAAAGGGGAGATAATGGAATACGTTGAGAGGAACTTGAGAGAATGAAACAACATTATGTACCGCAGTTTTACTTCAAAAATTTTGGTGAAATAGTTTTCTGTCTAGATAAAACAAATGACAATATTTGTCCAACACCGCCAAAAAACATAGCCTTTGAACCAGACTTCTACGGACACTCAATTAACGGTGAGTATCCTCTGGAAACAGCGTCAAGTCAACTTGAAGGAAAGTTTAGCACAGCAACATCTGAACTTGTAAAAACACAAGATGTCACAAGAATATCGCACAAAAACAGATTAGATCTAGCCGGTTTTATCGCAATCCAGTATCTTAGAACCAAGGAGACAGCAGAAAGGATACAGGAACTTTGTAATTCTGTTGTAAGTTGGGCTACTTCAAAAATGGGGGTAGACGACCATGAAATCAGATTAACTTAAGAGGGCTCGATTGGAATGCATCTTAACATGTCGAAAGACTTTCATCATATGCGGCAGTCATAGCTCAAATGAAATTTATCGTAACGAAGAACAATACCAAAGTTCCATTTATGGAGCATATGTGAATTTCACGCTCATACCTTGAACCATTTTCACGCTCACAACTAAAAAGGTCTGTCCCTACTATGCTCATTTTTGTGGTGTTTGACAAGCATTAATGGTAAAATTGCAAGCATTAATGGAAAATTAATGACCATTTATGGACGTTGTATGCTCATTTTTGTGGAACATAATTTTCACATTTTGGAAAATAATTTCAGTTAGAAATTATAATTCATGTTGTAATCTGATCTCTCCAACAAATCATACCGTGCAACATGTTCTAGTGCATGTCGAAATACAGCACAAAACTACGCATGAAAGGGGGGCAGACTATTTTTACTCTTTATCAATAAACTCGTCTGCTGACGGCGGTTCCGGTGCAAGCCCCTTTCTCTTTCTAATTTCGGCAATAAGTGTTGCCTGAATTGACTTGGGCATCGGAGTCCAGGCCTTAAAGTGTGTGTTCCACATTGCCTTTCCTGCAGTCTGGCCCCTCATTGCCTCCGACAGATCAAATGTCTCAGATGCTGGGATCTCGCCTGTCACGATGCTAGTCACACCCTTTTGCTGCATGTCCAAAACTTTGCCTCTTTTGCCCGAAAGCACGGTAGCCACATTGCCAATCATTTCTTGTGGAACTCGAACCTCGATTCCAAGCATCGGTTCAAGCAAGATTGGCTGTGCCTTAAGCATTGCCCCCATACATGCGCGTCTTGCTGCAGGGCTCAGCTGTGAAAGACCTCTGTGGGCCGGGTCCTCATGTGGTACAAAGTGAGTAAATGTGAATTTACAATTTCGAACCTGTTCTTTTGCTAGCGGTCCTTCCTTCATTACCTCTTCAAATCCTGACAAAATCGAATCTGTGGATTCCTGGATGAACTGCACACCTTTTGTGCCGTTAATCAATACATTTCCGCGCGGATCAAACCTCATGACGTTCTTTGCAATATCAGAGTCCCACCCTTTTGAACGCAGAATGGCTGCCATCTCTTTTTTGTCCTTCATTTCCGACAGCTGACCTGAGCGGATCATGTCGGCTATCTCCGGCTCAAGCGGCTCTACCTTCATAAAGATCTTGTTGTGTCTGTTTGGAGATTTTGACATCACCACATCAGAGCTTCCCTGTATTGTTTCTCTGTAGTTGATCAGCGGTGGCGAAGTAACAATCTGTACTCCTGCATCAGCAATAAGTGATGTCGCAATCTCAAGGTGCAACACACCCATTCCCGCAATTACAGTCTCTCCACTTTCCTCGTTAATCTTTACCACCAAGTTTGGATCCTCGATTGTCAGCCTGCGCAAAGCCTCAACTAGCTTTGGCAGATCCTTTGGATGTTTTGGCTCAACTGCTATCTGAACCACTGGTTCTGACACATACTGGATCCCTTCAAAGAGTGCCACGTCCTTTACCGAAGACAGCGTCTGACCTGCCCTTGCCTCATTTAACCCCAATAAAGCAGGTATGTTCCCTGCACCAAGCTCGCCTACCATCTCTCTTTGGTTGCCCATAAAAAAGTTCACAGATTGGATCTTGCCTTCCCGTTTGGTATCAATCAGATAGACTTGTTGGCCGTCCCTAAGTGTTCCAGAAAACAGTCTTCCTATTGCCACTGGGCCGGCTGCTGGGTCCATTGCCATATTCACTATCATCATCACAGCAGGCCCATTATCATCGCAATTTAGAATCGCCTTACCAATATCCGAGTTAAGATCACCTTTCCAGATTTTTGGAATCCTATACTTTTGTGCAACGTGTGGTGGTGGGTGGTGCTTTACGACCATTCCAAGCACAGCCTCTGCAAGAGGCGCCTTTTTTGCAAGCTCGTCTACGTTGCCACCATCCTGGTATGCAGCATAAATATCCTTAAACGAGATTCCCTTTTCCTTCATCACGTCAATGTTAAAGCCCCATCTGTCCTTTGCAGAGCCAAACGAAACACTTCCGTCCTGAATCGAGACCTTCCACTTGTCTCGGTACTCTGGTTCTGCATAAGTGTCAATTAATCCATTAAAAGTAGTTATGATGTTTGCAAGCCACTCCTGCATCTTTTCTGGAGTCAACCTCAGCTCCTTGATGAGTCTGTCTATTTTGTTGATGTACAAGACCGGCCGCACTCTTTCTTCAAGCGCCTGTCTTGTCACAGTTTCGGTCTGAGTCATGATCCCTTCCACAGAGTCCGATACAACCACCGCACCGTCAATTGCTCTCAGACTCCTTGTCACACGCCCAGTAAAGTCAATGTGTCCTGGTGTGTCAATCATGTTTATGACATATTCTTTGCCGGCTTTTTCAAAAAGCAAAGTCACGTTTGCCTGCACAATTGTCATCTGTCTGTCTTGTTCTAGCTTCATCGAGTCCAAGGCAAGCGCCCTTCCAGCTGCCTGAGGCGAGATTATGCCTGCATATCCCAGCAGGTTGTCACTCATTGTTGTTTTGCCGTGATCAACGTGAGCAATTACTCCAAAATTCCTAATACGGTCTTTGTCTTTGATTATTTTTAAGATCTGCTCAGTTGCCTTGAACTTCATATTTGAATGGAATCCTTGACAAACAGGTATTAAATCTTCTGCAAAACCGATCTAAATTTTGAAAAAATTTCAGTAAATCATTGCCGAGCTTGCATTACGGATCTTCTTACTTGTCACAAAATGACAATCAGACAAATGCATCTTTGCTGCGGCATTTAGTGTCACCAGCTGCACCACAAAGGTGTAAAAGATTGCCTGTCCTATCTTGTTTGCAGAGATGTTTGGATGATACACAGCCAGCCCCAATTTTGCAAGATGTCTTGCAAGTCTTGTTGCGTGCTTGTTTTTTTGTTCAAGAATGATTACCGTGTCTCCCCGTCTTGCGCAAAACAGACCCATGTGTGAAAATTGCTCAATTCTCTCATAATGGGCGTCACTTCCGAGAACCTCATACATCTTTGCAGCACCATACATTGCTATTGGGTAGGTGTACTGGTTGCCAAGAATGAAGACCCGGTTTTTTGGCGTAATCTTTTTTGCTGCCACTTGTGCAAGCCTGAATAGCTTTTGTGGTGCCTTTATCTTGAATTTTTTAACAAGTGAGATGCACGTCAGTGCGCTTGATAAAAACCCGATGCTTCCAGCCGTCAAAACCCCCGAGTCATCATATTGCAAAACAATCACATCATCGCAGACTTGTGCCAGCTTGCTGAACTTGTTTTTTGTAATAGCCGTAGTGTTTTTTGCCAGATGCGCTGCCTTGATGTTTGATATTGTATTTCCCGATATTGAGACAAAGTAGGCCTTTTTTCCTTTGAGTGTCATTTTGTTTTTTATTGCATCCAGTGGGTCAACAGATCGTGCTTTATACTCTGAGTGCGCCTCCGCAAGCATTGCTGCAGCAAACGAGTCACCGGTACCACAAAACACACATCGCTCAATTGTCTTTTCTGGAAGCTGTGCTGCGCCCCTGAACTCTTGTAGAAACTTTGGCTGTAAAAATATGTCAGCTTTGAATGCCTCAATTGTATTCATTGTGTAAACTTGGACTCCACACACTTTTAAGTTCTTAATGTTCAAAATTCAAAAAATTGTTTGCGCAAAACGATCATCCTACACCATATCACAGAATCGACGCCAAAAATCACATTGCTAAAGCAGCAACGAAGATCCGACTCGTTTCTTGTAACAGCCGAAGACCTGTTGCAGCTTCCAATATCCATTAACCAAAATGCGACAATCTACGATGCAATAGAAAAAATAATTGAGCACAACATCTCAGGCATACTAGTAAGAAACAATACGGATTATGGCATACTCTCGCAAAAAGACATTGCTAAGATACTCCTTGAAGAAAGCCGAAACATCAAAGACATCCAATGCGGTCAAAAAATGCAGCAACTGCAAACAGTCGACCAGTTTGCACCAATATCAAACTGTGCCAGTCTCATGCTTGCAAAGAAAATAAACACACTTGGCATCAAAGCAGGCGGCCAAGTAAAAGGAGTTATAACAAAACACGATCTGGTCAAGTATTTTTATTCGCATGCAAAGGACACAGCCAAGCTTGCAGACATCATGACGGTTGGAAGTTTTTTTGTTTACAACACGACTTCACTTTACGACGCCTTGTTTAGAATGCTCAACAACCAGATATCACGCATGCTAGTCAAGAACGAAAAAAGTAGTCCTCTTGGCATCCTAACTTACAAGAGCTTCCTAAACAGCACGCTATACCACTCTAACAGATACAACAATGACGTATTTTCTACAGGTTTTGGCAGAAGCTGCAATGTAAGTCAAATAATGACAAAAAGAATTATCACAGTGTCCATGCAGGCAAACTTGCTCAAAGTTGCAAAGATCCTAATTGAGCACAGAATTCACGGAGTCGCAGTGACAAAGAACCAAGATATAGTAGGATTTGTAACCGAAAAAGACATCATAAGACAGATCACGAAAATGGACTGGTAGCTCCATTATTATACTCAAACAAAAAATCCCAAATCATGAAAATTTCCGTAGGTCATACCCCCGACTCTGACGACGCATTCATGTTTTATGGTATGCTTACCGGAAAGGTAGCCTCCCCTGATTTTACAGTAGAGCATGTAATTGCTGACATTGAAGAGCTAAACAAAAGAGCGCTAAATGAAGAGCTCGATGTTACCGCAGTATCCGTTCATGCCTGTGCATACCTTCCAAATTATACCATACTTCGGAGCGGTGGAAGCTTTGGAATAGGATACGGTCCAATAGTAATTGCCAAAGATATAATCCCAAAAGAAGAGATTGCAAGCTGCAAGATCGCGATTCCAGGCAAAATGACTTCGGCATTTTTGTTGTTACAGCTGATGATTGGCAAATTCAACCACATAGAGATGAAATTCAGTGACATCCCAGAGGCAGTAAATTCAGGCAGAGTTGATGCAGGACTCGTGATCCACGAGACCCAGCTGTCATACAAACAAGAAGGGCTTGTCCAGATTCTAGATGTTGGGAAATGGTGGCACGACTCCACAAACGGCCTGCCGGTGCCTCTTGGCACAAACGTGATGAGCAACAAATTCGACAAAATCACGATACAAAAATTCGACAGGTATCTCCAGGACTCGATCAGATACGGCCTTGAACACCAAAAAGACGCACTAGAGTACGCCATGACATACTCGAGGGGCAAACCTGCAGACCTAATAGAAAGATTCGTCAAAATGTATGTAAATGACATCACAGTCGATATGGGAAAAACCGGTGAAGAATCAATCAGACATCTTTTTGATCTTGCAATAAAAAAAGAACTTGTACCAAAATTCGAATTAAAGATTAATGAGATAGGACGAAGCTAACACAGTCTGCTAAGGAACAGGTCACAGCATTTCTTGTGGCATCTACCACCTTTGATACCACAAGTACGTGTGTTAGCTTCTAGATACTGTCGTCATTTTAAAAAATAAAGTTGATCTGATGTAATTCTCAAATGTGTTTAATTGTCATTTAAAAAATGAACAAATGTATCAAAATCAATGCAAACTAATTTTGATTCTTTACAAATGTTTGTGCTCATAGATTCATATAAAAATCACGACGCTGTTAACAAGAACATGATCCTAGTAGACAAAAAAATCCTAGGCGGTGGAATTGCCATGGTTGCAGTAGGGATCTCGTTTTTAATTTACTTTAACTCCACAGTTCCCCTTGGTACTGCCGACATGACACAAGATCAAGCATTAGAGCTTGAGCTAAAACAAAGAGAAAACCGTGACTATTCCAACCTTGCTGCAATGCTGACAGGCGTCGGATTTTTGCTTGTGCTCATAAGTTTTGGTGCACGAAGAAAAAAAGGTGGAGCAAAGGCAATCGAAAAAAAGCCACCTGCATAAAGACTTTATTTAAAATGCACCTCAACAATATGTTGATTCATGCAGAAATAAGCATCTACCCAATCGGCACCGACTCGACAAGCCTGAGTTTTTACATCGCAAAGGCAATTGAGTCGCTCCATGATGCAAAAAATATCAAATACCAGATAACGCCAATGGGTACCATTCTAGAGTCAGATGAGATCTCAAAGATCTTTGAAGCGACAAAGTCGGTAATTGAGACAGTACACAGACTCGGCGTAAAACGCGTCGAAGCAGTACTCAAAATAGATTCAAGAACCGACAAGGCTCAGACCATGCAACAAAAACTTGATTCCCTAAACAGACACTTAAAAGGTTCTTAGAGTCCCAAAGAATGTGTCACGTTGAACCGGCTGCCTCCCAATCTCTTTTACCATGGCGGCAAGCTCCATTACAGATGAATTGGTCGGCTTGCCTGCAGCTCTGTAAATCTCTTCAGAAAACGCAGTTCCCACCAAGTCGTTCCCTCCATTTGAGAGTGCAACCTGTGCAAGCTTTTTGCCAAATGCGACCCAGTACACCGAGATGTTGTTGAGAGCGCCTGCAAGCATCAGCCTAGATATTGCAATAATCTTTAGATCATAAATTGCAGAAGACTCGTGTTTTACAAGCCCTTTTTGTTCAAGCTCGGTATTGTCCAAGCTGAACTTGAGCGGTATGAATGTGATAAAGCCGCCTGTTCTCTTTTGTAGTTGGCGTATTTTGACGAGGTGGTCGATTATGTGTTCAGGTTTTTCAATGTGGCCGTACAACATCGTGGCATTGCTCCTAATACCCAACTTGTGGGCCTGCTCTATAGTGTCAAGCCATTCCTGTCCAGAACATTTGCCTCGCACAATAAGGTTTCTTATCTCCGGATGGAACAGTTCTGCGCCTCCACCAGGCATAGAGTCAAGGCCTGCCTGCTTTAGCCTCAACAACAGCTCTTTAACGGAATTTTTTGTCAGCTTTGACAAATAAAATATCTCGGCTGCAGTAAATGCCTTGATTGTAAGCTCAGGGTGGTTCTTTTTGATTATTCTCATCATGTTTTCGTAATAGTCCAGCGGTAGCTTTGGGTGGAATCCACCCACAATGTGGACCTCGGTTGCTCCAAGCTGTTTTGCAGCAGCCACTCTCTGCTCGATTTGCTCAGGACTCAGAGTGTATGCGTCTGCTTCATCACCTTTTCTGTAAAATGCGCACATCTGGCAGCTTGCAGCGCAGACGTTAGTGTAATTCATGTAGTATGATGCCGCAAACGTGACTTTGTCACCGACAAGCCTTTTTCGAACTAAATCTGCAGTAGCACCTAATACAAAGTTGTTGTCGTCTTTTAAAAGTTCGAGGCCTTCATTAAATGAAAGCTCTTCTCCTGCCAAGGCCTTTTCTATTGACTTTGACTCATTAACTAATTCTCTGAGCAACTAACCTTCCTCGAAGTACCTGTAAATATAAAAGAAACTGAACCGTGTAGACTGATTTTAGTTGTGCCTACTGTCGGTTCTTGTGGTGCATTTCTGCTTGTTTTTGTTTTTTGATCTCTTCAGCCTTCTTGTACTCTTTTTTTAGTCCAATTTCTTTTGAGTATTGGTCTACGGCATCATAGCTTTTGAGCTTCTTTTCTCGTCCTTTTTGATCTTCTTTGGCGTACTTGATGTCTTTTTCAGGTAATTTTGGAATCGTTTTCTTGTGTTCCTCGATTCGTTTCTTTAGTGCCTCGCGTTCTTTTTCTAGTGCCTTTTGAACCTCACTTGGACCACCAGATGATTTTTTTGCATCTATTGCTTCTTTTGCGGCTTCCTTGAGTTTTGCAATGATGTCTTCAGTTCGTGGCAGGTTTTCTTTCATTGCCGCTTTGCGAGCTGCCATAGCCGCCTCTATCTCTTTTTCTGCGGCCTCTTTTTTGGCATTCATCTTTGCCTTGATTTCTGCAGCTTTTTGTTTTTGTGCCTCCAATCGTTCTTCTTTTTGTTTGTCCATCATTGCTCTTTTTTCTTCATGACTCATCTTTGCGGCCTTGTTGGTATCAACTGTCTGTGCGTATGATAATCCAATCGGACCTAGAATCACTGAGGCCAAAAGAAGTACTGAAGCTAGTATTCCTAGTTTTTGCATATTGGCAAACCATGGACTCAATATAAAAATAATTCGACGTATTCTTGTCTGCCTCATTTAAGACAGGTGGTTCATTTCACAGTCTTATTCGTCGTAGATTTTTTTGCCGATTTGGCTTCTTGTGTCTTTTTTGCCAGTTCTTGTTGTTTTTCCCAAGTTTGTTGCGCCTTTTTTTCTGCTTCTTGCTCTATTTCAAGTCTTTTTTCTTTGAGTAGTTTTAAGGCCTCCCTACGCTTTTCTTCTAATTCTTTTTGTGCCTGTTTTTGCTGTGCCAAGAATTTTTCTTTTGTCATCTTGGTTTGCATTTCAAGTTCCTGTTTTCTTTTTTCAATTTCTTCTTTGGTGCTTTGTTGTTTTTTCTCTTCTAATTGCTGCATTCTTTTTTGTTGGAACTCTTCGGCCTGTTGCTTTGCCTTTTCTTTTATATCAGTAAATTCGGCTATTTTGTCCTGCCTTTTTTGGAGAACCTCTTGTCGTTTTGCCTCTTTTTCTTGTTCAAGTTGTTTTCTTTTTGCTTCCAATTCAGCTTGTTGTGCCTTTTTCTTTTCAAGAACTTCTTTTTTCTTTGCTTCAATTTCTGCCAGCTGCTCAAGTTTTTTTTCTTGCAGTTTCTTTAGTTTTTCTTCTTGTTGAGCCTCAAACTGTCGTATCTTATCCGATGCCTTTTCCTTTGACGAAGTTTGCGCATACACATGCAAATATGGAATCCATGTTACGGACGCCACAAGCATCACAGCAAGAAGAATTGCTTTTGTATCCAACATCGCTAGTTTGGAATTGCAATATAAAAACACTAAGTGAATAAAAAGGCGTGCCTACTGGGAATTTGACCGTGTTGAATTTGAACCGGTGTTTTGTGCAGGCTCTTTGGTTTGCGGAGGTGCCGGCTCAATTGGTGCTACAGTTTTAGACTTGAGTTTTACTTTGGCATTGAATTTTGCAAGTTTGTCTGCCATCATTTTGTCAAACTTTGCTTTTGCCGCACTAGTCCTTTCTTCGAGTGTGCCAATTTTTTTATTCATTTGTTCTTCAAATTTTGATTTTTTCTTCGACATTTGTTCTTGCAGTTTTGCTTTTTGTTCTTTGACTGTTGTTTGTCTTTTTCCTTCCGCCTCTAATTTTTTGAGCCTTTCTTCGTTTAGATTATCCCATGTTTGCGCTTTTTTGAGTGATCTTTCTTTGATCTTTTTTACCTGTTCATCTAGTTTGGCTTCAAGCTTTGCTTTTCGTTCTGCGAGCTCTTTTTTTATTTTCTCTTCCATTGTAAGTTCTTTTTGAGGTTTTTGTACAGTTTGAGTTGGTGTGGTTTTAGTCGCATTTGTTGCATCAGTCGAGGTCGCATTTGTTGCAGTCTGCGTCGCTTCTTGTGCAACGACAAACCCCATCGGCCCAACCAATGCCGCGCCAATTAAAACCAGTGAAGCCAGTATACCTAGTTTTTGCATACTCTGGTGCCACTTGAAGGTATTTTTAAGATTGTGGCAACTCTGACGACTAAATCAAAAAATACCCGATGAGTGTATTTAAGAGCATGGTGTTGCCCCTCGTCGACGAGTACAAACCAAAGTGTTACTTGTGCAATAATGTCTTTGAGACCATCGAAAAGCTAAGGGAGCATCAAGAAACAGTTCATGGTGACTACATCAACTTTCACAAAAACCAAAAACGTGAACCGGCACCAGGTGATGTAACTATTTTTTAGAACGCATTAGAGTTTTTGTTCTTTGAGCAATCTTTTTGCGACATCCTTGCTAATTTGCGCCAGATCATAATCTTTGTCTATTCTAAGTGCCTTCTTGAAATAAGATAGGGCCTCCTTTACAAAACCGAGCTCTCCAAGAGAGAGCCCCTTGTACGCAAGGGCCATCGTCGATCTTTTGTCTATTGCAAGCACTGCATCGTAGCATTCTATTGCCTCCTCAAAATTCCCAAGACTGTGCAATACTGAGCCCTTGTTGATTAACGCAGTCAGATTTTTTGGTTCTATATCTAATGCCTTTTGAAAACATCCTAATGCCTGCTTGAGTCGCCCCATGTTTTGTAGTGCGACGCCCTTGTCAATTAGTGCATAGACGTTGTCTGGTTTTGCCTTTAGTGCTTTGTTGTATAAAATCACAGCGTCTTTGAACTTGCCGTCCTCACACATCTCTGATGCTTTGCTCAAGATCTTTTCAACATCATTCATTTTTTCTTTAGAAGAATGTTGGATTGTTTCAATAATTAGTCTTTTGTTGACACAGACAATGTAGATCAAGAGGCATATTTGTCTGCAGGGTCAAGCTCCAGTGCCTTGTTAAAACACTCTATTGCCTCATCATATCTACCCATACTGCGCAGTGTCGCACCCTTTAGATTCCAGATCTGTGCATTCTTTTGATCAAGTAGCAACGCTTGCTCAAAATTAGAAAGTGCTTCCTCGAAGATGCCTTGTACCAAAAGCGCCTTGCCTTTTTTGATGAGCTCATCTGTTTCTCCCATCATAACCAATACGACACCAAAGTTATTGTCGTTTTCTGATTTTTCTGTGTGTTTAAAAAGGACAAACTAGTGTTAAAACCGCCCAAAGCCAAAAACACATGCAAGATTGAAGATACTCATTGCAGAAGACAACCAGTTTACCGCAAGCCAGTATGAGAAGATTTTACGAAAATACGGCCACGATGTAGTCATAACAAGGGACGGTGCAGAATGCCTAAAAAGATACCAAGAATCCCTCAAAAAAAGCGAGTTTGAGGCTCTAGACAAAAACCCCTTCGACGTAGTGGTCTTGGACCAATCCATGCCAAAAAAGAGCGGCTCCGAGGTGGCAACTGAGATCCTAAGTGCAAAACCCACCCAGAAGATTGTCTTTGCGTCTGCTTACGCCTTAAGTGGTAGTGAGGGCACTAAATCCCTTGAAGACAAAGTTGAGTATCTTCAAAAACCCTTCTCTCTGAACGCATTTGTGCAAAAGATCCAGGACTAGATGGCACTCAGGAATCTCTCACAACCACAGTTATCTACAAGGCACGACTCGTAGTTCCTTAGGTGATCATGCAGCATGTGTCCACATTTTGTATTTTTACAGGTACGCGTATCTTTTTCCTTTTGCACCACCCTTTGCGCAATAAAGTTTGCCTGCTCTTTTGTGTAGTGTTTTTTCTTTAAATAATACTTCAAGACCTTGTCATACAGTCGGTTAAAGTCGAAATTCTTTTCAATCATTCTATGATTCATTATAAGCATGGATGGATTTATGATGTTATGAAGAGAAGTTAAAAATCCATTTAAAAAATTCTGATAACCTTTAATATTTGTAAAGCTTACTTAATATTCAATGATCCTAGATAAAACGGATGTAAAAATTCTAAAAAATCTCCTAGTCGATGCAAGACTCTCATCAAGGCAACTAGCACTAAAGCTTGGTATGTCTACTGTCACCATACTAACCAGAATAAAAAAAATGGAGCAGGAAAAAATTATCAAAGGATACACAGCAATAATCGACCACGAAAAGATAGGCTACGACCTGACTGCAATAATTGAAATTTATACAAAAAAAGGCAAGATGGTAGAAATAGAAAATGAGATTGCCAGTCTTGAGAATGTCTGTGCAGTATACGACGTAACAGGCGAGTCAGACACCGTGCTTGTTGCAAAATTCAAAAACCGGGACGAGCTAAGCAAGTTTGTAAAGAACCTTTCTTCAAAGCAAAACGTAGACAAAACCGTGACAAACATAGTACTCAACACAGTCAAAGAAGACTTTAGGCTGGTCTAACACATGCGAATCTTAATAAAATTTTAGAATCGACATAATACCATGTCAATAGCTGCACTTGTACTTATTTTCGTATTCTCAATTTGTGTATTTGGAATATATGCCCAGCAACCTGCAATCATCACCGAAGCACAGCGTGGCTCAGAAGAGATCTCAGAATACTACAACCCAAATGATGTACGGCTGGCAATGATCATAATTGCAGCTGCAGTTATTGCACTGTTTTTGTACCTGGCAAGAGACATCATACTCAGAAGAAAGACAGAGTATGAAAAAAAAGAATTTGCATCAAAGCAGAATCGCGATTACGAAAAATATCACTCCGAGTGGAATGCGGACGCCGAAGACTTTTTTGGTGAAAAAAAGCACTCAAAGGAGGCCCAGGAGTTCCGCAAGATGCTGCAAGAGTCTAGACTGCCAAACTATTATGCTACACTTGGCATCTCAAACAATGCAACACAGGAAGAGATCAAGGCAAGATTCAGGCAGCTTGCAAAAGAATACCACCCAGACAAAACAAAAGACCAAAAAACATCCGAGATATTTGCTGAGATAACAAAAGCCTACGAGATACTATCAGATGAAGAAAAAAGAAAAACTTACGACAAGTACTTTAAGGCGTCAATTGGCTAGTTCTGTGCCGACAACCATCAAGTTGAGCTCAAGGCCATCTAATTTTTGCACATAGCTTACAAGATTTGCAAATATTTTGATAGTTCCATCCACTGGTAGAACCTGTATTTGCTCAAAGTCGGTATTTGGTCCAAGCATTAGTTTTGAGAGAGAGCCTGCAAGACCTACATCTGTCAACTTTGCACGTATTTTAAAGCCCATCTTGTCGGAAAAATATACCCCACCTCTCGTAGTCGGTCTGCTCACTGGAGTTTCTACATAGCTCAGTTGAATCTCTTTTGGGGAGTATTCTGCGTCTTTGATTCTCATTTTGTATTTTTGTGTCGGGTTTTGTGCCAGCGCAAAAAGGATGTCTTTATCAAGCTGCACATAACAGCTTGACTCAAATTATGCTATGAGTCTTTCTCAAAGCTCCAGCATTCCAGATTGAAGTACCTTTAGCTTGGTGATTAGCTCTATTTTGACCTCCTTGCATGCAAGCCTTGCCTCAGCCTGAGACAACCCAAATTCGCTTTGCAGTTTTTTATAGATCCTACCTCTGTCAGATGTGCCTTCTTCGAGGAGTTTGAGAATTGTGAGTTTGATTGAGTTTTGTTTTGGGTTCATGATTACCATATTATGCAATAGAATAGAATAGTTTGTGTGTGCGTACATTTGCACAGCTTGTTTGCACTAATTAAAAAAACACAAGCTCATTATCATATTACACCAAAATTGGATGGGAAATTATCATAAAACTTGTGCAAATTTTGTAAAATTTACACGGCCTGCCTATACAGTTTTAAAACTGTCCGTACATCGAGTACTAATGCAACTCTTTGCAAACCCGCAAACTCTAAGAAACGAGATAATCAATCTTTGCGCAGCCTGCGGACTCGGACATCCTTGTTTTACCAGGATGCTTGACTACACCATAAAGATCTTCGAGACTCAAGGCCTAGGCAAGGACTATTATGGGTACCACAACATCACACACGAACTCGAAGTCACATATGTATCCCTAATCGTCCTCAAATGGAAGAGCATACTCAACGACATTCGAGTTGAAGACTTCAAGTATCTCTTTGCATCAGCCTTGTTCCATGACTTTGATCCTCAAAAAAGCGTTGACAAGCCGCACGAGGAAAACGTCATCAGATTTCTCACTCACGACGCAACAGTCAAAGAGTTGTTCAAAGACGCAGGCCTAGATAACGAGATAGTCAAGGCACTCATACTTCGCACAACATATCCATGGCAAGGCAAGCTAAAAGAAAACGCAGAAAAACAGATTCACGAATGTTTTTCCAAATCACCACTCACCAAAAACAGTCCAGAGATGCAACAGTATTACTTAAGGCTCGGCTGGCTGCTTTCTGTAATTGACCGCGTTGGCGGCTACGCACTAGGCGACTTTACAAAAGCAATGGACATGGCAAAGAAAAACGCGCATGCTTTGGCCTGGCACCCGTCATACATTGTAAAACGAGCTGTTGCATATTTTGAAGATCTACTAAATGACGAAGCAGAGATGTGTGACACTGTTTTGCGTGCACTGCCAAAAGATATGAGAAAAAACTTTATGGATGCAGTCACAGGATTTTTGAATCTACGTCAACAAGAAATCAAAATACAGTCAGAATACCTATACGAAAATCTGCGACTTGTTCCAAAAATAGAATCAATGAAGATAAGATACGATCAAGATTTCCAAAAGACGCTACTTAGCATCTACCATGAGCTACCAACCCCACTCCAGGTAGACAGAGAGCATTTCCAAAAGACGCTCGTTGATCCAAAGACGATTCTCAACACGCTCCGTGTTGGCAGCTCAGACGGACCAATAATCGGCTTTGCCAAAGGTGGACCTCTTGAGAATTATGTTTTGCGCCCTGAAATAATAGATGAAAACTATGGAAAACACAACACGGTATTTTTGGAACCAATTGCACTAAAGATGGGCTACTGGGGCCTGCGAGGAGGAAGTGAAATGAGACACCTCTTTACAATGCAGGCACACTCGATGAACTACAAGTATCTTACCAGCTTTGCACTCAGAGATGTCATACAAAAAAGAATAGACAAGAATGAAAATGCCGAATTTGTCACAAAATTCGACCCAGAACGCTGGGATTATTACAGAATCGAGCTTTAGTATTTGGGCAATAGCTCAACCATTTTAGTATGAAAACTCTTTAGTATGACACAATTTTGTATTCAAACGTGCTAAGAACGGTAGGAATTTTTCTTGCTTTACTCGTAATTTTAACTCCAATTTACGAAGCGTTTGCCCAAGTTGGCACCCAGCGTGCTGAAATAAAGAACCCGCGCCTAGTCAATACCTTTGGCGAGCCTATTTCCCAGAACATAAACGTCAACCAGCAGGTTCAGGTCTCAGCAGATGTCACAAACAAGCAGGCAAATGTGCAGAATTTTGTGTATATTGTGCAGATACTAGACAGCAACCACGTCATACGTAAGCTTTCATGGTTTTCTGCATCATTGAACCCGCAGCAAACATTATCTCCTGCAATTTCGTGGTCCACTGACATCCCAGGTACATACACCGCAGAGATCTATGTATGGGACAGCATCAAAGATGCATCAGCACTAAGCCCTGCAATCGAGATCAAGATAATCGTAAGCTAATAATCCATAGCTAAAATATGAGATACGCCTTACGAATTTGTTGAGCTTAACTGCTGCGCAAAAAAAGATCGTAGTAGGATCCTTTCTTGGTTGGTCGCTTGATGGATACGATATTGTACTGATGTTGCTTGTGGTTCCTTTAATCAGTCAATTATTTTTTCCTTCAGAGGATCCGATATTTAGCATCATTGCCACGTTTGCATCATACACCGTCACTCTGATTATGAGGCCGCTCGGCTCTGTGATTTTTGGCATTTATGGTGACAAGTTTGGTAGAAAAAAAGCAATGATTATTACAATTTTTGGATTTTCAGCAGCTACGTTTTCTGTAGGCCTTTTGCCTACCTATGCTACTGTAGGAGTGATGGCCCCCATTTTTCTAATACTGATCAGACTGATTCAAGGAATTTTTGCTGGCGGCGAGTGGGGCAGCGGTGCGGTGATAACTATGGAGAGCGTACCAAAACAAAGACGCGGAATTCTCTCAGGATTTTTGCAAAGTGGTTTCTCTTTTGGATTTTTGTTGGCATCCATCGCATTCCAAATCATCACAGCAACGTTTCCAGGTCAGGCTTTTGAGGAAATTGGATGGCGGATCCTCTTTTTTACTGGCATAGTGCCCGGCTTTGTTGCCCTCTTTGTACGATTCAGCATGGACGAGTCCCCACTCTGGGTTGAAAAACGCCTAAAGGATGGCATAGAGAAATCCCCTCTCAGAAAGATTGTCTTTGGAAAAGAATACCGCAAAGAGTTTTTGTTGTGCGCAGCAATCATGACCGGGCTTGTCTACATGTACCATGGCTCAATTAGCATCCTTCCTACCTATTTGCATCAGTTCGGTCAGTTTACAAATGCCGAGGTCGCACCATTGATGATTTATGCTACAGCCTCCTCCTGGCTTGGCATGACATTTACTGGATGGCTTTCGCAAAGAATGGGGCGAAAAAAGGCGATGCTGTATTTTGTTTTTGCATCTGTTGCTCTTTCCATTCCATTTGCTACCATGGTTTTGCAAAAAACGTTGTTTGTAAGCTTGGTCGTAGTGGCATACGCGTTCATCATTTCTACTGCATCAGGCCCAATACCTGCCTTTTTTTCAGAGAGGTTTCCAACACAAGCAAGAAACAGTGCAGCTGGTTTTTCATACAATGCAGGCCTCATCTTTGGTTCATGGTCACCGCTGATTGCACTACACCTCATGTCTTCATCTATAAAAGAGATGGTGCCGGTAGCACTTGGCATCAACATCATAATTGGTGCCATAATTGTGATCATACCGACTCTGCTAAGTAGAGAGACAAAAGACGTTGAGCTGCAATGACCTTTTTGTAGCAAAAATTAGACATTATGGCTATACAACAGATTCGATCCCCCAGTCTACCTTCGTGTTAAATAATTTTTACAGCCTTCCGCTAATAGCAGATCTTGCTAGTAAGACACATCATGATAGGCTATTGCGTCAAATGCAGAGCAAAACGAGAGATGTCAGGTATAAAACCAGTCACTCTTAAGAACGGAAAGCCGGCAACAAAAGGAACATGTCCAACATGTTCAACGGCAATATTTAGAATCGGAAAGGCATAAGCCTTTTCTACAATTTTTTAGCTCAGTAGTTCCACTCCGGTGTATTACCATTCCACAACGACCTAAATGGTCGTGGGTCTTTGCCGATCTCTTCTTTTATTCTGTTCTCAAGTGCAAAAAACATGTTCTCAAGTGCGTCCACGCCACCGTCAAGATACAGCTCTTTTCCAATCTCTTGTATTCGCGCCTTTTTTTGTGCAACTTCCGACGCGTCCGGATTTTGCAAGCAGTACGTCAACAAGTCGATCATCTCTTCTTCAAGTAGAAAATCCATACCAAATGTTCATAAAATTTCTAATTAATAGTATTTACGTGTGGTATTTGGTCATCCCGTTATTTGTCGGCATTACATTTGCATACGCTCAAGAATTCACAGAGCATAATCTCTATGTCGAGACAGTCGCAGACAGACTCGAAGTGCCGTGGTCCATAGCCTTTGCCCCAGATGGACGTATCTTTGTGACTGAACGAGTCGGTAAGCTACGCGTAATAGAAGACGGCCTAAGAGATGAGCCCATGACCATCCTCAATGTGGGCCATGTCGAAGGAGGACTGCTCGGCATTGCACTGGATCCAAACTTTGAAGAAAACCACTACATCTACCTTTATTACACATATTCGGAGCTTCTGTCAACTTGGAATCGAGTATCCAGGTTTGTTGAAAACAACAACAAACTCTCAGATGAGACGATCCTCATTGACAAGATACCTGGTGCTGCAATACATGATGGCGGTCGCATACGTTTTGGCCCAGACTCCAAGTTGTACATTACCACTGGTGATGCTGCAAACGCAGATCTAGCTCAGGACATCAATTCGCTTGCCGGCAAAATACTTCGAATTAATTCCGATGGCACAATTCCGTCCGACAATCCGTTTCCGAATTCTCCTGTATACTCATATGGCCACAGAAATCCGCAGGGCCTGGATTGGGATCCAAAAACAGGAAAGCTTGTAATCACAGAACATGGACCTTCCGGTGAGAGAGGTTTTGCCCACGATGAGATAAACGTAGTAGAAGCTGGCAAGAATTATGGATGGCCACATGTAGTCGGTGATGAAACTGATGTAAAATTTGTCAGCCCAATTTTCCACACAGGCCAGATTGCGTGGGCTCCATCCGGTGCAAGTTTTTACAATTCAGACAAGATCCCATTTCTCAATGGCAAGTTCCTTGTCGCAACTTTACGTGGAACACACTTGCATGTCTTTGAGCTTGACTTGAATCAAAACAAAGTAGTCTCACATGACGAAATTCTGGCCGGCAAGTTTGGGAGACTGCGAGACGTAGCTCAGGGCAACGATGGTTACCTTTACCTGTTGACAAGCAATCGAGACGGCAGAGGAACACCATCGCCAAACGACGACCGAATTCTAAGAATCAAGCAATACGAGGTAACAATGCAGGCACAAGACGAATTAAAAAAAGACCCAACATGGTACAACCAAGAAACGCTCAAGTTTCATCCACCATTGAAGTTGCTCAAAAACGGAATTGAGGCAAAAGCAGTTGTCTGCAATGAACCTCTAACAAAAATATACAAACCGCAAACAAACATTCCAGTTTGTGTAAGAGTTTCCACATCTGAAAAGCTAGTTGAGCGTGGCTGGCATGCCATCCCACAAATACAGAACTAGTTTCGTGTTATCGATTTTATCTTGTCTTGGATTTGGGCCAAGATCAATTTGGCCTTTTCTTTGTTTTCAAATGATTCTGCCTTGTTGTCCATAATTGAATCAATTTCATAACTTTTGTCAACCAAGACTTGCGCTACGTGCTCGTCCAGAGTGCCATTTCCAATCAAATAGTACGCAAAGACCGTATTCTTTTGGCCTAACCTATGCAACCTATCCTCTGCTTGTAGATGTATTGCAGGACTCCAGTCAAGCTCAGCAAATACGACATATCTTGCTCTAGTCAGGTTGATTCCCACATTACCTGCCCTGAGACCTGCAATCATAAGCTTCGTGTCGCCATTTTGGAAAGCGTCTATGTTTGCCTGTCTTTCTTTGTCTGACTGACCTCCAATTATCGATGCGGGTTTGAACTCTGCAAGACTTTGATGTAAAAGTGAATGAATTGATTTGTGGTGACAGAACACAACTACACTCTCCTCAATTTCCATGATGTTTTTGACAAAATTAATTACATGTGGTAGTTTGGCAATTCCCGCTGCCTGTCTTTCGCTTTGAATTGCCCTCTGATATGCAGTAGAAGCATCAAATGCAGTTTGTGCCACCTTTCTTTCTTCTTCCAACTTTTTCCAGATCTTTTCTAGTTCCGCATTATAGTAATTAATGTCTGCATCTATGATTTCTTTGTATCTTACCTTTTCTTTTAGTTCGGTCAATACGTCTGATTTTTTGCGCCTTAGCATCACGTGTTTTTGGAGCAAGTTGCGAAGTGATTCCCGTTTGGTTTCCAAAACTATTGCCTTCCCTTTTTCGTTTATGTAACAGAAATACTCACAAAATTCTTTAAAGTTACCGAGTAGTCCAGGCCTTAAAATATCAACAATTGGCCAGATCTCAGAGCCGCGGTTATAGATTGGGGTTCCTGAAAGTCCTATTCGGTATTTGACTGATTCAAGTGCTGCAAGTTTTTTGATTGCATGGTACTTTTGAGTTGTTTTTGAACGTAAATGTTGTACTTCGTCACAAATTATTGTTTTGAGATTCAGTTTTGCCAAGTCTTTGTATCGTTTATACAATAATTCATAATTAATGATGTAAAAATCGAATTTGCCTAATGGCTCCGATTTTCCAACACGGATTATAGTGGATGTTGGTGGCTGATTATCAATGAGACGGCCGTTCCTACTTTTCCTTTTTAGGAATTTTTCAATTTCTCGTTGCCAGTTTTGAAGAGTGACCAAAGGCGCGACTATGAGTACTGGAAATGCGTTTTTTTCAGTAGACAGGTATGCTAGAGATTGAATGGTGTTGTGTGTAACGATACCATTTGCAATGTAATTATGTGTAATTGGAACCGATAGATCATAAACATAACCAGAGTAGTCCATAATTTGAATTTCTTTTACACTAGACCAACGAATTGCCCTTGACTCTAGTTTTTGTGATTCAATTAGCAGTTCAGAATGATTTGCAGATTCTAATTTGTCAATTACAAAATACGCAAGTTGTTTACTTGCTTGCTGCGCATACTTGTGCAATGTGAAAGAATACACTGTGGGTGATAAAACCCCCGCATTTACAATTTTGTGCAATAAAGCATCTTTGTTAGCATCATGTAACTGCCATGCCATTGGTTCCTCCAAGTCTGCTTGTAGATTATTTGTAGTGTGAAAAGTTTTTGCGGAAACTGCCACTTTGTCATTTACATTCAACCCCCCTGCCATTCTCCAACCATTTGGAGTCAAAAATCGGTGACGTTTTGTACATTCTATGAATGACCCGTCCCAAAGTGTGACTTTGACAATTGGCTCTGAGATTTTTTGTCTGAAGATTCGGTTTATTTTTTGAGTAGTTATTTTTTGGCCATCAAAAGTTTGAATTGTTATTGGTTTTGAGAGTTTTGCCCAAGTTTCATCATCGTTTTGTTCTATGATTTGTGAGTTCTTCCACAGCTCACCAATAGCAATTTGCCCATCTACAGTTTCTATTAAAGAGTCACCTTTAATGCATTTACCCAAACCCATTTCGTCTGCAAGCAACGCATTGCCGGACGATTTAATCAGAAAATCCAATCCTTCCCTCTGAAAATTAAACAGAGTTCCTTTGAACTGCTTTCCAGGGTTTGCCAGATTGAGTCGTTCTATCTTTTTTGGTTTTTTTGTGACCTGTTTTGCAGAAGGTGGTAATTTTTTTTGCCATATGTTTTTTGAGAGAATCTCAAGTGGATATCTGTCCATTATCCACTTTATCTGTCGGATGTGTTTTGGATCGTCTGGCACTATGGCCTCGTGCTCACCTTCTCCATACCAAGCCTGTGGCATGATGCGGGAGACCATCGCGACTGCTCGCTCACCGGTAATCTTCCAGCTCCATGTGCCAGAAAACTTGTCCAGTACATACTCCAAGGTACCAAAATTAGCCATGGTCGTCAATGATCTCCGTTAGGTAGTTTTTTCGGTTTATGAATCTTTTAGCCGCCACACCTTCCCAAAACTAGTTTAAAAAAAATCAAACAAAGAAACTGTGCTACAACTAGATTTTTGCTAAATTTGGTAACTCTTCACTATTTTTATGAATAATTTCCAAAGTTTGATAAATTTTATGAACCAGTGAAGAAAGGCGACCAAACCTTTAATCGGATACAAGCCTAATCTACACTGTGGAATTTAAGCAACTAAGCGAACCGGCAATTGAAAAACCACTAATTATTGCCGCCTTACAGGACATGGGCAACGTAGGAAACATCGTAATTGACTTTATCAACAAATCAAAAAAAACGATCCCATTTAGGACCGCAGAATCTACTCTACTTTCTTACGTATTAGATAAAGGTGGTTACATAGAGATCCCAAAGGAGGTCTGGGAGTACCGCTACGCAAAAAATATCATAGTCTTTGGTGGCGGCTACGGTCAACCAAAAACCAACGAAGATCTACACCGGTTGTGTCAAGATGTGATCAGTGTAGCAAAAAAGTACGGGACCAAATTCATATACACACTTGGCGGCTTTCACACAGATAGAGTCATCACGGACGACCCAAAGACATATGTCACAACCACCTCGCAAGATCTAACTGCACATCTTCAAAATATGGACATCGACATAACGCCATCCAAGTCGGTGATAACTGGCTTTAATGGCCTCATTTTGGGCTATGCGAAGACAAACGGCCTTCATGGAATAGGGCTATATGGCGAGTTAAACGAGCCATCCATCCCCCAATACCGCACCGCAAAGAGCGTAGTCAAGACTTTGGAAAAACTCACCTATCAGAGCTTTGGTAGCACACACGAACTTGATGTAATGGCCGAGACCATAGACAAAAAACTCAAGACCGATTGGAGGATGGATTTTTAGTCACTTGTGTTTGTGCATTTCTGCATTTACATGACAGTCACAGCTGCACAACTCCGTTTTGTGATCATTTTGACAGTCAATGCATTCATAGTGTTTGTGTTTTTCACAGCTTCCACAGATCATTTACAGATCTGATTATACACAAGTCATATTTTAGGACTGTGTCACAGGGTTCTCCCATACGAAATCATCCCCAATCCTACTGTGGACCTTGGTGTGATTTTCCGAATCAGAATGTCTGTCGGGTTGTCGAGCGATGAACATAATGTGTACTACCTCTCGACCTCAAACTTGCTTCCATCGGCTCTGAGGATTAGTGGCTGGAAAAAATCCATGTTCCCCCTTCACTGCTTCAACTAAAAGCCTTCGAGGATGGTAAAATCTACATCATTTTTAGCTGCTCTGTGTTTAGTGTGAATTTTTGTTTGATGGACTTGGCAAACTGTGTTGTAGGTATTGAGTGTAATTGTTTAACAGATTTGTTGCAGGCGGTATTACCTTGACATAACCCGTAAGCTCATTTTTTGGTAGCACCCGATGAGTTAACAGACTTCATAGATCAATTTCGCTTTTTTCGAGAATCGAGGCCGTGATCTTGTAGTATGATACTGGGTCAATTTGCTTTGCAAATCCTTTATCTATATTTATTAGGTATATCGAGTTGAGTTTTGCGTTAAGTATATCGTCATACTCTATTGGCGGATTGTGGTAGAACTGATCGCACAATGCCTTGATCTTTTTGATTTCATTTTGAGGCCTAAGCGATGGCGGGTTGAGAAATATTCGGTGGAACGGCAGGATTCCAATTACTGGTGTGGCAAGTGAAAAATCGTTGCAATATTTGCTGTATCTTGCTATCTTGCTGACTATTCTAGACACATAATAATCGATGGTGTCCAGGGCATGCTCCGGCGGAGTAAATCCCGTTTCTATCTCAATTATCGATACTTGATTGTCCTTTTTTGCGTAAACATCACATACAAGCGAGTTAGTTAGTTGTTTTTCAACGTCTACTGTGAACCCCTTTGCAACAAGGTTTGCAGCACATATTAGCTCCAAGACGGAGTGATTGATCTTAACCAGATTTTGTTGGTACAGTTCTATTAGTCGCTGCCGCACATAGTTAAGCTTTGGAAGATCATTTTTTTGGAGCTGTGATGAAAGTTGGTTGGTCACAGTGTAGACATCGTCTCTAAATTTTTCTAAATCCAAAACTAACAATTACGCAACATTTCTAGGTTTATGAATATACCTGAGATTGGGTTGCTAATTGACTATACTGCTTCTCTGACGCTTTTGATTTTGGCAATTGCTGTTGGGTCGCCATTTACTGGCTCAACAGTTATGGTGATTGTGTCTTTGGCACTTCTTCCCTGTCCGTCACTTACTGTGAGTTCAAAGACAAGCACCTTTGTCTCACCGTTGCCAACCTCTGGTGCCACAAACGAGGGCTTTGCCAAGTCGGTTGCAGACAGTGTTACTTGTTCGCCTGAGACCTGTCTCCAGTTGTAGAAGAGCTTTTGCTTCATTGGGTCTTTACCTGAGCCAATTAGTGTCACCGTAGACTGTTCTGGAACAGTCTTGTCCTTTCCTGCATACGCAGTGATCTGCTTTGTGATTGTGCCTTTTACTGTTACATCTACCGTATCCGGCTCGCTGTCTGCCTGTCCATCGTTGGCAATTAGCTGGAAGGTAAGTACGGTATCAACTGAGACTTTTGGTGCAGTAAAGCTGGTTTCCAAATCTGTCTCACTGGACAAAGTCACAGACGGACCAGATATCTGGCTCCACAAATAAGTTAATGGTTCATTGTCCTCATCGAATGCAGAACCCATCAGCATGACTGTACTCTCGCCATCTACAGTCTGATCTTCACCGGCATTAACTTCGGGTATTCCGTTAACTGGGAGTACTGTAACTTTAACTAGGTCTTTTGCTGGCTGACCGCTCTCATCTGCTACTCGAAGCTCAAAGACTAGGACCTTTACTTTGCCGTTTTCTACTGCAGGTGCGACAAATGTAGTCTCAGGCTCGTCGGTTGCAGACAGTGTTACTTGTTCACCACCTACCTGCCTCCACTCAAATGTGAGTTTTTCACTATCTGGGTCTTCACCCACACCAGACAGTGTTACCAAAGTCTGCTCGTCGACTGTTTGGTCAACTCCTGCATCAGCAGTTGCCCTCACATTGTTAGAGTAAACCGTGACGGTCATAGTGTCGGTGTCTTTGCCACCGTATGGATCAGTCACTGTTAATTCAAATTTTAATTCTAAAGTTGCGCCACCACGTACTTCGGGTGCAAGGAATCTTGCTTCAGCTTTGTTTGGATAAATCAAATCAACGTCGTTTCCGCCAATTTGTTTCCAAGAGTACTGGAGTTTGTCACCATCTGGGTCTGTACCAGAGCCACTAAGGTAGACATATCTGAATGATTGTGTGTTTCTGTCAGGTCCGGCGTCAGCCACTGGAGCATCGTTAACTGGTCTGACTTTGATAATCACGATATCCGTTGCAGTTCCGCCGCCTTCTGCGGTGCAAGTAAATCTAAATGCCATTGGCACCATTTGGCCGTTTGGAATTTCTGGTGCAACAAATGTTGGGTCTGGGTCTGCATTAGACGACAGCTCTGCGAATGGACCTAGTGTCTGTGTCCATGTATAAGTGATGTCTCTGTCTAGCTTGTCCATGCATGTTCCTTCCAGTTGCACTGTTTTACCTTCATCTACTATTTGATCATCGCCTGCATTGGCTTTAACCATAGTTGGCTTGCCAGCTGTGATTTTGATTACTACATTGTCTCTTGCCAAGCCACCAAAACCGTCTGCTACTGTAAGCTGGAATCTAATTGTGGCTGAGCTTCGTTCCATCTCCGATGTATCAAAACTTGGACTTTGAGAATTTGGATCATCTAAGGTAACTGTCGGACCATCGATCTGAGACCAGTGGAAAGTCAGCGGATCGCCGTCAGGGTCAGAGCCATCACCGTTTAGTGTTACTGTGTCGCCTTTTTCTACTGTTTGGTCTGGGCCTGCATCAGCAGTTGGGGGTTGGTTTCTTGGCAAAACCGTTATCTTGATTGTGTCAATGTCAACTCCACCATATGGATCTTTTACAGTTAACTCAAAAGTTAGAATTTTGACTTTGCCGTTTTCTACTGTAGGGGCCTTAAAGGTCGGCTCTGCAACATTCGCAGATGGAAATAGTTCGACTTGCTCACCGCCGGTTTGTCTCCAAGAGATAACTAGGGTGTCATCATCTGGATCTACACCTTCACCGGAAAGTGTGACAAAGTCTCCAGATTTGACGATATTTGTCGTAAATGGAGTGGTTTGGGCAAATGCCTGCGATGAAACTGTGCCCAAAATCAGCACGCTCAATATAATAGCGGATAATTTTAATTGCAACGTTTTTACCGTAAAAATCACGCCGATTAAAAGCTTTCGTTCAATTTGGGACAATTTTTAGATCAATTTTTTGATGATCGAGTTTTTTGTTGCTACTTTCAAAGAATTCTAACAATTGTAAAGTCGATCATAGTTCTGAGCTCAAAACACAGATCCGCTTGCCTGGATCTGATCGAAAGATCCAAAACTGCTCAAAAATAACTGATTCATAGCTATTCTCAAATTGAGTTTTAAGGTTAACAAAAAAAAGAGGTAAATCAGTCATTGAATCGCCTAGCAGTATTTTCTGCTTTGCTGGCAGTACTGTTGCTTGCCACTACCACGTGGGCCTCTGCGGCAACATTATGGGACTTTATGATAAAAGCCGAGTTTGAGGAGTCGCAAATACACCTCAACGAAAAACCAGTTATTTCTGGAATCGTCTTAGACCATGCTTCAAAGCCAGTTCCAGGCGCCGAAGTTAAGATCCGTTTTGCCGGAGTTTCGGTTTCCACCACTACCGATGACAATGGTAAGTTCCGTTACGAGTTTGACCAGCAAACAACCTCTGGGGTGTTCTCAGTGGTGGTTTCTGCAACCAAAGACAACCTCAAAGGATTTACCAGAGTCACTCTGAAGGTAGGCAACGAGTTTTCCACATTTGACGAGATTTACTACAAGCATCTGGCCCAAAATAAGACCACTTCGGCACCCACACCATACGAGGTACTCAAGCTGAAAAACTATGAGAAATTCCTCGAGGAACAAAACAAAAAACTGCAAAAACAATACGACATAGAGGCAAGAAAGCTTGCCATTGAAGAAAAGCGCGACTTGGCAAGACTTAAGCTTGAGCAGGCGCTCCAAGAAAGGCCTGTAGGACCTGGTGTGTATGGTGGGCTGGCATACAATGATTATATGGCAAAGATTGACCCGCGTATCAAAAACACCATCGCAAGCCAACTCAACTACACAAAGCAACTCCAAGAAGAGGCCAGACAGGTAATGAAGCAAGTGCTCGACAATGGCGGCTCGCTTCAGGATGCGCGAAAGGCATACTTTGAGAAATTATCGATCACAAAAGATGGACTTCACGAAATAAACGACAAAAACAACACAAAGAACTATTCCAAGACGTTAAAGTCCGAAGACAAAAAGATCAACAGTAAAAAAGTCAAAGGACTTTCGCTCAACAAGTATCTCAAGTAGATCCTCTTCTTTAAGAAATGCTGTTCCATTTTGGAACTCAGAAATGCCAATAATTTCCGTGATAGATATAATCAAAGCTATTGAAGTGCCGCCATGATGTCCACGAGCATCAATCTAGGCAAGGGAATTGGGAAATATCTATCATCCATACTAATAGATGAAGAAGGCGTTTCCATAGAAAACATCTGGCAGACAATCACCGATTTTGGCATAAACAGAGAAGACCTCAAAAGACTGCAGCCGACCTACAAGGAACTCTTTGAGATCTACTCGGCAATCAGGGCATACAGAATCAGTGTCAAGTATCTCAAGGAGCTCAAAAACAAGCTCTAGATCACTCGTACGTCTGGAAGATGGAGGAAAATGGATGTAAATGATATTAAAGAAAAGTTGATTCTGCTTGGAGTCACAGCCGCTGTATTTTTGCCCCTGAGATTACTTGCCGGCCAATACTTGATGGATCACTGGCTAGGTAACTTGGGCGTTGCCACATTGATTTCTGTAGTGCTAATCACCTTGGTCAAAAAAGGCAAACTTGGCCCATTTGGTACGATCTTCAAAAACCAGATGACAAAGACCCTTTGGGGCAAGTCTGCCAAGATAATTTTGTTCACCGTGATTCTGTTTGCTTGTTATTTTGGCACCTCCATGATTTTGATTGAGCGAGGCAACACACTATACCATGCGGACAAAGAGATCATTGCCAGCAGTATTGCCAGCAATGAGTTCAAGGTACAAAGTTTGAATGGTCCACACATCTCCGACTCGATTTTTGGACTCGCTCAAATACAGTACATAGACTATCTTTTTTCGGTCTCCTTTGCCATGCTAAACGATTTCACACATGGTTTGCTTGTCAACCTACACCTGATCTTATTTATGGAGCAAATTGAGATATTGTGTCTCTTTTGGTTTTATCGTAGAATGTTCAAGCCACAGTTTATCACTGTATGATACCATGTTTGTCTGTTCCGAACAGACAAACTGAGAATATATCAAAGACTTTTGATCCTGTTGGTTTGCTCAAGTACGCAGTAATAGCAATTACACTAGTAGCAATCATGCCACATGCCTATGCGCAAGACCTCAATTACGAGGTAAGAATTCTCAAAGGATCAGCAGAGTCGCAAGTAAAAACATTCTACCCAGATATCCTACCCATAAACCCTGGCGATTCTATAACTTGGATCAATGAAGACTCTGTTGCACACAGCATCACAAGTGGAGTACCAGAGCACCAAGACTACTCTGGACAATATTTTAAGACCGGAATCATCGAACCGTCCAAGTCCGTCACCCTAAAAATTGACAAGCCAATTTACATCGCATATTATTATTTTTGTGAGATACACCCATGGCTTGAAGGAAAAATAGTCATGGAGAATACGCCTGAAGCCCAACCTGAAACAGACAATGTGTTGATTACACAAAAATCATACAGCATGAATCAAGACATACTTGTGAGCGGTCAAGTTTCCGATGACTTTGCAACATTGTCGTATTCTGTGTTACTCTATGAAAATCCAGACAAGTTGATCTATGCAAGAAACGGTAACTTTGAAAAAGACGCCTCATACATGCAGACCATTCAGACAGATGGACTGCAAGCAGGCACATATCTGCTCAAGTTAGTATACGGTCTGCCTACACAGGTAGCCACTACCACATTTGAGATTACACAAGACAAGACTGCACCAATTCCAAGCTGGATAAAGGAGGGTGCAAGGTGGTGGGCCGATGGCACAATCTCAGATAACGAGTTCATTGATGCAGTAGAGTTTTTAGCAAAAGAAAAAATAATCACGATTCAGCAGACCGGTGCTACTTCCTCCGAATTCATACCTTCATGGGTCAAGACAAATGCAGGCTGGTGGGCCGATGGCATGATTTCAGATAAGGAATTTACACGGAGCCTTCAATATTTGGTGAATTCTGGAATAATTAAGATTGGTTCTGTGGGCGCCGACCAATGATGTTTATCATCAGATGCTACACGACAATAAGCTTATGTCAAGATTAATGCCACTCGTAATGTTATCCTAGAAGGACCCATGTGAATAATTTTAAGATTGCCTTCCATTTTACACGGTGTGGGAAAGCCGGGGCTAGAGATAGCAGATTCAAGGTAGGACAATTACCCATTCGAGGCTTTGATCCTCATTGCCATCTTTGTCCCTTTGTCAAGGTTTACTAGATTTATTTCACCGAGGCTTTCCCCTCATAATTTCAACATAGCTACCTCTTGACTGTCATGATATGTCCATGTACTATATCTTGAGCATCCGGTGAATAACGCGAAGCATCTTGGAGGCAGTGGCAGGGGGTTTGGACAGATATGCGAGTGTCTGCGCGTCAAAGGCAATCACTTACAGGGTTCTTGGCCTACAAAGACGGCGGTTTGTGATATGTCCTTTCAAAGCACATATTTTGATGACCGGTGGCACAAAAGGCTCAGATACCACAGAATCTGTAGATTTAATTTTGCTTTAGGAAGATCCTAACTGCCTCAAGGTGCGAGCAGTTTGCCTTTTTGCCTTTTCCGTGATGGAATTTGTAAAAGTTCTTGAAGCCAAGACAGTCACATGATTCTGCAGTAACCATGTATGATTTGTTTGGATCCGATGACGATCTGACTTGATAGAGATCTTCGTCTATTTTGATGACGTTTCCTTGGTCAACAAGTTTTTTTGCTTTTTTTATCGTGCTTGCACTCACAAACTAATCTAGATCGATCTGCTTAGAATAGATTGCGATCTTGGGCTCT
>JBDUUJ010000080.1:0-26134 GCA_039938575.1 Nitrososphaera sp. | reverse complement strand
ATTTGCCACTCAAATCCATCAAACAACCATTCACGCCAAATATAGAACAACTACAAATGATGGAGACCTTTAAAGACATGGTAAACCATTGTATCAGAATCGGCCTTGAGAACAATTGCTCCACAATGAAGAAACTGTCACTGCTCTCATACCATACCCTAAAAGACTATCAGATCCAATCATACTACAAACTCACTGCCATAGCACAGGCAGCAGGTAGATTATCTCAAATGAAAAAAGACATCAAAAAAGGCAGGAAAGTAAAATCACCGTACGTCAGCAAGCCGTACCTTGTATCATGTTATGGATTTAAAATCAACGGCATGTTGTTATCTTTTCCCGTATCAAACAGAGAGTTTGCAAACATTCTACTAAACAACCACACCACAACAATCCTCTCAGATAGGACACTGCAGCCAAGATCCTTTGTTATCACGCCAACCACACTGTCCATCACTGTTAGAAAAGATGTACAAGAAATAAAACCAGAATCCATAATAGGAATAGACAGAAACCTCAGAAATATCACCGTATCAACACCACAGCAAGCCATCATGTACAAAACGAACAAAATTCTCTCAATCAAAGAGAACATGACACACGTCAAAGCTTCTTTCAGACGAAATGACAGGCGTCTCAAAAACCGATTCTTTGCCAAAATCAGAGCAAGACAGACAAGACGCATCAATCAATACCTGCACAAGATAACCAAAGATATTATACAAAAAGCCAGAGAAACCAGGTCGGCTCTGGTCCTTGAAGACATCAAGGGCATCAGAAAACTATACAGAAAAGGCAATGGTCAGGGAAATAACTTTAGACGAAAACTAAACTCATGGTCTTTTTACGAATTTCAAAGACAAATCCAGTACAAGGCAGCATGGGAAGGCATTCCCGTGCTATTCGTTGATCCTAAACGCACCAGCCAGCTCTGTCCAGGATGCGGAGGGCAACTCCAAGAGGACAGGCTATACCGTTGTAAATTGTGGTGCAGTAATTGTGGGAAATTGATGGATCGTGACATTGTCACATCCATGAACATGGCATACAAGGGGTGGGCTAGGTTTACCCATCCTCGAGGGCTTCCAGTTGAAGCGATGAAGGGGAACGTAGGTTCATTTGAACCACTAATCCTCAGAGTCGATGGAAGCAAGTTATCTGCGGGATAATGTCCCGATGGGTAACACGGATAAGCGTGTCCCATAGAGGTAACAGAACCGCCTAAATCTGCATGATGTTGTTCTTTAGCAGGTAGCTGATGCTGTCTAGGTACTCTTTGTCGGGTATTTTTCCCTCCGTCCACCACTTTACCGTAGACCTAAACCATGGTGGTATTCTCATGTCTTCATATTTTATTTTGAGCTCTTTTGCAAAGACGTTGGTCTCTATTAGTTTTGCAGACCATTCCGACTTGAGGATCCTGTTTTCTTGTTTTGCGTAAAGCACCACACCGGTTTGCTTGTCTATAACTTCATGATATTGTTTTGTTGCATCCCACGCCAAAAATGCCTCCCTTTTTGCATCATTAAATGAATAAGTTATCTGGTTAGTTATTACGAGATCGTGGATTGAAGGTATTTTTGCGCCGATCTCCAAAGGTATTTTGTGCACAAACTGGTAGTATTTTTTCTGATCGCCTTTTATCAGACCATCATTTTGTATTCTGAGCAATTCTGTCTTTTGACCGGTTTTAGATGTCTCTGTGACTCTTACGATAATGGAGCCGCCACCATCTTCAAAAGTGTGAGTCTGGGTGATGACATCGTCGATCTGGCTGTCCTTAACTGAATATTTTAGATAATCATTTTTTGAGATGCAGATTGAGCCAGACCCGCAGTTTTGCGGATCAAAAATACTGATCGGTAAATACAGCATCTTTGAATTTATCATGTATCTTATACCATAAGAGAAAACGTTGTCTTTTTCCTTTCCTTGGTGCCAGCGCTTGGCATCATCTTTGATCCATTGTGGTATGTTTTCACTCTGAGCAAACCTGTCTCTTATCGGGATGGTTAATTGTGGTTTTTTTAGTAATTCAATTAGCTTTTGCGTGCGTTCTTCTCCAGTTGAATACCAGATCGGATCGTCATACAACAAGTAACAGTTGTGAAGATTGGTAAAGTGAAGATAACGTTGTTCAAACTTTGCTTTACCAAGCTTTTCTAGATCGGGAAATATTTTTTCACATTGTGAAATTACTTTGAGGGCCTCATCGTCGGCAAATGCGAATCCCTGAAATGATATCAACGCTACAAATATGGAAACTAGTACTGGCATCTTTTGCATTCTGTAAAATGTCGAAATTTATTTGATATTAATGGGGCGTAGAAATGATGCGTTTTGTTTTAATATTATTTCAGATCATATTCTGGTTTCCAGATCTTTACGCCTGGTGGTGTGACAATAATTCTTTCTTCACCAAGTCTTGCAATGTCTGCGTTAAAGTTCTTTGCTTGAGCATATAGCTCCTCCACAAGCTTTCGAAGTTGCTCTACATCTTTTTGCGCAAGTGGTGTCACCCTTAAAATCAATATCATATTTTTTTTCATGTCATCTTTGATTGAGTGTATGTCACTTGGGTCTCGAATTGTTATGGCCTTGAGGTATGTGGGGCTTTCCTGTTTTTGCATCTAATTAAGATGCAGGCTAACCCTCAAAAAGTCTTTCGCATTTAATACGAATGGATTTTTCAGTTTTTGTAGCTAAATTCTGTATTTTATGTAATCTTGTTCTTGCGCAGAATCAGTTATGATTTCTGATTTAGTGGATCCCCCATCTTGTTCCATTATGATTGTACCTTTTTGTTGTTTTGGCGCATCAGAGTATCTCAGAGTTATTGCTGCACAGAGTTGTTTGTGTGTCTCTATATTTTTGCCACGCAGTAACGCTACTGGACCTACATGATCTCTTGCGTAGAATATTGCGTCATTTGGAAGTGCAAGTGATTTTATCATTTCGTTTTCATCTTTGTTTCTTCCAACTATGAGTTTTGTTTTTTCATCCAGTCTGAAGTGTCTTGCAATTTTGAGAAGATCGATGTCATTTGTGGTTGGAGTATCTGTGTGTTTGAAAAGATCTTTTGCTCTGATTGCAAATGCCGGATCAGTAAGAAGACAACCACCGCCAGCGTTTGGCGGATTTTCAATTCCAAATTCTTTTGCTAATTGTAGTTGTGGTTTTCTTGTACGCCCACGGATCATTCCAAGCTGTTCTCTTTTTATCAGGCCGTTTTTTTCCGGAATTGTTTTGGGCAGTAGTGCCCCAGACAGGGGCCTGACTATGTAACCCTCCAGATCAGACTCTTTTTCAATTGTTTTGAGTGCAGGGCCGTGCTGACTCATCGGTCTTTGTCCCAAAACCTCACCTGAAATTATGAAATCGGCACCTATCTCCTCCATGTGTTTTTTTGCAGCTTTGAACATCATAGCTCTGCAGTCAATGCACGGATTCATGCCGGAACCAAATCCGTGTTTTGGATTTTTCAACATCTCAATGTATTCGTCACCAAGATAGACTGTCTTGAGGTTTACACCAAGTGCGTCAGCTCTTTCCCTTATTTCAAATCCGCATCCACGGCCACAGTCAAAATCACAAAATGGTGTCTTGATGGCAACTGCAGATACTTCAAAGCCCTGCTTTTGCATCATTTTTACAGCTAGTTGGCTATCAAGTCCGCCAGAGAGTAATGCGACTACTTTTCTTTTTTCTTCCAACATTGCCAAAGTCCTAACTCCACTATACAAACTTAACAGTATTGAACATGCAACAAATAATAAATTCAAACAAAGCCCAGTCCACTCATGAAGCTGCGACGAAAGAATCTGCTAAGATATGCACGACATCTAGGTTGTGATGCGGTAGTTTGTTTTGAGCCTGAGAATTTATTTTACAGCACTGGTTTTTGGGGCGAGGCTGTTGCAATCATAGAAGATGGGAGCACCACAATAATTGCACCTGAGCTTGAGGCGGACAGGGCAAAAGAAGAATCTGTTGACTGCACAGTAATCACAGCAGAGCGTGGAATCGGAATGATGTCTACTGTAGCTACAAAGTTAAAGAAAAAGAAGGCCTGCACAGATTGTCAAAGCTATTCAACAATGCAGATCCTAAAAAAATCGGTGCCTGGTTTGTTGCACTCGACTGAGCCGTTCTATCGGGCAAGGGAGGTAAAGGATGCAAAAGAGATTACCGTGCTCAGAAAGGCGTCTGCAATAATTGATGAGATGTACGAGCTTTGTTTAAAGAAGATACGGTGCGGGCTTCGAGAGTCTGAGCTTCAGGCTGCGTTGATGGCATTTGCTATGGAGCGACGCATGTTTAGTACCGGATACAGGTCTACTTTGAACCCTTTAATTATCGCCGGCGGTCCGAACGGCGCATTGCCGCATGCACAGGTAACTGACAGAAAATTCAAAGATGGTGATTTAATCGTAGTAGATCTCACGTTACGCTACGAAGGATACGTAAGTGACGCTACACGCACATTCGGATTGGGTTCTGTAAGCAAGCAAGCAAAACAAGTATACGATATTGTAAAAGAGTCTCAAGAGCTTGGCCTAAAAGCTGTAAGGCCGAATTCAATGTGCAAGTCAGTTGATGATGCCTGTAGAAACTATATCAACAAAAAAAAATATGGCAAGTACTTTATTCATTCTACAGGTCACGGGATAGGACTTGAAGTGCATGAGCTTCCCACCATCAGCCAGAAAAGCAGTGCCAAATTGCAAGAAAATATGGCCATTACCGTGGAACCTGGTATCTACATCCCAAAAAAATTTGGAGTCAGAATTGAGGACTCTGTGATAGTAAGGAACAGGCCGGAAATTTTGCACAAATTTACAAAAGATTTAATCGTTGTCTAGGTTAGCGTCGTAGTTTGTAACAATCGCGTGTTGTTCATTTCATACACACTCGAGCCTAATTACAATTCATGTTAAACCTATACTAGTGGAGTCATTTGTTGGTATGTGCTTCCAATGTTTTTCATTGGAAGCCCAACAATTTTTGTCAGGGTTTTGTAGCATGCAGAACTAATACTTTCCAAGGAAAGATTATCTTTTCATTTTTTGTGTATGGTTGTGTTTTTTCTCTTACTTGCTTTCGCATTTGGTTTTTCTGAGTTGGTGTTAGTTTGTTTATTTTTTCTTTGAGCGGTTTTGCCAAATATTTTAGATAATCAGCCCAGTACTGAGTAAAAGTTCCTGGACTGTACGAGAATACGAACTCGTTTATTTTGATGTTCGTAAAACCTGCATCACGTACTGTCTTTCTTAGGTGCGATTTTGTTCCAAATCTATCTAGATCTGGTGCGCCTGGCGGAAGATAATCTAAAATAAATTTTGTCGCAACATCGATGATGCTGCTAAAATATGGAACAGAGTCTCGTGCTCCGTGTACTGCGATTGCAAGATTGCCTCCCTTCTTTAAGCAGTGTTTTATGTTCTGAAGTACTCTATCAGCATTGGGAAAAAAGAACAACGCATATTGACATGTCACTGCATCAAACTCTTCATTAAAATGTAGATTTTCCACGTCAGCTATCATAAAATCTACGTTTGAATTTCCATTGAGCCATTTTTTTGCTATTTTTATTGCAGAAATTGAGCTGTCAACTCCTACTATGTGTCCTGTGCGCCCAATTTTTGGAAGGATCTCACTTATGACAATTCCTGTGCCGCAAGCTAAGTCAAGAACTCTATCGCCCTTGCGTAATTGTGCTATGGAGACAAGCTTGGTTGTACTCTGAAATGGGCCAATTTTACGCTTTGCCCATTTTTTGTGATAGTGTGGTGCAATCTCGTTCCAAGTTTTAATTAATCTCTTTTTGTATTCTATGGATATAGATTTTGAATTTGACAACTTGTACGAATGAGGAGAAACAGATTTTAATTGTATCAGATGCTACCTGCATGTTGGACGCAAGTATTAGAGAGTCAAAATTTAACGATATTACACATTTTGGAATCAGACTCGCCGTCGGCGTTATCTTTTTAGTGCATGGGGCAGTCAAATTCAACCCAGGCTTTGTCGGCTTTTTGTCAAGCCAGGGGCTGCCAGCAGAACTACAGATACCAATTGCGCTTGCTGAGACGGTTTCAGGCATCTTGCTGATAATTGGAGTCTTAAATAGAATTTCGTCTTCGCTTTTGTCAATAATCATGCTTGGCGCAATATTTCATGTAAAAGGCGCAGCCAGCCTGACTGGTGAACGGGGCTTTGAGCTTGATTTGATATTGCTTGCTGCAAACCTGACAATTATTACCATGGGTCCGGGCAGAATATCAGTGGCGCATGCAGTAAAGAAGCTGCCTAGATTCTTGCACTAAGTTTTTTGCCCAATTTTGCAATTACGATTGCAGGTGCAACAAGATACAGTCCTGCATTGAGCAAAATTATGCCAATTCCGTAGCCAACCATTTCTGGTTCTGAGTTAATTTCGACGTAGTTGAGTATAGATAAAGTAGCAAGCATGGGCGTCAAGGCCACTTTGATTGCCTCTTTGAGGGTCGGATTTTGTCTCTCCCAATCTGCCACAGCGGGTGAGAATGAATAGTAAACACTATTGAATGCGTTCATAAACGAGGTGCCCGAGGTTGTTGAAAATACTGTACTATCTCGTATCTCCCTTAGTAGCTGGACTTGGGGGGCAAGCTCTGTACCAAACGTTGCAGTCGCAATTAAACAACCTCCTTTGTTTTTATTTTCAGGAACGTCGACTATCTCGCCTACATCCTCTATTTTGAACGTACTTACAACTTTGTCAAATTTTGGTAGAGCAGCATCAAAATTATTTTCAGTGTTTGTGTAAGTAAGAATATAGAATTTGGTTGGTCCCTTGAGGACGATCTCTTTGAATTTCACATTTATTGTTCCCGAAGTCATGTTGAATTTACCTGTTGCGTCCCTGACAAATGCCTCATAACCATTGATGGTAGTGGATTCTTCATTTAGGATTTTAAGAAAACCATCATCGAGTGCCTTTTGAATTGATTTTTTGATTTCTGCGACATGATCAGCAAGTGAGGCTCCCTTTGTCTCTTTTACTGAAACCGAAATGGCCGGAGTAAATCCGCCAATTTTGGTGCCTACAACCACTACATCTGGTGTCTCGGGTGTTCTTTTTTGTAGTTCTTGAACAAACCATCCCGCTGGTGGTTCAAACGAAAATCCGAGTTTTGCATTGCTGTATTTCTGTGCTGATTGGTTTGGTGCTTCAGATACACGTTCTGGCTCACCCTGTTCAAGCAAATCGGGTATTTCTGAGCGCTTCTTTACTTCCGCTTTGAGAATTTCTCCCTCCCCCCACTGGTATGGAATGTCGTTGGTGTTCTCCTTTCCAGTTTCCAAATTTGCAATTTTGTCTAGTGTTTCATAGCTTGCGGCGGTAGCAAGTCGTCCAAATGCTGCATAATTCAGATCCAAGTGTGGTGAGTCCTTATGTACTATGAAGAATTGTGAGCTTGCACTGTCTGGGTCTGCACCTCTTGCCATCGATACTATTCCTCGTTTGTGCTTAATTGTGTTGAATTCGCCTGGTATTGTGTAACCTGCGTCACCTGTCCCCCACTCTTCAAGTTTTTGGTAGCCGCCAGGTTTTGTCTTTGGATCTCCACCTTGAATTATAAAGTCCTTGATCACTCTGTGGAAGACGGTTCTGTCATAAAATCCATGTTCAGTCAAGTTCAAAAAATTTTCAACTGTTCTTGGTGCATCGGCAGGAAATAATTCTATTACCATGTCTCCTGACTGCGTGTGCAACACAACCACCTTGTCTGAGATTTCTGTTTCGGCAAAAACAGGCCCGCCATACACTATGAGACTGCCAAAAATCAATGAAAGTGCAATTAGAATAATTTTCAACGTGGTTTCTTTTTTTGTCTTAAATAAAAGCTAATTGAATTAGTTTTTAACAAGTCAACATCTTGGGCTAGATATGGACCAAACAGAGAAGATTCAAACCCACTTACTATCTGTGTGGAGGGAAGAAAAAAAATTATTTTCAAAGGGGCGAGAATGTATGTTCTTTCTTACTAACAAACACCTCATGTTTGTGACAAAAACCGAGGCAAACCCAAGATGGTGGAAGGCTGCAGTTCAAAGGCAGATCCTCACCTTAATGAAGTCAAGCAACACCATGCTCACACATGACGGCTATGATGAGAAAGATCTGATGGTTGACTTGGAAAATGAAAAAAATGAAGAGTATTCATTTGATGAGGTGGTTGATGTAGAGTCACAAGAAAAGGTGTGGGGCACAGTTTTAATACTAAAGATCAGAACTCCTGAAAAAGAAAAAAAGTTTCAGTTATCGATTGTAAGAGATTGGGTAAGCTATCCAGTCAAAGATGCAGTAAAGTTTCTCAAAGTAGATTGGACGCCGGTAGTCACATACATCAAAGATAGGATTGCAAAGTAAGTTGGGAAAAGTGTACGCAGTAGGTGTAGGCCCTGGATCGAGTAAATATGTCACAGATATTGTAAAAGAGGCCATACGTAGCTCCGATGTTGTAATTGGCTACAAGTACACACTAAACACGATAGAGCACTTCCTTGTGGGAAAGGAGGTTCATGAAGTAACTATGAAGAATCAGGAAGAGGCATATCAAAAAGTTGCAAAAACTTTGGGCGACAAAACGCTGTTAATTCCTTTTACGGGTGATGTTAACTTCTCTGAATCCGAAGTAGTTGACAGACTAATTGAGATCTTTGGAAACGTCGAAATCATACCCGGCATATCCTCGATTCAAGTAGCTGCTGCAAAGGCAAGAGTTCCACTCGACAAGTCCAAAGTAATTACTATGCATGTGACCACCCAAATCGAAGATAAAAAACTCGAGCTGCAAAAGGCTTTACTTGATGGTTTTAGTGTGATACTGGTTCCAAGGCCGTGGCCACGGGAGCCCAAAAAACACTTTATGCAGTCTGAGATCGCGGCCTATCTTAAAACAAATGGATTTGATACATCGGCATTGAAGGTGCATGTATTTGAGTTCCTTACAACCGACAAAGAAACAGAGTTTGTAGGCACTGTAAAAGATTTGGAGGGTAAAGAGTTTTCTGATCTTTCAGTAATGGTGATCAACCAATCCAAATTAGAATCCTATGTCAATTTTGAAGATTAGTTTAGTGGCGTCTTGGTTTTTTGAACTTTGGAAGAATCTATGACAAATATGGTCATATCCATCCACTGATAGTCTTCGTCAAACAACCTGTAAAATCCTGGCTCATCAAATGTAACACTCCAAGATTTGCCAGGAAGTATCTCTCCACTAGAGATCTTGTTATCTGGTGTAAACGTCTTGTGCCGCGAAACATAGTTTGCTATGCCGCTCTTAAGACTATGTGATGTGGTGTCCTCATTTACAAAAGTCAGTGTAGTACCTGGCGGTATTGTAACCCTATCTTCAGAAAAATACTTGAAGCTGAATCCTGCTATTTGATCTTTGTAAGTTCTTTCGGCCGGTGTTGCGGCACCTTTTAGAATCTTTATAGTGGTGGTCTTACTAATGGGTGTGATTTGTTGTGTTTTCATCTCTGAGATTTTTGCAGTGTAGACAAGCTTCGTTGTGACTTTATTGGCATCAGTTATGGTTCCACTAATGGTGTAAATGGACTCGGTAGTTGTTTTGTCTACCAGTCTGCCCAAAAGCCTTACACTAAATTCGTTTGTTGAATCAGATGCGGTAGAAGTGATCCTGAAGATTCTGCCGTCGCCCACTACAATACCATTAAGATTTGAAAGGTCTAGCTCCACATCATTGATTACAATCATGCCGCTTTGCAAGTCAAAACCCAAAGTGGTTTTAGATTTAGTGGTAAGAAACAGAAGGTCAATGCTTGCGTCAGAGATCTGTGTCTTTGTTGTTGCAAAACCACTACCTACAAGTGAGAACGCCTTGTTTGATGCTAGCTGAGCACTAACATCTTCAGATAAAAACCAGCCAGCACTTAGCAAAACTGCGGCTAAAAATACTACATATCTCATAATATAACCAAGAGTTGATTTTGTTTATAATTTGCGAATGAATTATTTTTGTCAAAGCCCATAAATTTTCTCATTTAATGTTTAGCCCCGAGAGCACATTCTCTGAGCCAGAGAAGGTCTCAATCATGTATGCCTCAATTATGCCTCCCGCCAGTAACAAAGCCACCACAATGCCAATTTCTATCACAATGTGCTTCCACTGCGGCAAAATCGGGAGTTTTTTGAGGAGGGCGACAATCAGTATGAAGCTACGTGACATGGCAATAGAGTATGCAGCTAGCTCCATTAGCCCGAATGGTGTTGCAAAGATCATCGTGATTGGCGGGATCTTAGCTAAAAGCGGTTCAGTAGTAGCTAACGCCGCAAAAGCAAAACCGGTAGAGAATGCAGAAAATACTCCCCACCCCACACCAAATCCTGGTACGAACATTGGCAAAGCGATCTGTGTGTTGTGCAAAAAGATCTCTACGCCGAAATTCTCACCCTGCAGCGCCTCAAGAAGTTTGTTGAACTCGTCAAGAAATAACTTGGCGTCTTCTTCAGGAACCTCCATTTGAGCTCCAAGTGAAAAAGTCGCAGAAAAAACAGCCAAAAATACAAAGAAGAGTATGATTCTCTTTTTCAACACTGCCAGTTTTTGTGTTGATTATTTGAGTTGTTGCATTTGCAGAGCTTTAATTAAATCGTAATTTGTTGGAAGTTTGTCATGATAAGAGATTTGAGCGCTGCACTAGATTTTGCTTTAAATCGTGGCTTTCAAATCCACCCAGACGCTCTGAAGTTGCTCGAGCAGGTTAACGTGGAGGAGCTTGAGAGAGTAATCAGGCAGGTAGTCAGAGAAAAAGAAAAGCAGCGCCTTTATTTGATCTCGCAAAAGGATCTAGAATCGTTTCTTGGCATAAAAGAAGATGAGGAGCTTGACGACCATCATGAAATCCTCTTTGATCCTACTACAAAGATAGCCTCCTCTGAAGGTGTAGAAGGTTTTACCGCGCTTTTTACAAGCCGGTACACAAAACTCAAAAAAATAATGTCCAACCGCCCGGAAGCAAAAATGCTCAAATCGATATCTACGGCAATCACCATCAAATCAAAAGACGAAATCTACATCTGCGGACTTGTTTCTGAGCGAAGAACAGATAGAAATGTAACAAGGGTGACCATTGATGATCCAAGCGGCTCAATTGAGACAATTGTAATAGATGAAGACCTTCAAAAAACTGCAGCTATGTTGTTAATGGACCAGTTCGTGATGTTGAAAATAGTCGCAAGTAAAAATGGCGGATTCATAGTCAAAGACATCATACTGCCCGACATTCCGGATCATGCAGCAAACCGCTCCAGAACCGAGACGTACGCCTTGTTTGTCTCGGATTTGCATATTGGTAGTAAATTCTTCATGGAAAAGGAGTTTTTAGAGTTGATTTCTTGGTTGTCTGGACCCGATCCTATAGCACGCAAGGTCAGGTTTCTTGTAATAGGGGGTGATGTGGTGGACGGAATAGGCATCTACCCAAACCAAGATAAGGAATTGGTTGCTCTTGATTCTTCTGAACAGTTACGATTGGTTTTTGAAATTCTAAACAAGATTCCAAAACACATCAAAGTTTTCATATCTCCTGGGAACCACGATCCCGGAAGACGTGCACTGCCGCAGCCGGCGATGCCTGCAAAATACAACCCTGATCTGTGGGGGCGAAAGAACTTCTTTATGATAGGCAACCCAGCAATGGTTTCGTTAAATGGTGTCAAGGTTCTCATATTCCACGGACAAAGCGTCGACGATATTGTAAAGACGACGCCAGGACTAAGCTATGATCACCCTGCTAAGGTGATGCAGTACCTCCTAAAAGCAAGGCACCTCAGTCCAATTTATGGAGCGCAAACACCAATGGCACCAGAATTGGAGGATCATCTTGTAATCGATGATGTTCCCGACATATTTTTCACGGGCCATGTGCATTATGTGGAACTTGATTTGTACAAGAACATCCTCCTTGTAAATTCTGGGACCTGGCAACAACAGACGCCGTTTCAAGCAGGTGTCGGAATTGTGCCTACCTGCGGCATAGCAGTTTTAGTTAATTTAAAGACGTTTAAGGTCTACACCAAAAATTTCGCACCGTAAAATTACAAAACGTCAGCCAAAATTATGTCGTTTTGGAACGCTTTTTTTACAGTTTCTGGTTGAACTGTAAGGTTGAATTTTTTTGTCCTCCCATGCATGCCTTGATGGATTATTTTCCCAGAAATAAGGCCTGAAAGTTCAATGTCGCTTAGAATCTGTGTTGCCCTCCTTTGTGTGACCTCTTTTTGGCGTATGGTCTTGCACAGTTCTTTATATGCGTGATAAACCTCGCCTGTCGCGCCGCCATTAGTTCGCATGACTGCTACAATGAGTAATTTTTCATGAAGTGGGTATGCGTTTAGTGCTGTGATCTCTTTGTCCTCTTCCATTTTTTGTGCGGCTCGTCTTATGTGATCCTCGGTTACTGTTGTTGCCTGTTCTCTTTCTGCAAGCTCTCCTGCTACACGGAGAAGGTCGATTGCCCTCCTTGCGTCACCGTGTTCTTGTCCTGCCATGGCGGCGCAGAGGTTGAGTGCTGCTGGGTTTACCGCATTGGTTACAAAGGCTTCTTTGATTCTATCTGAGAGTATCTCTTTTATTTGGTCCACAGAATAGTTTGTGAAGACAATCTCCTCCTCACTCAGGCTGCTAATGACTCGTGGATCCAGTTTTTCTTTAAAATTGAGTTGGTTTGATATTCCAATCAGTGTCAAAGACCCCCCAGTCTTTAATCTCTCGTTTGCCCTAGTAAGATTGTAAAGTATGTCCTTTCCTGTTTTTGAGGCCAGTTCGGCCAAATAGTCTATTTCATCTATTACAAAGATGGCGTTTATCGAGTTTTCTTTTATGGTATCTATGATTTTTGTAAACACTATGCTTATGGAAAGGCCTGTGGTAGGGAGTTCGAGGCCCAGTTTTGAGCCTAAATTCACCAGCAAACCGTAAATGGTGGTTTCGTCTTTGGCGTTGGCATAAAATAGTTTGATGGGAAAGTCGCTGTCTTTGACTCGTTTTTCAATTTTTGAGAGTACTCGTGAGACGACCAGTGTTTTCCCAGTACCAGGCTTGCCATAGACCAGAAGGTTTGATGGTCTGGCTTTTTTCAGAATGGGTAAAAGGGCTTGAGTAATCTTGGCAAGCTCTTGATCCCTGTGTAAGATTGTTTCTGGCTCGAATTTTGTTTGTAGTACCTGTCGGTTTTTGAATAAGGTGGTTCCTTTAATTGCGCTTTCCAGTAATTTGTCAACTGGGTCGTCCTGAGTCATGTTGCCACCTTATTTGTAAAAGCCAAAGATAACATCATCGAACATATCATAATTTGACCTTTTGCTAGCAAGTGTAAAACCACCAGCAAAACTCCATTTGAATTTGCCTTTCTTTTTTGCCAAGTCTGGGTTTTTTCTTTCGGTTTTGATCTTTCTTAATATCTCAACTGCGACAACTTTACCGTCTTTGATGGCGATCGCGTCTGGTGATTTACCTTGTAGATCGACTACACGCCAACCTTGTAATTCTAACTCTTTGGTTTTTTCCTTCAAAGCAGCCATGTGTTTTTCTTTACTAATCTTCCTCATACTCATTATCATACACCCCTCATTATAAAATAGAGAGACACCATAATTTCCAATCATCATGTAAGTTAATCATAATAATGATCTCATCATTCATACTTTGTTTGAAAAATTTTTGAAATGAAAAAGAGTGGAAGGAAAGGTGTGTCTCTAGGTAGGAATGAGGGGTGGGTATTGATTGTTCACAACCAGTTAACAGGATGTTAAGGAAATTGAAAAACAAATCAGTTTTGACCCCTTTATTTCCAGTCTAGGCATGAAAGTAGTCATTAACAATGTTAACAGGGTAGTTTTGACCCCTTTATTTCCACTCCAGGCATGAAATCAAATGGATCTGGGTGGTGGTGGGTGGTTTAAACTGTTAATATAGGAATGATGCCCAGGCGTGGGCTACGCAGTCAACGTTAACAACTCTCTTAGTTAACAATTCTAAGCGGATCTGTTCAATTGTTAACCTGTTATCACGATCGATCACAATGGCCAGAAAAAGGATACGAATAGACCTGGAGGACTCGGACGGCGCAAAATACAACTTCAACATTGAAGGAAACATCACCAGAGACAAAGTCCTCAAGATATTCGAATTAATGAACCTCATGAATATAGAGGACCAAGAAGACGCCCCACAACTGGATTCTGTAGGGGCAAAAATCTGGCATATCGTGGACAAATACTTTCCAATGGGGAGCTTTACTTCAAATGAACTCTTGGAAAAATATGAAGATGAGTTCAATGAACCCATCAAATTAAGCGTAATTTCGACTTATTTAGCACGTTTTAACACCAAAGGCAGGATAAATCGTCTCCGTAATGGTAGGGAATGGATATATCAACTGGCCAAACTCCCACAAAGGACGAACTAAGAGATTGTCGCCCTCTTTAAAACCAGAGAGTCTCCCTGCAGGCTTATCTTTACATAGTCACCCTTCTGAATGCCTAAATATTGCCTGAATTGTTTTGGAATGGATATTGTGCCTACAGCTGTAATCTTGACCAATTCCTCATTATCGGATAGCATATATTAAATTAATAATTCAAGATATTTAGGTTTTCTTAAAATATTAAAATTATATAAAAATGGACAAAAACAGACAAGAAAACCACAAAACTACACAACAGATCTTATAAAATTAAGCAGTAATGGTTTTTTCAAGTCCGCTTATTTTGGCCTTGCCTTTTTCAGTAATCTTGTATGTGAAGGGTTTTGTTTTGGTATTCCTTTCCACCAAACCCTCCTCAAAAAGCCTCTTCATAAGTCTTGAAGTGTGTTCTCTGCTCCGACCTATTGTGACTTGGATGTCACGTGACGTCATCTCACGAGTTGTGATTAATCCTAACACATGTTCAGCTACACCGTTGAAGTCCATATTTGGCATTCTCTGCCTCTGGGTGGGCTTTTCAGGCTCTTTTTTGAGCTCAGTAACCTCTTTTTTAGGTGCAGATTCGGCTTTTTTCTCCAAAATAGGCTCTGCCATACCCATAATCTCTTTTGGAACCTCTTTTTCCTCCAAACCTAATGCATCCAGGCGTATTTTCATGTCTATTAACTGTCTTTCATAGTATTCAAGGCGCGACAAATAGGCAGGATCCGTGGCTTTTTGGCTCGAAAAAGCCTTGATTTTATTGTAAACAACCACACCAAAGACGCCCACAACAAAGGCAATTATCACACTAGCAATCACCTGTGGGTCAGGAATCTCTATTATCATCACACTGAAAACAGAATCAATGTGATTTATTGTGATAGGCCAACATAATTTCACATTTTACATCAATGAAAATATCATCTATAATCACGCCATCGGAAACTAGAAGGCTTGATTGTTGTGATGTGTCACATTCCTGACGCCTGTCGAACCAATTTGTCAATGACATTTAGCACTTGTTCTTCTCTTTCTGGGAAAACATCACTATCTTTTATCACAGAAACCTGCTCAGCAAGCCTAGATATCACATCAACATCATCTGGAAGCAGAATGCCAAGACTGCGAAGCAGAACTATGGTATAGTAGAAGCTCATCAACTTGTCGCGAGATTGGGCCACCTGCCTGAAATAAGCACCTTTTGAGATCCCAAAATCGAATTCGGAGAGATTTTTCCGATTTAGAATAATTTGAATTTGTCTCTCAGTAAATAATGATTTTTTTATAATTTGTCTTATAATATTATTAAAATTAGATTCATTGAATTCTGCCATAGCTATACAAATTTGTATACCACATCCCAATTAAACTTTAAAACAGTTGATTCTATGTAATCCACGGACATTGGCAAAAGTAGAGCAATATCTCAACATAAAGCGAAAAAAATCACCACTACTTTTTGTCTTGATTGATTCTGAAGTCTCAAAGCTTACAGAATCAGCCAAACTCGCAAAAAACGTAGAGAGGTTGGGCGCCGCAGCAATACTCGTGGGCGGCTCTTCGGCAACCGATCAATTAGAGATGACAAAAGTTGTAAAAACTCTAAAAAAATCTGTAAAAATTCCAATAATCCTATTTCCAGGTAACGTAACTGGCGTCGTACCCAACGCAGACGCCATTTTATTTAGCTCATTATTGAACTCGGAAAACCCCTATTATATCACTCAAGCACAAGCATTGGGGGCCCCAAACGTACTCAAGTTCGGACTGGAACCACTGCCAACCGCATACATCATAATCGGGGAAGGAACGACAGCCTGGTTTGTAGGCTCTGCAAGAGGTATCCCATTTGAGAAAGCCGGGATCGCAGCAGCATACGCCCTAGCAGCACAGTTCCTTGGTATGAGGTTTGTTTATCTGGAAGCCGGCTCTGGTGCAAAGCAGAGCGTCCGCCCCAAAATGATTCAAGCAGTAAGAAAGGTCTACAAAGGCTTTCTTATCGTAGGCGGCGGCATTCGGGACCCTGCCACAGCAAAGGAACTCGTAAAAGCTGGGGCCGACGCACTAGTCATTGGAACCATGCTTGAGCAAGAAAAAGACAGCATAAACAAACTAGCCGAAATAGCAAATAGCATCAAGAGTTTTAGGAAATAACATGTCGGAAAATACGGCAATCTCCCGCATCAAAGGGGTAGCAATGCCAGATTACTACCTAAACTATTACTCTCAGCTCTCCGAGCAGACATATCGGATTTTTGAGATAGCCGCAGAGGCCAAGTCGACACTCGTCGATTCTTCTGGGATAGTTGAGCCGAAAATCGCATTCGACCTTGCGGATCGCGTTGCAAAGATGCATGATATCGATATTGCAGAACCTCTCAGGCAACTACTCAAAATCAAAGGAAAGGAGCTGGCAGCACTCGAACTCTCAAAAGACATAGCTCTTGGCAAATACCATCCACCCGAGACTCCACTGGAGGAAAAACTAGACAATGCAGTAAGAGTTGGCTTGGCAATAGTCACCGAGGGCGTCACGATTGCACCACTTCAAGGAATCTCCAGCGTGACAATAAAGAAAAACAAGGACGGCTCAGATTACCTGTCTGTATCAATTGCAGGCCCAATGCGATCGGCTGGAGGAACCGAGTCTGCAGTAACTATGCTAATTGCCGATCATGTCAGAAAGATTGCAGGTCTCTCAAAATACCAAGCAAACTCTTTTGATGACGAGACAGGTAGGTTTGTTGAGGAATTACGGGTCTATGAACGGGACATTGGGAATTTTCAGTACCATGTCCAAGATGAAGACATTGTAACAGTAATCTCAAATCTACCAGTAGAACTGGACGGAGTTGATACGGACCCAAACGAGGTCGTCAACCACAAAAACATGGCCAGGATCAAAACAGATCGAGTCAGGGGTGGCGCCCTTCGCGTACTAAACGACGGTCTAATAGGCCGCGCGAAAAAACTGCTCAAAAGAATCGAGTTGTACCAACTCGATGGATGGGAATGGTTGGATCAGCTAAAAGGCGGAATTCAAAAAGGCGACGAGGAAGACTCGGCCGCAAAAAGGCTCAAAGAAGTCATAGCTGGTAGATCGGTTCTATCAACACCAAATCGACTTGGTGGTTTTAGGCTCAGATACGGGAGATCGTGCAACACAGGCTTTGCGGCGGTTGGAATTCACCCAGTTGTAGCCGAGATACTCAATCACACAATTGCTGTGGGCACTCAGATAAAACTCGATGTTCCTGGAAAGGGAGCAACTGTTGCCTTTGTAGACTCTATTGAGACTCCGATAGTGCGCCTCAAAAACGGCGACGTCGTCAAAATCCGGAATGTAGAACACGGCATCAAAATCAAAGACGACATTGAAAAAATACTCTACCTTGGCGACATACTGATCTCGTTTGGTGATTTTCTAGAAAATAACGCGCAGTTGATTCCGTCAGGATATGTTGAGGAGTTCTGGGCCGAAGAGCTAGCACAAAAAGCCAAAAAATACCCCGAGTTGGAAGAGTTTGTCAACAAGACCCCCTCTTTTGATGAGGCACTTGAACTTTCATTGAATTTCCAAATTCCACTACATCCAAAATATCTGTTTTACTGGGAGCAGATAACGACCCAAGAACTAGACCAGCTCCTCCACCCAATCGCAATCGAGCAATCTACAATCAAATACCAAAAAACAATCAAACCGATTTTGGAAAAACTCGGAGTTCCACACCAAGTCAGAGGTGATGAACTAGTTTTAAGTTCCGAAGAATCCCAGATCTTCTACCAGCTTTTGTTTTCAAACCCAGTAAAGTTGGCTGAATCTGTGCCGCAAACCATTACAAAATCAACCGGCATCATCATTAGGCCCAAATTCTCCACCTCGATTGGAGTCAGAATAGGCAGGCCGGAAAAAGCAGCACCACGTCTGATGAAACCACCAGTTCACACGCTGTTTCCAGTCGGAGACAAGGGAGGCAGCATGCGTGATCTACTCAAAGCTGGATCAGCCCCAGACTTTTACTGCAATATCTACAACCGAGTCTGCAAAAACTGCAACGAACCATCAATCAGCATCAAATGCCAAAAATGCGGCAACAAGACCATAACCGAATACGTCTGTCCACTCTGCAGATCCACACTTGATTCGAACTTTTGCCAAAAATGCAAAAAAAAGGCGCCATCCCACTCATTCAAACCGTTTCCACTCAAAGAGAGAATAATTGCTGCGCAGCAGCGAACAGGAATCCGAGTCCAAGAACCATTCAAAGGAGTAATGGAACTCATCAACCAGGACAGAATTGCAGAACCACTGGAAAAAGGCCTTATCAGACAATACTACGATCTCACAGTTTTCAAGGACGGCACGGTACGATTTGACGCAACAAACTCCCCACTCACTCATTTTAAGCCGGCCTGGATCGGCACATCAATTGAAAAGCTGCAAGAGCTTGGATATACACATGATATGGATGGAAAACCCCTGACCAGCCAAGATCAGATTCTTGAAATCAAGATGCAGGACGTAATAATCCCTCATGAAAGTGCCAAATACTTGGTGCAGGTCTGCAAGTACATCGATGCCGAACTCGAAAAACTCTACGGCAGGACACCATTTTACAACGTCAAAAACACAGACGAGCTCATAGGGCATCTAGTTATCGGCCTTGCCCCTCATACCTCTGTCGGAATTGTTGGTAGAATCATTGGGTATACCGACACCCATGTTTGTTTTGCAACTCCAAATTGGCATTCGGCAAAACGACGAGACGCCGACGGCGACGCCGACTCGATAATGTTGCTTATGGACGCATTGTTGAATTTTTCAAGGCAGTTCCTTTCAGACAAAATCGGCGGCCTCATGGATGCGCCACTTTTGATCCAACCAATAGTACTCCCACATGAATCACAGCCTCAGGCCCACAACTTTGAGGTGACAAAGAAGCTACCACTTGAGTTCTTCGAGGACACACTGCAGAGAAAAAAAGCCTCCGAAGTATCATGCGTAGAGATCATAAAATCACGACTTGAAACAGAATCACAGTTTTATGGATATTACTTTACACATCCCACCACAACACTCACCACATCAAGATCGCGCAGTGCATACTCGACTCTTGGCTCAATGCTGGACAAATTCGACATGCAGATAAAAAATGCGGAACTAATAAACGCAGTAGACGCAAACGAGATCGTTACCAACGTCATCACTACACACCTAGTACCGGACATAATCGGAAATCTGCGCGCATACGGCAGGCAGAAATTCAGGTGCACATCATGCGGCAGAAAATACAGGCGAGTGCCACTGCTCCAACACTGTGTCTGCGGCAACGGTTTGATACAGACAATCACACGACCCTCAATTGAAAAATACTTACGACTTGCCAAAAGGCTGGTTGAAAAATATGAAGTCGGGCCGTACGTCAAAGGACGAATAGCCACACTCGCAGACGAAATAGATCTCGTATTTGGTAAAAGAAAGGGGGACCAGTTGCTTCTTACAGATTATAATTAGCGGAGCTTTACGTACTCGTAAGCTCCAAGCTTGTTGTCAAAGCAGTAGTGCACCTTCTGGTAGTCTTTTCTGAACGACTTGACTTTGGCCGCAAGCTTCTTTGGATCCTTTTTATCAATGACTACTTTTTTTATGTAGTCTGCAATTTCTTTCATCTCTGATTCTTTCATGCCGAGTCTTGTTATCTCGGAGACACCAAGTCTTATGCCACCTGGGTGGAAATAGTTTCGTCCAGCCTTGATGTCTCCTGGGATCAGCTGTCTGTTGACAATTATGTTTGCTTTTTCAAGATCGGCCTCGACTTTGCCACCATCGGAATAATCCAACACATTGACTGCTATCTGGTGTGATTGGGTGAATCCGCGTTTTTCACCAAGCACTTTGAAGCCTTTCTCACTTAATGCAACTGCAAGTGCTTTTGCATTTTTGATCACCTGTCTTGCATAATCTTTACCAAACTCCAAGGCCTCAGCAAACGTGATTGCCTTTGCCGCCATGTGGTGGATGTGATGACTCGAAGTAAGGCCTGGAAATGTTGCCTTCTTTATCGCCTCACCATATTTTGCATATGCCAACACAAGACCACCCTGCGGGCCAAACAATGTCTTGTGGGTGCTCATAGTCATAGTGTCTGCTCCCTCTCTTAGTGGGTCTTGAAACTGGCCGCCAGCAATGAGGCCTGCAACGTGGGCGGCATCATAGTTTATGTGTATGTTGTGGCTTTTCAGAAAATCAGACAGTTCCTTTACTGGATGCGGGAACAAAAACAACGAACCACCAAACATCGCCATCTTGGGAAGGCGATTTGCATTTTTTAGCTCCTCTATCTTTTCTTTTGTCTTGTCTACATCTATTGTCATCTCGTCTGCATCAAACGGATAAAACTCGACGTCGAGTCCGTGCACAAGGCCTGCTGTGCCAGAGTGTTCCTTTTTACCATGAGATATGTGTCCTCCAGCAGGAATGGACGGAGCGATCATGATGTCGCCTGGATTTGTAAATGCTGAATATACTGCCAAGTTTGCCACAACGCCTGAAATAGGCCTCACATCGGCAAACTCAGCCTTGTAGAGCTTTTTTGCCAGCTCCATACACTGGATCTCTACTTTATCGATATAGATGCAGCCAGCATAGACACGCTCGCCAGGCCAGCCTTCTGCATACCTATTGCCAAAATCTGAGAGCAGCGCCTCACGTACAGCGGGACTTGGGACATTCTCGCTTGCAATTAGAGGAATCGAGTTTTCAAACCACTCATTATGCTTAACCAGATCTGCTAGAATTTTTTTGTACGTGTTTTTGTATGCAGATTTAGCCATGTTTTTCCAGCCTATCGTCCCAATTTAAAACAATATTTCAAAAAACTTCGTGTTTGTTACAGTAAGACTCATCAAAAATTTGCAAAGTATAAAAGGGGAAAAGAAAAATTTCCTTCGTTATGAGTATTCAGGGACCAAAAGGCACACTACCTGTAGTTTTGCTCAAAGAGGGTGCAACAGAAAGCAAGGGACGCGAAGCACAAAAAAACAACATTGCAGCGGCCAAAATAATTGCAGAAATAGTGCACACCAGCCTTGGTCCTCGCGGCATGGACAAAATGCTAGTTGACACACTAGGCGATGTCACTATTACAAATGACGGTGCAACAATTCTCAAAGAAATAGATGTTCAGCACCCAGCAGCAAAAATGCTAGTCGAGATCTCAAAGACCACAGACACCGAAGTCGGGGATGGCACCACATCTGCAGTTGTTCTGGCAGGGTCTCTTTTAGAAAATGCTGAATCTCTTTTGAACCAAAATGTACATCCAACAATAATTGTAGATGGCTATAGAAAAGCTTCAAAGAAAGCATTACACTATCTAAAAGAAATAGCAGAGGAGGTTTCTGCAAACGACAAATCAATTCTATTAAAAATTGCAAAAACATCGATGCAGACAAAACTGGTAAGAAAAGAATCAGAACACCTAGCAGAACTCATCGTAAAAGCAGTACTTGCAGTCGCAGACAAAGAGACAGGCAAGTTCACAGTAGACCAAGATGACGTCAAAGTAGAAAAGAAGGCGGGAGGCTCAATGAAAGACTCGATTCTTGTTGAAGGTATTGTCTTAGACAAAGAAGTAGTACACAGCGGAATGCCCAAAAAGATCTCCGAAGCAAAAATAGCTCTGATTAACACCGCGCTTGAGATTGACAAAACAGAGTTTGACGCAAAAATAAACATCTCAAATCCCCAACAAATGAAGACTTTTCTTGACGAAGAAAACCGAATGCTAAAAAATATGGTGGACAAAGTAGTTGCCTCCGGCGCAAACGTGCTCTTGTGTCAAAAAGGAATCGACGACATGGCACAACATTATCTGGCTAAAGCAGGAATTCTCTCAGTAAGGCGTGTTAAGGAAAGTGACATGGCAAAGCTTGCAAAAGCAACTGGTGCAAGAATCGTCACAAACTTGGACGACCTCTTTGAAAAAGATCTTGGATCTGCACAACTGGTTGAAGAAAGAAAGATCGAAGAAGACAGATGGGTCTTCATAGAAGGTTGTAAGAATCCAAAATCCGTGACTCTCCTTCTTAGAGGTGGCTCGCAACGGGTAGTCGATGAAGTGGAAAGATCAGTCCACGATGCAATCATGGTTGTAAAAGATGTGATGGAAAATCCTTCAATCGTCGCAGGTGGTGGGGCGCCTGAGACATACGCTGCTACAAAACTTCGAAGCTGGGCAAAATCACTTGAAGGACGTGAGCAGCTGGCAGCAGAAAAATTTGCCGACGCACTTGAATCCATCCCACTCACACTTTCAGAAAACGCAGGAATGGATCCAATTGACACGTTAACCAATCTGCGCTCAAAACAGCTAAAAGGAGAAAAATGGACAGGCATTGATGTAATGAAAGGCAAGGTAGGCAACATGAAAACAAGCGACATCATAGAGCCACTGGCAGTCAAAAACCAGATTGTCTCTGCTGCAACGGAAGCAGCATGTATGATCTTGCGAATCGACGACGTCATCGCAATTGCCAAATCCGCAGCACCACCAGGAGGCCCAGAAGGCGGAATGCCCGGCATGGGTGGAATGGGAGGTATGGGCGGCATGCCAGGAATGGGTGGCATGGGCGATATGGGTATGGGCGAGATGTAGTTTCAAACGTTTATTTGCTAACAGTTTTTACAAAAATCATTGAGTGGGGCAACTAAGATCCTCAACGGAGTCAAGTACGGTTATCTAATAGTGTTCTTTGCATTGCTGTCTGGCATCTTCTATCCATTCGTTCAGGGAGGCACACTTGATTACACGATCATCGGAATCATAATCCTCTTTGTGGGACTTGCAGGCACCATTCTGGTTTACAAAGCAGCCACATCAGACAAAAAGAGGGGAATATACCTAGGAATCGGATTCGGCCTTATTGCAGCCTCGCTTTTCTACATATTACAGCTTACAGGCAGACCACTAGCTTAGACATCAAAATACAAGTAGAACTCGTGCGGGTGCGGCCTAATTGAGATTTCACGGTGATCCTTTCTTCCAAGCTCAATTAACTTGTCAATTACCTCATTAGAGAATATCGGGTTGAGGAACTTGCGGTCGCTTTCAAGCTCATCTAGTGCCTCACCAAGATTGGCAGGAACTGTCTTGATTCCGCGTTTTGCGCGTTCCTCTTTTGTCATTTTGTAAATATCTTCAAGTATTGGATCACCTGGGTCTAACTTCTTTTTTATTCCATCAAGGCCTGCTGCAAGAACGGCAGAAAATACCAAGTATGGATTTGACGATGGATCAGGAGCTCTGTATTCAAATCTCTTCAAATGCGCATATTTTTCACCTCTAAAATGTTCTGGAACCCTTATTGCGGCGGATCTGTTGCTTGGACTCCATGCAATATAGACTGGGGCTTCGTAGCCTGGAACCAACCTGTGATACGAGTTTGTAGTTGGATTGGTGATCGCGCACAAAGCTCTTGCATGGCTCATGACGCCTCCGCAAAAGTAACGGCCCGTCTGACTTATTTCGTCTTTTTCGTCCTTATCAAAAAAGACGTTTTTACCATTCTTCCACAAACTAACGTTGGTGTGCATGCCGGAACCAGCATCCATTGAAATTGGTTTTGGCATCATGGTGGCGACCTTGCCGAACTTTTGAGCTATGTTTCTTGCTACGTACTTGTAAGTCTGAGCGCCGTCCGCGGCGTTTGTTAGGTAATCGTATTTGATGTCTATCTCACACTGCCCAGCTGTTGCGACTTCGTGGTGGTGGTTGTCACACAAAATCCCAAAATACTCGTTTAGTACATCGACGCACTCGTTCCTAAATTCGGTTAGTGTGTCGGAAGGTGTACTTGGGTAGTATCCTTCCTGCAAGCCCATCGGATATCCGGTTCCTTCTTGGTTCCAAGGCGCTTCCTTGGAATCTATAGAATATGATTGGCCTTTGTATGGTGTGAGGACATCCCACTGCACTTTGTCAAACACAAAAAACTCTACTTCAGGACCCCAATAACTAAAATCAAACCCCTGCGTCTTTAGGTATTCTTCTGCCTTTTGTGCTATTCCTCTTGGGTCTCGTTCAAGACGCCCACGTCCGCGGCCCCAATATATGTCGCAAATGAGCCTGGCAGTCTTTTTTTCAGTCATCCATGGTATGATCGCAAATGTGTTTGGATCTGGTTTGAGCACCAAGTCAGAATCATCAACGCTTGTGAACCCCACAATTGAAGAGCCGTCAAGCTTTGGCAGTCCGTCCTGCATTTGATCCGGTGTAAAAGTCGCAGTTGAGATGGTGGTGTGGTGATACCTTCCAGGTAGGCTTGTGAATTGTAGATCGATGAACCTTATATTCTCGTGTTTTATTTTCGCAAAGACCTCGTCAGGAGAATATTTGATTTGAGTTGTTTCACCGTGAATTACTTTGTATGGCAAGTCAGTACCTTCACGTTTACACGAAAAATCCCAGCATTTAAGGATTAATGTTCATGGGAGGATTGTTGCCTAATTCACATTTACGTATTCTTTCACCTCGATTCTGAGTTTTGGCACAAATCAACCGGTTCAGCACTTCAAGATTCCATCCGACTGATTTTATCTGTCCCCATATCTGCTGGTTCTGTCTCTTCTTGAATCGACAATACAATCTGACTCTTCAGCCCTCTCCTCCTTGGCATCCTCTCTTTGATGATACCAGCATGATAATTCCTGCCCTTCATGCCTGATTTTACATACAGCTGGTCGTGCTCTTATTCCATCAAGCTTTGGATTGTCCAAAGACGCAATTCTTTCCATTATGATTTTTATCATGTGGTGGTATATCCTGTATGGGATGCCAAGCTGCAGGCTGGTGCTGCGAATCGAGATTCCACACCATGATACCATACAGAATGTAGAAAACCAGTACGTTAATGGTACGTGTGAGTAGTGGAATATGGCTCCGGTCCTGTCGTTGAATGTGTGCCTGACAGCAGTATCTCTGAAATACTGCTTTGTACTTGCAGTATCTTTTGATGCTGCTACCATAACAGTGAGGACAGTATGACATATTCTTCCATCGTGCCATTCTTAACATAGATGCACAGGCAAACTCTTCAAAAAACAGTAAGAGAAAGAAAACAAACATGTGTTGTATGAGAATCACTGATCTTTTTCCATCAATTTCGTGTTACAAATTCAGCAACAAAATTTGTCATTATGAGCGAAAAAAGATAAACGGCATACCTGGAAGGATGCGGAATCCCCTCATAGGATTTGCCGACCAGAGTTCATTGAGGCTGGACCCTCAAAGAAACCGGGTCATCGAAATACGGTATGGTCATGGCACCGCCGTATCCAGGACAGTCTTTGGGTTTATTGGGCTTGGTGGAAACGATGTCGTCATGGTATCGGATACCTCAACAAAACATTCCATGATGTCGTTTCTTGAGGCAGTAAGGGATGCAAATCCGGCAGGAGACATTTGCGTCATACTTGACAATGCAAGGATTCACCATGCCAGGGATGTGTACTGCAGGGCCCATCAGCTTGGCATCGAACTTGTCCATCTGCCGCCGTACAGCCCTGATCTGAATCCAATTGAGTTTGGGTGGAAGGACCTTAAGCGGAATCTGGCAGGATTTTTAGAATTTGCCAAGATGATAAATC
>JBDUUJ010000079.1:0-74665 GCA_039938575.1 Nitrososphaera sp. | reverse complement strand
TCATGTCAAGGTTGACACCACCTGTAGCGGGGTTGTTGCCTAATTCACATTTACGTACACTTTCTCCCGATTCTGATACAAATCACCCGTTTCTTTACACCCAACAATCAACCCAGTTTATCACGCGTAACTTTACACGAATCATAAGCTAGAAATCACCCACGAACTTGACAGTGTCAAGTCAGTCATGCTGCCATTAAGGGATGAAAATCCAAAGCCACCAGGATTTAAACCCACGGTGACCATTGCACTCATCATCGTAAACATCATAGTCTTCTTTTTCGAAGTGGCAGTGACAGGCCAATTCTTTGAATTCAGCAACAACAGGGCAGCTGCACTCTTTTATGACTGGGGCGCAGTTCCTGCCTGTATAATGGGGGAACGCTCCCTCAACGTACAGGAGTTTGTGGTTTCATGTCCTGACATGCCGATGGTGGGCCTGCTCAGCTCGATCTTCTTGCACGGCGGTTTGATGCACCTTGGCGGAAACATGCTGTTTTTGTGGATCTTTGGAGACAACATTGAGCTCAAGTTCGGCAGACTCAAGTTTCTTGGTATTTACATGATCTGGGGAGTTGTGGCAGGCCTTGCACACATAGCTGGAGATCCAAGCAGCCCAGTTCCGGCCGTTGGTGCATCAGGCGCAATATCCGGTGTTCTTGGTGCCTATCTTGTGATGTTTTCACGCGCAAGGATCACTACCTTCATTATGATGGGGTTCTTTTGGAGGATGGCGCATGTACCAGCAAAATGGTTCTTGCCTTTCTGGCTCATCTTCCAGAATATAATACCCTTTTTGATTGGAGGATTTGGTTTTGGTGCTGGTGGAGTGGCCTACTTGGCACACATAGGAGGTTTTCTCATCGGCCTTGCGACAGGCTTTCTGTACAAAAAGACACACCAATCAGAATTCATGTACGGCTCAAGGTATGGCTGGAGGGGAGACTAAAGAATAAATCAAGTAAGAAAAACACGCCCTCATGCCAATAATCACTGTGTCGATGTATCCTGGAAGGACTCAACAGCAAAAAGAAGAATTTGCAAAAGCAATCACAAAATCTGCAGTTGAGATCCTCAAGACAAAGGAAAGCCACGTAATAGTTGTCTTTGAGGACAATCCAAAAGAGAATTGGTACATGGCAGGCAATCCACTCTAAGCATCACTTTTTATTTTCACAATTTTTATTCATAGTATGACAAAGATAGCAGTTGTACAGTTTACCGCATCTACAAACAAACAAGAAAATCTAAAAAAAATTCTCAATTACATCAAACAAGCTGCAAACAACGACGCAAAGCTTTGCGCATTTCCGGAATTTATGATGCTTTATACAAATTCAAAACAGTCACCAAGAGAACTTGCCACACTTGCGGAAACAATTAATGGAGATTTTGTAAAGGCAATTTCAGCGGCCGCAAAAAAACATTCTATATTCGTGGTCGGCACGATGTATGAAAAAAGCAAACTCAAAAACAGAGTTTATGATACCGCCTTTGTCATAAACAAGGCCGGCAAACTTGTCTCAAAATATCGCAAGCTCCACCTTTATGATGCACTTGGATTCAAAGAATCTGCAAAACTGGCAGCCGGCTCGAAAATCTCAAAGCCTGTCAATACCGGTGCAGGCAAACTTGGCATGCTCATATGTTATGATCTGCGCTTTCCGGAGATGTCGCGCATTCTTGCAACATCCGGCTCTGAGATTCTTGTTGTGCCGTCTGCCTGGGTCAAAGGCAAAAACAAAGTAGATCACTGGCTCACGATGAACAAAAGCCGTGCAATTGAAAACGGGTGCTATGTGATAGCGCCAGATCAGGTGGGAAACATATACTGCGGCAGAAGCCTGGTAGTAGATCCTTTTGGCAATATCCTTCTCGATATGAAAAAAAAACAAGGAATAGGATATGCAGAAATAGAATCTGCCAAGGTAAGAAAGACAAGGCAGACCCTGCCCCTTTTGAAAAACAGAAGAACCGACGTTTACTCTGATCTCAGGCTTTAGGGCCCCGACTGGGACAGTTGATGTTTGCGCACTGTTTTTTCCACTTTTGCCTTCTGGAATAGCGAAACAGCAGCTGGGGCCACAGACAGCGCTCGCACGGTATCTTTGTCACACAGAGCATGGCCTTTTGGAGGAGAGGAGATGAGGCCCTGCATCCGTTGTAATAGTTGGAACATCCAATGAAGCGTTTTTTTGTAGACCTGGAGCGTATCACCATGAGCTTTCCAACCTTGCAGCTTGGACACACAACAAGGCCGTTTTTTGGCTCATTTGAACCCAAAACGACGTACTTTTTTTTGCTTGCAGACCACGACAGATAGCTGTTTTTATCAAAATACTGCCGTATCTCGGATCTGAGCAAGTTGACTTTGTTAGCAGTGATCCTTATCTTGTTTCTTGCAGATTTGGTAATCAGAATCGCTCCAGCTGGACGACGCATCTCAATGAATAATTGGTTGAAGAATTTTTATATGGATTGGGTCAGGTAGTGTTGTGGAAAAGGTTTGCGTTCTTGGTGCAGGCAGCACCAAATATGGAAAATTACAAGACAGCATCACAGATATCACTATTGAAGCATCAGTCGGGGCAATCGAAAGTGCAGGAATCGATCCAAAAGAGATCCAGGCAGGCTACATCTCAAACGTCTTTGGGATAGCAGACAAGCAAGTCCACCTAGGACCAGTAATCATGAGCAATCTTGGCATTCCAGAAAAACCTTCACTGTCAATCGAGTCTGCATGTGGAAGCGGCTCAGTATCATTCAGAGAGGCATTTGCAAATGTGGCAGCAGGATTTTACGACGCAGTTTTGGTCACGGGTGTGGAAAAAGTAACACATACTGGCACTGAATGGACCACGACTTACTTTTCTTACTGTTCTGATTTCTTCTATGAGGGTGGTGCAGGTGCATCGTTCCCCGGACTCTTTGCATCAATGGCACGAGCTTATATGACTGAATTCAAAGCAACTGAGGAAGATTTAGCTCTTGTCGCAGTAAAGAACCACGACAACGGTCTGCTCAACCCAAAAGCACATCTCAGAAAAAAGATCACAGTGGACGATGTGATGAAGTCTGCGGTTGTAGCAAGCCCACTCAAGCTTTACGACTGCTGCCCGTTTTCAGACGGTGCAAGTGCAGTCATTCTTTGTAACGAAAAATTCGCAAAGGCTCACTCTAAAAACTACATCGAAGTTATTGGATCAGGAAGGGGAGGATCACCGGCAACCCTGCAAGGCAGGGATCATATGACGACTATCCCAAGTACAAAGATTGCAGCGCAAGCAGCGTACAAGATGGCCGGCATAACTCCAAAAGACATTGACTTTGCTGAGGTCCACGACTGCTTTACAATAGCAGAGATAGTGGATACAGAAGACCTAGGGTTCTTTGAAAAAGGTAAAGGAGTACAGGCAGTAAGAGAAGGAAGGACAGCACGCAATGGTGACATCCCAATAAATCCATCTGGCGGCCTAAAGGCAAAAGGCCACCCGATCGGAGCAACCGGCGTAGGACAGGTAGTTGAGGTTTTTGAGCAGTTAACAGGAAAGGCAGGAGAAAGGACAGTCAAAGACGCCCACATAGGCCTTACCCACAATTTTGGCGCAACGGGGGCAAGCTGCGCAGTCCACATCTTCAAAAGCGTGTAAGACCTTGTCAATTAAGCAAGAATTCATAGATGCCCTCAAATCTGGTAGAGTCCTCACGAAAAAATGCACAAAGTGCGGCCACCTCCATCTTGCAACAGTATACTTTTGTCAAAACTGCGGCAACAAGGGCTTTGAGAACAAATTTCTTGAGGGAATAGGCACGGTTGCCACGTATACCATAATCACGGTACCACCTGCTGGCTTTGAAAAGTACACGCCTTACGCCTGGGTGGTAATGAATCTGGACGGATACGATCTTAGAATATCCGGATTCCTTGGCGGGATCAGCTCGCCAGACCAATTGCCCGTGGGCTCAAAGATCAAGATAATAGGATACGACGACCGCGGCATACTTTTGGAAAAACAGTAAATCAATTTTAGCGAATTAATTAACAAATTTCAAAAAAGATTCTTAATAGTTTCAAGAAAAAGACTTTGTTCGTTGTCTGTTGAAGTAATTTGCGGAAAGTGTGGAGCAAAGATCTCCAACATGAAGATGCTCAAGTCGATCAAAGATGTAATGAAACACTACAACAACAAATGTCCTTCATGTGGACAAACACTTTCGACATCAGAATTTTCAGTCGAAGTAAACAAGAACTGATCAAAAAAGGTTGTTGCAAATTACAGCACAAATCTTATTTACTACTGATCTTTAGGCATACCAATGAGCATCGAAGTGGCCACTGGGACAGTAGATCCCAAGAAGAGCGGTGGCATTTTACAATCCACATCAAAGCGTGTCAGGATGATCTTCTCCGTAATGGCAAGCCCCAACAGGATCGACATTTTGCGGATCCTCAACTCAAAGGGGCCACTTACTTATTCCGAGCTTAAATCACTTGCAGGCTTCAAGTCAAAAAAAGAAAGTGGGAAATTTGCGTACCACCTAAGAAAGCTTCTCAGACAATCACTTGTTGCACTAAACAAATCGGAGCGCAGGTACACAATCACAAATCTTGGCAAGCTAGTACTGAGTCTTGCAAGGCAGATCGAGGAGCGTTCAATCATCGAAAGCGGCAAGATGTATGTGAGAACCTCGCACGAATCCATCGAAGAGTTCAACTCGCACAAGATAATCCAGTCACTGGTTCGAGAAGGCAGCCTTCCTCTGGAACTTGCCCAAAAAATCACAGAAGAGGTGGAAAACCGCATCTACAAATACCAGACCACCTACCTTACAGGCTCACTTATCCGAGAAATGGTAAACTCTGTACTCCTTGAGCACGGCCACGAAGAGTACAGAAACAAACTTGCCAGGCTCGGGATGCCAGTATTTGACGTCCAAGAGATGCTCACAAACGTAGACAATATTGATAATGGTTCACAGGGCCTCTTCTTTAAGGCAGGCCAGGCAGTATTTGCAGAAAACCTCCTTTTAAATACCCTTCCAAAGGATGTGGCAGACTCGCACCTCTCAGGCGACATTCACATCTCAAATCCAGGCATATGGTCGCTTTTGCCAGACACGATCTTCTTTAACATAAAGGAGCTCATCGAGGACGGACTTGATCTCAAAGGCAAATATCTAGGCGTCACAAGAATTCCAACAGTAAAGACACTTGACAACCTCATGTCATCTCTTTCTATGATGATCTCGCTTGTCTCAAAGGAAGCCTCAAAGGAAGTGGTTCTTGACGGCCTCGTACAACTTTGCTCAAAGTATGCAAAGAACCTCTCTGAGCTTGAAGAAAAACTAGTGGGTGCATTTGCCACCTCCTCTGTATCATCCAAGTATACAAAAGAGCCAACTCTAGTCTCATTTAGGCTCCAGCTTAGCGCAGAACCAAAGGTGGTGCAAGCAATACTGAACGCATACAAGACTTATGTCAAGATGACTCCGGCGCCCCAAGTGGGCATCATAATCGATTACGCATCAGGTAAGATCGCAGATGTGTCTCAGACAGTTGCAGAGATAATTTCGCTTGGAGGCAAAGTCCTCTTCTCAAAGGACGAGTCTTCGTACAGTGGCGTCTTGAGGATCAAAGGAAAAAACAGTACGTCATCGATCAACTTGCAGTCACTTACGATCAACCTGCCAAGACTTGCGTTTGAGTCAAACAAGGACGAGACTTATTTTAGGGCCAGACTTGCATTGCTGATGAAGCCTGCCCTTGCAGCAATGTCGTTGCGCAAAAAAGACATCTCCGATCTCACAAGAAGGGGACTAAACCCGGTCCTGGCGGCAAACACGCAGTACATGCAACGAAGCTCAATCTGCCTTGTAGTAAATTTGGTAGGCCTCAAAGAAGCAGTCTTTAGCATACTTGGATACAACGACGACAAGGAAGGCCGTGACGTGATCCACAAAGTGATCCAAACTGCAGTAGATGTGGCAGAAAAGAAGGGCAAAGAGATGGGCGACACAGTGGTAGTCTGCATGACTGAGAGCGACGGAACAGCAAGGTTTGGCTCCCTTGACGGAGAAAAATATGGTAAAATGTCGGTTCTAAAATCCCTCGAAGGGGAAAGTTATTCGGAAGGTGTAGTCATTTTATCGTCTGAGATCGACTCTTTGAGCCCCAAGGCAGAAAAGGTTGCCGAGACAAACAAGGTAGCCAAACTCCTCAACGGCGGGCTTTTAGTCAGACTCCGCTTTGAGAAGGACTCCAAAACAGACGATATCAGGAAGGCAATAGAGAAAGCCGGCGATCTGGTAGGCTCATTTAGGCCAAGCAAAGAGGTGCCGATCTGCGGCAACTGCGGCTTCAAGGATGAAAAACTCTTTGACAAATGCCCTGCATGTAAATCGCCGTTCATACTTAGCTAAAAATCGAAATTCGCAACATCTATTTTTGTGGGATAAAAATTAATCAGTATCAGAGAATGGATCCACTTTGAAATTAACTAAATTCGTATGTGGGTTTAGGAACAACCTTTCCAAAATTTCTTGGAATGGTGTAAACATTGTTGAGCTAAAATCTGAAATCTTTGGCAGTCAGGGTTATATCCAATATGGTTTTACCTAGTGAGGGGAGACATTATGACAACAGATTTTTCTCAAATAGAAAGTTCGATCGTCGACGTTAAGAAAAGAGACGGTCGGATTACAGCATTTAACAAAGAAAAGATCACTAATGCGATCTACAAGGCTCTGGTGGCAAACGGCCAGCCAGACCGCAAAATAGCAGAGGAGCTGACTGGAGGAGTTTTATCGAAGCTAATCCAGCAGGGATTTTCAGCTTCCAGTCCGCCAAGTGTCGAAGACGTGCAGGATATGGTGGAATCAACTCTGATCGAGATGGGCTACGGCGAAATTGCCAAGTCTTACATTTTGTACAGACACGAGCGCCGCAAAATCCGTGAAGACAAAATGAAGGTTCTAAATACAAAATCACTTGACCCTGTAGCAAAATCATTTGACCTCAACTGCCTGCGGGTTCTAGCATCAAGGTACCTTCTACGCAACAACAAAAACGAGATAATTGAGAGCCCAAGCCAGATGTTCGAGAGGGTAGCGATCCTAGTAGGAATAGGTGACCTCCTGTATGACTCTGAACTCTTCTCAAAAGAAGGAAACATCCCACAGGATATCGAGGAAGCAAGAAAGTATCTTGCAAAGCTTGACGACTTTGATTACAAGTTCAAGATAGGCCAGTACTATCTTAACAAATACCACTTCCGCGGCTTGATCAACCACTACATCTACTTGGCAAAGCGTGGCCAGATGAAGAAGAGCTTCAAAGAGGTTCTGACACTCATTGCAGCTAAAAAGTTTGATAGCTATGCGGAAAGAATCAACGAATACTATACTTTGATGACCGAGCAGGACTTTTTGCCAAACTCTCCTACCATGATGAACGCAGGGGCGCGACTAGGACAGCTGTCGGCCTGCTTCGTGCTTGGAATGCCAGACGATATGAACGACATCATGAAGTCTACATCAGACGCAGCACTAATCTTCAAGTCAGGCGGAGGAGTCGGAATCAATTACTCAGATCTGAGGCACGAAGGAGACATTGTGGCCTCGACATCGGGCGTGGCATCAGGACCTGTCTCGTTTATGAACATCATAAATACCGTAACCGAGGTGGTCAAGCAGGGAGGCAAGCGAAGAGGTGCAAACATGGGAATCCTGGAGGTCTGGCACCCCGACATTGAAAAATTCATCACAAACAAGACGCAGCCAGGAATTCTGGAGAACTTTAACGTAAGTGTGGGAATCTGGGAGGACTTTTGGGCCGCATTGGTTGACAGCCCAGACGGCAAGTACACCCTTCGCAGCCCGCGCGACAGATCTCCAGTAAAAGAGGTCAACGCCCACCAACTCATCGACATTATTGCACTGTCAGCTTGGAAGAGCGCAGAGCCGGGACTGATCTTCTTTGATAACATCAACAAGTACAACGTATTTGCAAAGGCAAGGGGCATGCCACTGAGGGCCACCAACCCATGCGTCACAGCTGATACCTGGATTGCAACATCAGAAGGGCCAAGAATGGTCAGAGATCTAATCGGAACTCCTTTTGAAGCAGTTGTAAACGGTACTGTGTGGCGATCAGATGGCTTCTTTGTCACCGGAGTAAAACCAGTATACAAATTAAGAACCAAAGAAGGATACGAACTTAGATTAACTAAGGATCACAAAGTGGCAGTAAAACAAAACGGACTGTCGTTTGAGTGGAAAGAAGCTGGACAGCTCAAAGCTGGCGATAGCATCATTTTGGCACATACTGAAACAGAGGGCAAAAACTACATCGTCTTGCAGAAACAAACAGCAGTGTTTTCTGAACTAATCGAAGACGGTACGGAGGTTGTGTATGATGCACAAGTACCAGGCATCAATGCCTTCGTGGCAAATGGGATTGTAGTTCACAACTGTGGAGAACAAAGCTTGTATCCATACGAGTCATGCAACCTTGGCTCGATCAACTTGGCAAACCTTGTGAAAAGGAAGGCTGACGGCCAATACGAGTTTGACTGGCAAAGATATGAAGAGACAATACGAAAGACAACACGATTCTTGGACAACGTAATCGACATGAATAATTATCCGGTTCCGGAAATCGACAAGGCATCAAAAGAATCAAGAAGAATAGGACTAGGTGTTATGGGAGTGGCAGATCTGCTGTACAAGCTTAGAATCCCATACAATTCCAAGGAAGGATACGAGTTCCAATCAAAGCTTGCAGAAGCACTCACATATTACTCCATGGAAGAAAGTGTGGCTCTTGCTCGCTCAAGAGGCGAATTCGATCTGTGTCCAAAGACCGAATATCCTGAAGGAAAGATACCAATTGCAGGATACTATGAAAAGCCAAAAAGCGAGCACTATTACGACTGGGACGCCCTAATTGCCAAAATCAAAAAGAATGGCATCAGAAACGTACTCACAACCACCGTTGCTCCAACCGGAACGCTTTCCATGATTGCCGACTGCTCAAACGGCATGGAACCAACATTTGCACTGGTCTTTGAAAAGCGCGTAACAGTTGGAAGGTTCTTTTACACAAACAAGATCTTCGAACAGGTACTGCGCGAAAATGGACTCTACTCTGACGAGATTCTTGCCAAAATAGCTGACAACTACGGCTCAGTGAGGGGGCTGCCGGAAATCCCAGAATGGATCCAAAATATCTTTGTCACCGCAATGGACATACACTGGTCCGATCACCTCATGGCGCAGGCAGTCTGGCAAGAATGGATCGGAAATGCAATCGCAAAGACGATCAACATGCCACACGATGTCTCAGCAGACGACGTAAAAGCAGCATATCTTTTGGCTCACGAGCTTGGGCTCAAAGGAATCACTGTGTACCGTGACGGCTCAAGACACACCCAAGTATTGCATATGACAAGCGAAAACGCAGAAAAGACATTTGAGGTGGAGCCAAGCACATACCTGCGCGACTTTATTGCAAAGAACATCAAAAACCCGTACATCAGAACACAGGTAAACAACGCGCTGGCACTCAAGATACCAGAGGAGCCACTCAAGGAAAGCCAGATCAAAGAAGAGGTAAGCGAGGAGCTGTTGTGCCCATCATGCAAGAACAACCTCGTCTTCGTTGAAGGATGCAGCATCTGCATCGAGTGCGGATTCTCTGGTTGCACATCAGGATGAAATCTCCGGAAAAGCGTAAGATCCGACTAGAACCAGCACCCGTCAACAGAACCACAGAACCAACCAGCGCAACTCTTTTACCTTCTTTTCTACTGGCAAATCTATGGACAAAAAAGTCTTTGTTGCAATCGGAGTGGCAATAGCTATAGCAATGGCCGTACTTGTGTTGATTCCGACAACGGGATCCCAAAAACCAACTGAGACACTGAAAAACCAAAAACTCGGCCTCGTCATTAACACCCCAACATCACAGGTCACACTAGACCAGCTAAAGAAGGTTTACGGCGAAGCATCACTTACTGGAGCAGGAAGGACGAATCTGTATCTGTTCTGGAACCACATCGAGCCACAACAAAACCAGTACAACTGGAAGGACACAGACATTTTGATGAGCTTTAACAAAAACAATGGACTGCAAACCACACTGTATTTTTCTGTGGTAAACGGTAGAATCGTCGGCCCGTACCCGGAGTGGATGGGCACGCCTAGCTTTGGCACCAACCTTGAGCAAAAAACAGTCAAGGTACTTGACGCCATACTCTCAAGGTATGATGGCGCAATAGACTACGTCATAATAGGTGGAAGCCTAGACTCTTACTTTGATGACGCAGAAGGGAGCGTGGGTCTGTACAAAGAGTTCTTTGGTAATGTATATTCCGAACTAAAACAAAAGCATCCAAACGTCAAATTTGGCAACGCCTTTTCACTAAACAACGTACTAAACAAAAAACTTGAGCACTATGTTTCTGATGTTGGGTCTCAGGGAGACTTTGTGGCGTTTACCTATCTTCCAGTGGACAGACTAAACGAGATATCCAAGACGCCGCAGGAAGCGCAGGCGGATCTGCAAAAGGCACTTGAGATGGTGCCTGGCAAGCAAGTCGCATTCTTTGAGGTAAGCTGGGGCACAGATGATTACGTGTTGGGAAGTGAAGAAGATCAGGCCGAATTTGTTAAAGTAGCGTACGAGTTTTACAGGAAAAACAGCTCAAAGATCGAGTTCCTCAACTGGTACAGGCAGTTTGACAGGCCCCAAGGAAGCTGCACAATACAAGAAGAGTTCCCAGAATCAACAGTAGCAATAGCCGGCGACCAGTACGTAAGAGAGAGACTGGGAAGCTATACATGCAGCGCAGGCCTAATCAAAGTAGACAATACGCCAAAGCCTGCCTGGGACGAGCTCAAAAAACAAATACAGTCAAGCTAGCAATTCTTTGAATGCTTTACCTTGTGATTGCAGAATCATCTCTTGAATTGGTGCCAAAGGAGTTGTGGCACCACAACTCCGTTGTTTCTTACTGCAAAAGGTTCGGGAAAACTCCATCGCAAGTACTGCTTGACAACTCATGGCACTTTGCCGCCATGAAGGGACTTGACAACGAGATAAAGAGGGGCAGGCCGGATATAGTGCATTTTTGCCTCCTTGAAGCATGCAGCATACCGTTGTATGAAGAAGACGAAATCACGGTATTCGTCCACACAATTGACGACAAGGTCATATCTGTGGGTTCCGGCGTCAGACTTCCAAAATCGTATCACAGGTTCGCAGGAATAATGGAACAGCTATTTTCTGAAAAAATAATCAAAAGTACAGACAAGAAACTCTTTGAGTTAAAGGAGATGACATTTTCTGAGCTGATTGACAAAATAAAGCCAAAACAGGTAATTGGACTCTCATCTGATGGACAAAAAAACAGCTATGAAGGTATCGCCAAATTATGCAATGACGGAACGTGCCTTGTCGTGGGAGGATTTCCAAAAGGAGATTTTTCTGAGCAAGTCAAAAACAAGATGGATTTCATATACAAAGTCGAGCAGCGGCCACTTGAGGCTCACGTCGTCGTGGCCCGTATTCTCTATGAATACGAGAAAACCATTTTTATGTAGGCGCAAAATGCTTGTGTTTTGTGCGGCCGTAGTATAGTCTGGTAGTACGCTGGCCTTCCAAGCCCGTTACCCGGGTTCAAATCCCGGCGGCCGCACTTAGAATATGTTAGATCAATAGATCATGATGTTCTGTGGCCAACTTATCGGGTGCTACCAAAAAATGAGCTTACAAGTTATATCAAGGTCAACACCGCTTGCAACAAACTACATCATTTGTAGCTGTCCTGTGTTTGGTGTGAATTTTTGCCTGATAGATTTGAGTGGCAAATTGTGTTGTATGTATTGAATGTAACTGTTTAACTAGTAGCATCAATGAACATCACATACAATGGGTGGAGCAGGTTTTGCCATCAGAGGGCTTTGAAGCAGTGAAGGGGAATGTGGATTTTTTCCAGCCACTAATCCTGAGTCGATGGAAGCAAGTTGGTTGTTAAGAGGTAGTAGTCGATAAGAACCACAGAACCGATCATGATAACACAAAAAAGCTAACACAAAGTGCAAAATCTTCACTCCAAACCCAGACTCCATCGAAACAGACACACAAAAAGCGGGCAAAACTTTGGTGATAGGTTATACAATATCTTTACCACAGTGGGGGCATTTCTTTTGCATTCCAGTCGTGAGTGGTCCTTTCATCTCATCTGACTTTAATGCAAGGCAAACATCCCATGGACTGATGGCTGTATCTTTGTAGAGCACATAAGGATGCTCCATCTTGTTCATAAGTGAACAAAGATAATCAAATGGCAGATCCTCTGTAATCGTTTTCGCATAATCTAATCTGATCTGTTTTGCTGGAATGTCCAAAAGTGATTCAACAGTTTTTTCAAATTTCAGTACTCGGGAGATTTCTGCTAGAATCAATCTGTCGCTGATAAATTGGTTTGAGTTCTCCAAAACGAGTTTTCTTGTCTTGTTTTCAAACATAATGTTAACTAATTTGTCCAATGTGTCGTCTGGATGAAAAGTAATGATCTTGCTTTTTGGCATTGACGAGGCGGTAAGGTCGGTCTTGCATCGCATTCCAACATCCAGCATTTTTCTTGCGGAAATGGCAGAATATGCGTCGGAGCCGTTGCTAAGAATCGCAAACGCCCGCCTCGTATCTTGCCATTTTGCTATCAGGTCTTTGAGTTTTGTTTGCTTTTCTACTTCTGGTACGTCACGAAACATTATTTGCTCTACGTTGAACTTGTACTGAAAATCTCGTGTAGAGTTCTTGCGTAGATTATCAAGCAAGTCGTAACCTCCAACTATGCCGATCGGAATGCCATCGCCATCCACAACCACTATCGAGTCTACTACAGATTCCAAATATTGCGCACACATCTCTGTTGCAACCCACACCTCTCTGTCTTTATCGATGTAGACACAGGGTGAATCAGTAAGTGTCTTGGGAAATAATTCATCAAGTGTTAATTCGGAAATGCTACGATGAGTTGAAGTCTCCATTATGACACCACTTGATAATTTTTGCTTAAAAACACACCAAAGATTATCAGACATGAAAGTCAAGAGCTGGAGTTTAGTACAGAATCATATGCTACCTTCAAGAGTCTCTTAAACTTGAATTTTTTTGTATGCTGCCTTGCTTAATCTATTCATGATGCCAAGGCCCAGGCCAGCTCTACTGATTCCTTGAGCAAGTATGACATCGATCTTCTTTGCATCAAATTCTCTGAATGCTTCAAAAAGATTTGCTGCAATATCGGCGTGACTTGAACCAAGATACTTGGTGAGATCCGAGCTTTGAGAGTAGTTTTTCTGGGTTGCAAGTATGCCGACACGCTTTCGTTGTTTCTTAAATGACCTAAGCAGTTTAGAAATCGCTGCATTTACTTTAAAGACTGGACCTTCGATGAGAATTATCCTTGCCTTTGGAGAATAATGTCTGTACTTCATCCCCGGTGATCTGTGAACTTGTTTGGTGGTCTTTCCCCTGACGACTGGATGAATCACCACCTTCCCTATTGCCTTTTGAAGCTGCTCAAGTGTAACACCGCCAGGTCTTAGTAACATAGGCCTTTTCCCAGTGACGTCAATTACGGTAGATTCTATTCCAATTTTTGTTTTACCGCCATCTATTATCAAATCCACTTTGCCACCTAAATCATCAAAGACGTGTCTTGCCACAGTGGGACTCGGCCTTCCAGCTAGGTTTGCCGACGGTGCGGCAATTGGCACACCTGCTTCTTTGATCAAAAGCTGCGCAATTTTATTTGCAGGCATACGAACTGCGACTGTATCGAGGCCGCCTGTAACTGCTTGGGGAACAATCTCTGATTTTTTTAAAACTATGGTCAGTGGCCCAGGCCAAAACATGTCTATCAATTTCTGAGCTGTCCTCGGAACATTCTTTGTCAAAAATAAAATGTCATCTTTGTCATAAATGTGAATTATGAGGGGGTTGTCTGGAGGCCTCCCCTTTACTTCAAAGATCTTTTTGACTGCTGCAGAGTTTAGCGCATTTGCACCAATCCCGTACACAGTTTCGGTGGGAAACGCCACTAACTTTCCACGCCTGATGAGTTTTGCGGCCTCTCTTATTTTTTGGGGGGAGGGCTTTTTTGGATTGACTTTGACTATTCTGGTACGCATTGTCCGATTTTAGAAAACAAATCATGCAGCCATATTAATCAACAAACCTCAAGATCGAATTTTTAAGTCGACCAGACTGTCCATCAGTTAATGAAGGCGGATCTCAAAAAAATAGCACTTGAGAGAATCCAAACTCTGCTAAGGGAGGCACAGCACAATGCTAAAAAAAATCCAGAGCTTGCCCAAAGGCAGGCAAGCCTCGCAAGAAAAATCAGCACCAAACACAAAATAAGACTCCCATATGAGATCAGGATGCAGTTCTGCAAAAAATGCAAATCTTTCATTGCGCCAGGCGTTGACTCTAAGATCCGAGTGGGCCGATCCACACTCAAGTCGGTACGAATAACCTGCCGGTTCTGCCACCACACGTACCGCAAAGTCATTTCAAGTCCCAAATGATTATAAGACCTCTTACAAGTTTGTCTTTCACATGGCAAAAGTATACGATGTACCAGCAGACATTCTCATATCAAGACTGGCTGAGATACTAAAAAGTGAAAATATTGCCAAGCCGGAGTGGGCATCGTTTGTCAAGACCGGCTCGCACAAACAAAGACCTCCACACGAAAGGGATTGGTGGTACAAGCGTTGCGCTTCCATTTTTCGAAAGATATACCTTCACGGCCCAATCGGCATAAATGACCTGAGAACCGAGTATGGTGGTTCAAAGGCTGTGGGTTATGCACTTTCTCACCACAGGGATGCAGGAGGTGCAATAATTAGAAACGCCGTACACGAGCTCGAAAAGTTAGGCTATGTCGAAAAAGTCCAAGGAAAAGGCAGAGTGGTGACGCACCAGGGAATGAAAAAACTTGACAGACTAGCATCAGAAATACTGAACGAACTTGCAGCACAAAACCCGATTCTGAAAATATATTCATAGTGATACACTATGAGCTATGAGCCAGACGAGTCAAATTCTCAACGTGACGCCCAGATTGCAGCGCAAAAAGAGCTCATATTAAAACAGCTTCTCTCATCTGAGGCAAGACTGCGGCTAAACAACATCAAGATGGTAAAACCGGACCTAGCTGCACTGGTTGAAAACTATCTGATCGGAATGGCCTCGCAAGGAAGGATCAGCACCCAACTCTCAGATGAACAGCTAAAACAAATACTGATGTCGATCCAACAACCAAAACGAGATTTCAAAATAAACAGAAGATGATAACAAATGGATCACATTAATTCAAAATGCCAGTCAGCGCCTGACAGTTAACACGAAGAACAAACGCCCGCTAAGTTAACAGAACCTGATCAAACAAAATATAATTAGGGGTTGTTATTGAAACCAAATCATGAAGGCCGTAGTTTATGAAGAATATGCGCCGGATGATAATTATGCTAAAATCCTCAAAGTAAAAGAAATTGCTGATCCAAAACCGAAACCAAACGAAGTTGTTTTCAAAGTAAGAGCAGCCGCCTTAAACTATAACGACATCTGGGGAATGCGTGGGCAACCAGTTGCAGTACCACTACCACACGTCTCAGGCTCTGATGCTGCAGGAGACGTAATTGCGGTAGGAGAAGATGTGACGACGATCAAGGTCGGCGACAGAGTAGTCTCTCATTCTAACATGTCATGTCGCGTATGCAAAGCGTGCACCGACGGACGCGAATACGATTGTACAAAAAGAACCATCTGGGGATTCCAGACAGGTCCTACGTGGGGTGCTTATTCTGAGATGACTCATCTGCCCGAAGTAAACGTCGTCAAGATACCAGACGGCGTCTCATATGACGAGGCCGCAGCAGCTTCAATGACTATTTTGACGGCATGGCATATGCTGGTAGGAAGGGCCAAGATAAAGCCAGGCCAAACAGTGCTCATCATGGGCGGAGGCTCAGGAGTAGGCACATTTGGAATCCAGATTGCAAAGCTATATGGATGTACAGTCATCGCTACTGCAAGCGGTGACAAGCTAGACAAATGCCTCAAGCTTGGTGCAGACTACGCAGTGGACCACAGAAAGGAGGACTGGAGCAAAGAAGTATTCAAAATCACCAAAGAGATAGCAAAATCTACGGGTGGAGCACCCGGCGTTGATGTAACGTTCGACCACATCGGCCAGACCCACTGGAACCCACAACTCACATTACTCAAGTACGGTGCAACACTGGTTACATGTGGGGCGACAACCGGATACGATGCAAAGACAGATCTCAGGCACATCTTCTTTAAGGGAACAAACATCCTGGGCTCAACTCAGGGAACGAGAGCAGAGCTAGAAGACGGATTGTACTGGATGGGCAAAGGAAAGATAAAGGCAGTAATTGATTCTGTGTGGAGCTTTGAGCAAGCAGCACAAGCTCACACCAAGATGCTGACAGGCAAAGGACTCTTTGGCAAAATCTTGATGAAACCTGAAGGCGCCTAAGTCTTTTCTATGTCGAGGCTTTTTCGCAGCCTTTTATTTGTCCCAGGAAACAACCCAAGATTTTTAGAAAAGGCAAAGACCGTTCCGGCAGATATTGTGTGTTTTGATCTGGAGGACTCTGTGCCAGATGCAGAGAAAAAAACTGCTCGAAGCCTAATCAAGGACGCACTCAAGCAAAGATCGTCTTATGCTGCTGACATTTACGTGCGGACGAATTCTCCTGCGTCAGGCAGGATCCCTGATGACCTACAAGAAATAGTGCAAAAGGGGCTCGACGGCATAGTCATTCCCAAGGTAAATGACGCAGGCCAACTGCTCAAAATCCAAAAGATTGTCGCAGGCCTTGAAAAGAAACGAAAGCTTGGGAAAATTCCATTGATGCCTTCAATCGAGTCAGCGCAGGGCGTAGTCAACACGTATGAAATTGCCTCCTGCAGCAACAGGGTTGAAGCAGTCGTATTTGGAGTATTCGACCTCCTAAATGACATGGGTATCGAGTACACAAAGCAGCCGGAGGGAGCAAAATATGCAAGGGCCAAGATACCACTTGATGCAAAGGCGGCAGGAGTGTATGCAATAGATGCAATCTGGCAGGATCTAAAGGATGTGGACGGCTTAAAACAAGACTGCATAATAGGAAAGAGCTTAGGTTATGTAGGAAAAAGCATCATTCATCCAGACCAAATTCAAACTGCGCATGAAGTGTTTGCACCAAACGAAGCGGAACTGGAGTGGGCAAAAAAAGTCTGCGATACATATCTTGAATCAACCAAGAGGGGTAGGGGTGCAACGGTGGTGGAAGGAAAGATGGTAGATGAGGTTCATTACAAAAGGGCCAAAGCACTATTGGAGCTTGCAAAAAAATAAATTAAATTCGACAATCACAGTTTTTCCGCTTTAATATCTTGATTTGTTTTTGTGGCGAATCGACGAATTCTGTTTGTATCTTACTACCATTTGCAAATTTTCTGTCTAGTGGGCTTTGGTGTTTATATCCACGCCGGCTCATTTCGGTAGCGAGCATGTTGTGTCTGTGGTACAACGCATTTAGTCTGCCTTTCCACCTAATTGTCTCTGGATGATGCAAATAACCTTTTTTGTCTGTAGTGAGAATCGACCAAATTGCGTGTATCTCGCGATGTTCGCCCAACAAATGGTTTTTACATAAAATACTTGGGGACACATCCCAAACGCGCATTTGAAGATCTGTTCCAAGTTTCAATATATAAAACACGCCAAAATTAAAACTCTAGTGCTAACCCCAATCTGTAAATAAAGAAAGAAAAATACGTCAACAATTGCAAAAAATCTATCTTGTTGCAGCTACTGTTATGACAACATACTTTGTTCTGGTGATATTTGTGTTCCCACAAACATATCAAAGCGTCACAGTTGTCCACCCTCGACCGACGCTTAACATTACTTTGAGTGCACAGCAAATAACACTTGGCGAATCGTTTGAAGCGGAAATCACAGCATACAACAATGGTGATGCGGCAGACTTGCAGACAGTGACGATCGCCTTTCCGCAAAACAGTGATCTGGAAAATGTCAAGGTGATATCATACAATTTTTTACAGTCACCAAGAATGATACAAAAGGGACAAGAAGTGAGCTCGGAGTATAGCGCCGGCCAAAAGACGATTCTTGCAAAATACCCATTCATTGAGGCATACAGCAGACCATCAAAAAACGGCGAGACCTTCAAAATGGTACTGCAAATAACACCAAAGGAAACAGGCACTTTCAAACTATATGCAAAGACCGTCGCGATGCCACACGTTGACAACCAATCACATTTTCCTACATACGGCCTGCAAGATCAGCAAAATGAATTTGTGCAGGAACACACAGTAGAAGTTGTAAAATAATGAAAAGACAACTGGTGGCACAAGGCTGCATGGATTACTCAAAACTTATGCTTGCAAGCAACATTGTTGTCAGCCTTGGGATAATTCTGGTCACAAGTGGAGGAAGCTGGGATATCACAAACCACATACTCAACAAACCAGAAACGTTTTTTGCCCCACCACACCTGGTACTCTATACTGGTGTTGGAATCGCACTTTGCGGATTTTTGCTGTCACTTCAAAGTTGGTTCAAATTAAAAAAACCGGAAAACCTCAGTGACGGCGTCAAAGTATGTGGCACCGGTATAGCGCTTCTCTTGACTGCAGGTCCAGCAGATTTTGTTTGGCATTCTAATTTCGGCTTAGATGGCCTGCTCAGCCCCCCGCATCTTGTTCTGATATCTGGCATGATACTATCTAGCATTGGTGCACTGGTGAATTTGGTTAAACATATTTCGAACTCAAAGTTTGCTAGGCTTTTTATTGTGATCTCGCTTGTACCAGTATGGTTCTCCATTACCGGCCTGCTCTACTCATTTTCACTTCCATTTTCAGATACGGATTATTTTGATTTCAATCCCCATCCTGTGTTTGCAGCTTCATTTGCCGCTTTTTCGTATCCCTTTTTGATCACGACGGTTTTCATTTTTGCGGCGCTGCTCGCACAAAATCGATTTGGAGTTGTAAGCATCATCGGTGCGTCGTTTCTTGGTATGATGACTCTTACTGCAATAATTCCAAACAACTCGCTTGTCCACACAATTCCATTTTACCTGCTTGCTTTAATTCCAATTATTCTAGCAGACATGCTAATATCCAAAACAAAAGGCGCAAAAAGCCTGTATGTTGCAGGTGGTATCTGTGGGAGCACCTGGTTTTTTATGTACTACCCTATAATCACATACACGTACAACGAGATTCTATATCACAAGATAATATGGCCAAGCATTACGTCGCACATCTATTTTGAAATGGTTCCAATTGTTGCGCCGATTTTGAGCCTTGTAGGTACAATATCTGGAATATTCGCAGTAAGATTTTCGCAAAAAATATGGGGGTTAGTGCGGATCCAGTCACTGTAGGTTGAGTGGTATGCTGGCAGAGCCCCATGGCTCCCTTATATTGAATGTGTACTGTTTTGTTGGGTCAAACTTGAAATCAACGTAGCTTCCATAACCTATAGCAGGACCAAACAACATGTTGATGTATCTTGACTGTCCTGGCTTTAGCACAACTTGACCGTTGGTAAAGTCCTGTGATGAGTACTTGTAGATGGTCTTACCGTCGGATACATCATAATTACACACTGCAGGGCCTGTGCAGTACAACGTCACGTTGTCCTTTGAGCCGGTGTTTTCCACCAGGAATCTGAGGTTTACAATGTCTTTTCCGCCGCTTTTTTCAACCTTTGCACCTGCATAATAGAAAGTAATCGGCCCTACTTGGTATTTTGTTGATTTTTGTTTGAATGTTTCAAGCTCTTGTTGTGTTTTGATTTGTTTTTCACATTCGTACTGCTCACGCTCTGTTTGTTTTTCTTTGCAAGCTTTTAGTTGTGATTCGATAGTGTTTGCAGATGTTCTTGTCTCTGTGATAACAACAGGTTTTTTCTGACTTGGCTTTTTGATTTCTTTTTTTATCTTTTTTTCATTAATCTTTTTGTCTTTGGATTCTTTTTTGATCTGTTTTTTTTCTTTAGTGTGGTCAGCATGGGCAACCTGCACTGCAGTCATACTAAAGAGCAGCGAGGCTGCAACAACCAATGCAAGTATCTTGATTTTGGTCGCATCGCAGGATGTGTTTTGTTTGTGTTTCATTGAGTTCAATTCGTGATTTTATTATATAAACTAGTGATAATTATATTGCCTAGTGCTAATTTTTTTAAGCCTTGGAAACTAGTTAAGCAGTTTTGAGAGATTTTTCAGACTCGTGTCGCGTATCACCCTGGCGTCAAAATCAGCACCATCATATTTTACTGCCTGTCCACCCACAAAAATAGGCACAGTGGATCTAGTTTTGATTTTTCGAATGAGTCTTTGTGCTGGTTTGATGTTGTCCGAAAGCGTCACTGAAACGAACACCGCATCTGGCTTTGTAGACTCGACAAACTTTACAATTGATTCGTGAGGCTCTGATGGTGATAAATTATAGATTTTAAACCCATTGCATGAAAGATATGACTCCAAGATGTTGGCTCCAAGGCAGTGCTGTTCCCCTTCCGGCGTACAAATCAGAACGGTTTTTTTCTTAGGCTGAGTCGTGTTTCTACCAAAAATTATCTTGACTAGGGTTGTTGCTACATTACTACACACATGCTCGTCTGCGATACTTATCTTGTTTTTTGCCCAAAGATCCCCTACGTGGTACATGGTCGGCGTGAGGATCTTCTCAAAAAAACTGGAAGTGCCAGAATTTGTCCTGTAATTTTCATAAAGCTTCTTTGCACCTTCGATGTCGCCTTGCATGAAAAATCGAAACAGCTGTTCTCTTAGCTTTGATAGCATCTCTTCTTTTTTCTTCAAATCCATTGTTTCATCTGATGCAAGGAATGAAATCACACTTGGCTCGTTTCTGTACTCTACAGGAATGTCTTCCTTTGTTATCTCCGATGCCTTTCCAAGGTACTTGATTGTTTCTTGCTTTGACGTACCTTTCTTTGGATCCCAGACGCTTCGAACCAAATAAGCATATTTCTCACCTTTGACTGTTTTGGTACGCAGATATACCACATTGATTCTGAGCAAATTAAATTAATAAATAATGCTAATAATTGAGCCTAGTGCCAACTACAAACGAGTGTAAATTGTAGATCCCAATCGTTTTTTTATGGCAACAAATTAGATCTGTTGTAAAATGGTAAACCTGTATGAAGAGGCTGCGAACAATTTCTTGGAGTTATCAAGTCAGCAGAGGTTGCAGATCATATTCAAGCTTCTTGAGAAAAAATCCAAAGTTACTACGATGGCAAAGGAAATAGGTGCTACGGCACAGGAGGTACACAGAAACTTTGCGCGACTCGAAGACGGTGGTTTTATCACAAAAGACCTAGACGGCTATTACGCGCTCACCACCTACGGAAAAACTATCTGTTCTCAAATACCGTCAATAATTTTTCTCTCTGAGAACAGAAAATACTTTGAGGATCACAACTTTGGCGACATTCCACCAAAGTTCATAATGAGAATAGGCCAGCTTGCAAACTCGCATTATATCAAAGGTGTCACCAAGGTACTTGAGCAATGGAAGTCCGTATACAAGAACGCAAACGAGTACATTTACGAGATGCTAGCTGAAATACCACTCGACATAATCGAGCCAAAGGTAAAAAGAATCGAAAAAGGTATCAAGTTCAACTATATTCTTGCAGAATCTACAATAGTGCCAAAGGGACGAAAGAAGCTGCTGCAAAAGCTCAACTACAACAAGCTAATCGAAAAGGGTTTAATCGAAAGAAAGATGACAAAGACGATTCAGACTTCGATCGTTCTCAATGAAAAAGAAGCAACAATATCATTCCCAAACATCAACGGGGAGTATGACATAACAGAAGCGTTCTACAGCACGGATCCAATGTTTCATGAATGGTGTCTTGATTATTTTAGGTACTGCTGGTATGAATCAGAGCCGTTCCAGGAAAGTAAGCTAAAGGAATTTTAACGTAAAATCAATCCTGTGTAAAGATTTCAAAACCTTGCAGATTCTGCCCGAATATTTCAAATGAATTGAATCATACGTGCTGAGCTATTTCCTTACTGCAAGACTCTGCAGCTACGACGTCTACAAGTATCTTGAGGAATCCTTTTCCGCGCTTTTGTCTTTTTGTGTAATCCAGTCTTCTGTGGTAGGTCGCATGAATAATTCACAAAAAGAGGGTTTGGGGAGATCTAACGTTAGTCCTCTTCGTCATCTCGGTCGCTTTTCTTTTCCTTTTTTACTTCTTTTTTCTGTTTTTTTACTTCTTTTTTGAATTCTTTGATGTCGTGTTTTAATTGTTTTTCAGCTTGCTTTGTCTCATTTTCAAGTGACTTGATTTCACGCTTGATCTCTTTTACATCGTGTTTTTCTACTAAATCGGCCTTCTTTGCCTCTTTGAGCAACAACTTGGTACTCTCTCTGAATGTTTTGAAATCCTGCTGGAACTGCTTTCGTGCCTCTTTGTATTTTTCCTTAATTGAATGGAGTGCCTCGCGGCAGTCATCTTTTATTTCCTTTATCTGCGTGGCGTTTGCATTTTTCACTTTTTCAGTGCATTCTCTGATTATCTTTAGTGTCTCTTCACGCTGTTTTTTGAACAATTCGTTTCTTTTTTGTACAAAATCGGAGACTGCCTGTCCCAGGTTATCCTTGGGTGTGGGTTGAGTATTGGTCTGGTTTGTCGCCTTGGTTACGTTTGCCGAGAAGGCTCCAAGTCCTACGACATTCCATGCAGCTACGCGATAGGTCTGTTGATGTTGTGGTGATAGACCTGTGTCCAGATACGTAGTTTGGTTGTTACCTGTGTTTGTCACAAGAATCGTGCCGTTTCTTTGAATTTGGTATCCAGTTACCGCACTTCCTCCATCGTCGGATGGTGGATTCCAGCTCAGCTTTAATGAGGAGCTAGATATTGCAGTCACTATCAGCCCTGTAGGTGCATTTGGTGTTCCGTAAGTGGTGGCAGAAGCTATGTTGGATGTGGCGCTTGCGCCTGCCGAATTAAGTGCAGATACCCGGTATGAATAGCAAAAGTCGCTTAACAGACCTGTACTTGAGAATGTAGTGCTAGCTGATGTGGTATTTTCAACAAGAACTGAAAATATTCCAATGCAGCCTATGTCTTGCTCTATTCTGTATCCGTTTACGCCGTTTATAGTACTGTTTTGAGGTGCAGTCCAGCTCAAATTGATCTGAGAGCCAGATACAGCTTTGGCGCTAAGGCCTGTTGGTGGAGACGAGATTGCAGTCTGTGCCAACGCATGCTCCAATGGAACTGCAAGTGTTGCTACAAGTAGAATCAGTGTGATTCCAGCTATCTTCATTGAGCAAAAGCTTCACTCTTTACCTTATAATGTTCAAGTAGAAATTCTACGAATGCCTTCTTGGGATTTTGTACTTGGAAATAAATGAGCTTCCAAGAAGCAAGATGTTTCGCTTTCGTTCCTTGAGCCTGCGAATGGAATACGGAAGCCAGTTTGTGCCATACGGGATGTATTCTGAAAGAGAGAATCCTTTTTTGAGAAGATAGGGTTTCAGCTCATCTCTGATGCCTCGAAGCATCTGGAATTCAAATTTACGCTCGTATTTTCTTGCCAGCTTGATTGCAGTACCGATCATTTTGGAGTCATGCGTGGCCACTCCAAACTCGTTGCCCTTTTGAAACAAAACCTTCAGCAACTTCAGGTAATTTTGATCAATGTCATGTTTTGTCTTAAATGCAATATTGCCATTCTCCTTATAGGCGCCTTTGACCAGCCGAATTTTTGCACCAATTGAAAGTAGGTCTACGAGGTCTCCTTGGGTTCTTTTGAGGTTTGCCTGCAAAGCTAGGCCAAGTCTTTCGTATCTTGCAAATAGATTTTCGTACAACTGGATAGTCTCGTCTGTGTGCTCAGATGATTCCATGTCTATCCACACAAAAGTTTGCGAGGAGGCGGCAGCCTTGATGAGGGCCTCAAAGTTCTGCAGGCACTCATTTTTGCTTCTTGACATGCCGACCTGTGTGGGTTTGACTGAGATGCCTGCATGGATGCGCCATTTCCTAAATGACTGCATGATTGTCTTGTACTCGTCGATTGTTCTTTCTATGGCTTGTTTTGAGGTCTGGTATTCACCCAGCTTGTTGATGATCACACCCATGCCGTTTCTGTAAGAGTCCTGCGCAGCAGACAGTGCGTCAGAGATTGTATCACCGGCAATCCATTGCTTTGCAATACCAAACAAAATCTTTTCCATTAAGGTTGATGTCAATGCAGGCCATTTGCATTACTGCTGTAAAAATATTGAGAAAGACGATTCTGCCGGGTTGATTAGTGATGACTTGACAAAAAAATGATTCTAGTTTGTTTGTCTTAAAATCCATCAGGCAACTATTTTCTCCAAACACAGAACAAGAAGGACAGTTCTCAGAGTTGAGAATCGATCTGTGGCTTAAATCGATGCTAACCAAGAAAAAAGTATGGGAAATGCACTCGAACAACCCATTTCAAATTTCACAGACAAGTCATTTGTAATTCAGGATGGAAACCAGAGTGTGTCTGAAGGTGTAAAAAAAATGGAGGAGCACGGAATAGACAGCCTGCTGATTATGAATAACAACGACATAAATGGCATTGTTACACACCGGGACATTCTATTTGATGTTGTGGCAAAAGGAAAAGATCCTACAAAGACAAAACTAAAAGAAATCATGCGAACACCTCTTGTCACTATAAACAAAAACGCCGCAGTAAAAGACGCCATAGCTATGATGAGCAAAAACAATGTTCGCAGAGTCGTCGTCATGGACAATAAAGTGCCTATTGGTATCGCGTCACAGAAGGTCTTGGTAGGAAATATTGCAAGACAAGCAGTAGTTTTACCCGAACTTGAAATTCCTAACAAGATCAAGTGCCCGTACTGCTCTTCGATATTTGATGACAAAAAGTCGCTGTCTTCACACATAGACAATATCCACATAGGAAAAGGCCTCTTTGAAGGCAACCTTGCTAGAGCCGAAGAGTTGGGATCGATAAATCCACCATCTGAATTCCCAAAGACATTATAACAAAAAATTACTTGCATTTTGGTATATTTGAGCAAGACTATGGAAAACAAAAACTTGAAAAATCTATCGTGCATTTGTTGGTAGGCAAATTTTTCCTAATTCTAAGTAGACTTGTTAGCATTGTGGTACACCAGATCACCGGTTTTTCCCAAACGGACCTTGATGATCACTTAGGCAACACCTGCATTCTTTTTTGTAACACTCATCTACCATTTCGTGGCCACAGCTGCCACAATCACATCTCTTACTCATCATACAATACCGGTGCGAGAATTTCTATTAAAACAATCCATGATTATCAACGTTGAATCTATTATCCAAAAAGAATCAATTTATACCATGTCTGCACTTTGCTAGCTGAAATTGTTTACAGGCATAGTCGAAGGTGTAGGCAAGGTGCTCTCGCTGAGCAAAAACACCAATAGAAGAAGCGCAGTAAAGATGACTGTGGATCTTGGCAAGAACGCAAAGGGTCTCAAGATAGGCCAAAGCGTGGCACTCAACGGGGTCTGCCTTACGGTAACTGGGATCTCAAAATCAAAATGCGACTTTGAGATGATAGACGAAACAACAAAGAAGACCGACCTTGGAAACCTCAAGGTGGGCAGCATTGTCAACATAGAAAGGAGTCTTAAGGTGGGGGACAGGATGGAGGGCCACTTTGTTCTTGGACACGTAGACGGAGTCGGCACCATAAAAAAAATTGAAAAAAGGCCAAAAGAGATCAAAGTGTGGTTTGAGATACCAAAACATCTCTCTAGATTTGTAGTGCAAAAAGGCTCGATCGCAATAGATGGAATAAGTCTAACTGTAGTAGACATCAAAAAAAATCTGGCATCAGTATGCCTTATTCCACATACAGTTGAAGTGACAAACTTTCAAACAAAACAAGTTGGCGATAAGGTTAATATTGAAACCGATATTTTAGGCAAATATCTTTTAAAACACGAATGAACTACTACCAATTTAGTGGTAATTACTAATTTTTGAGTAACCTTTATTATTCATGCAAAACCAATTTTGAACATGAGTCTTCAAGACGCAATATCCTCCCTAAAGCGCGGTGAGTTTGTGCTTCTGTACGATTCAGGTGGCCGTGAAAACGAGGTGGATATGGTAGTGGCCGCACAGTTTGTGACACCAGAACACATCTCAAGGATGCGCCAGAATGCAGGCGGGCTCATTTGTCTTGCAATAAAGGACTCTTTTGCAAAATCTCTTAACCTAAAATACATGCACAACATACTTTCCGGCTCTGCCGATTTGGATGCTGACATCAAACAGATGATCATGGGTACAGCGCCATATGGAGACCACCCTACATTTTCGATCTCAATAAACCACAAACAAACCTACACTGGGATCACCGACAGGGACAGGGCCATGACAATCAAAGAGATGGCAAACATCTACCACACAGATGATCCAAAAAAAGAGTTCGTCTCATCATTTACTACACCTGGACACGTACCGCTGCTTTTGGCATCAAACGGCCTTCTTGCAAGCAGACAGGGACACACAGAAATGTCTGTATATCTGGCAGAGCTTGCAAAGCTCACACCAATGACTGCAATCTGCGAGATGATGGACTCGCAAACCTATTCTGCGCTGACGGTAGAAAAGGCACAGAAATTTGCAAAGGAAAACGCCATCCCGTTTGTCGATGGCAAAGAACTCCTCGAATTCTCAAAGGTGCACTAATTTGAATATTGCAATAGTGACGGCGGAGTTCAACGAAGAGATAACATCAAGAATGCTTCAAGTTGCGTTGGAAAAAGCAAGGGCTCTCAAACTGGAAGTCAAATATTCGTGCAAGGCTCCTGGGGCTTATGATATGCCGCTAATAGTTGACGCATTATTGCAAAAAAAGGACGTAGACGGCGTAGTCACGCTTGGCGCCATCATAAAGGGGCAAACAAAGCACGACGAAACAATCGCAAATTCGACGGCAAAATCACTTACAGAACTATCCATAAAGTACCAAAAACCAGTCTCACTTGGAATATCAGGACCCGGAATGCAGCAAAGGCATGCCCACGCTAGAATCAGACCCGTAGCAGAACGTGCCGTTGAAGCAGTGTTCAAGATATCAAAGGAGCTTGAAAAGATTCGATGATCCAGCTTACTATAGTAAAAATAACAGAGTACGGACCGTGGACACTGACGCTTGGCTCAGACAGAGAGCATGAGTTGCAGATGCTGCAGGCAAACCTGTACAGAGAGCTGCAAAAACTCTTCTCAGAGAAAAACTGCCTTGTATTCTCCAACCGGTTTGACGAGTTTTTTGTCATCACAAACGGTCTTGGGCTTGATGACCACATTGAAATCCAGCAAAAGTTAGCAAAAGCGTCAAGCCTCAAGATGTCTATGTCAATTGGGTATGCCGACAATCCCTTTGATGCGAATCTAAAGGCATATGAAGCAAAGATGAAGCAAGTCGTCTTGGATCAGAAAAACACAGTTTATGGATTTGTCAACGGCACCGCAAACCAGAAAGTGACGATAATGCATTTTGATGTTGAAAACATCACATCAACAAGAAAAACAAAATCTCCTTACGAGATCTCTTCAATCATCTTTAAGCTGTATGCAAGAATGTCTGAATTTTTTATGGCAAAAAAATCTCTTGCGTTTTTCATGGGGGGAGACAACTTTATGGTGGTGGGAACCGATAATGCAAAAAAAGATGCACAGGAATTCTTGGAACTAGCAAAAAAAGAGTTCGGCATTACATTCAACTGCGGCATAGGAACGGCAAAAACAGCAAGAGAAGCAGTCAAGCTTGCAACCAACTCGCTTGACACAATTAGAGAAATCAGGAAGGCAGGAAAAGAAAAACCTGCCATATACGAAATGTCATGCTTTTAAAAAATGTCAGCGTTCTGTACGGCAAAGACCTAGAATATGTTTCATCTACCACCCTGCAGACATCAAACGGTCTTTTTGTAAAACAGTCTGACAGCAAAGATATTGTTGACTGCCAAGGGCTTTTGCTTGTGCCAGGTTTTGTAAACATGCACACCCATATAGGCGATTCTATAGGAAAAGACGCCGCATTGAAAGGATCAGTGGATAGCAAAATACATCCAATGTTGGGCGCAAAAAGAAAAATCCTGAACAACTCAAACCCTGAGCACCTTACACATTTTATGAAAAACACTTGCTACTCCATGCTCAAAAAAGGAATTACAACTTTTGTTGATTTCAGAGAAGGCGGCCTGGAAGGTATCATGTTGTTAAAAAGTGTACTAGAAGAGGTGCCGATTCGGGGAGTGATTCTTGGCAGAGTAGAGTATTATCAAGACAAAAACCAGATCAAAAAAAACACACCACTGCCGACTGACAGAAAAAAAGAGCTTGAATCAATACTAAAATACTGTGACGGCATCGGCATCAGCGGGCCAAATGAAAACAGCGATTCTGTTTTGCGTGCATATTCTAGAACAAAAAAAATTCGGGCCATACATAGCGCAGAAACTCAAGAAAGCTCTACCGTCTCCATGAAAACTACAAAAAGATCAGAAACTGCAAGAGCGCTTCTTGCAAAGCCACATTTTCTTGTGCACATGACGTATGCATCAAGATCCGATCTGAGTGTAGCTGCAAAAAAGACACGCGGAATAGTGGTGTGTCCAAGAGCAAACGCATCGCTTGCAGAAGGAATTCCAGATTTTGTATACATGCAACAAAACGGCTGCATTGTCGCAATAGGAACAGACAATGTCATGATAAACTCACCAGACATGTTCAAGGAGATGGATTACGCATGGAAGGTGTATATGGGTCTGAACAAAAAAAGACTAGACCCAAAACAGATACTAAAAATGGCTACAGTAAACGGTGGCGTGCTACTTGGAAGAAAAATCGGCTCAATTGAGCCAGGATATTTCGCAGATGGAATATTCTTTGAGAGGCATGCGCTTGATTTTGAGCCGATGTTCAACCCGTACGCCGCAATAGTGCACAGGGCATCTGAATCCACAATAAGGGCAGTCATGGTTGGAGGCAAAATAGTTCATGGCAAAATCTAGACCACACATAATTCTGAGCGCGGCAGTCTCGTTGGACGGCAAAATCGCCACAAAGACAGGTAACTCGGAGATATCCTCAAAGCACGACAAAGTACGAGTGCACAGACTGCGTGCCAGCTCCGACGCAATACTGGTGGGCAAAAACACAGTCAAAAAAGACGATCCACTACTTACTGTGCGATACGTAAAGGGAAAAAACCCAACAAGAATAATTCTTGATTCACGTGCAGAAATCTCCACATGCTCAAAGATAATAAAAACATCCCATCTAATTCCAACAATCATTGCAGTCTCAAAAACAGCACCAAAGAAGAATCTCTCAAAGCTTGCAAGATATCCAATCAAGATGATAACTGCAGGAAAAACTAAAGTAGAGATAAAAAAACTCCTCAAGATTCTCTACAAACAAGGAATCAGAACCATCTTACTTGAAGGTGGGGGGACAACCAACTGGGATTTCGTAAGCAAAGGACTTGTAGATGAAGTCATAGTCACTATATCGCCATGTCTGGTCGGCGGAACAGCTGCAACCACCCTAGTAGAAGGAGCTGGATTTGCAAATATTGCAGATTCATTAAAACTGAAGCTGAAAAAAGCCGTGCGTTATGATAGTGAAATCGTGTTGCACTATCAGAGATGACGACGCATGTCGTTTCTTATTTCTGTGATTTTTGACTCTAGTGCCTTTTTGAGCTTGTCATTTTTCTTGAGATTCACAACGCCACCGCACCTTGGGCATTTGAAGAACATCTCAAGTGCAGTCTCAAAGGTGATCCTAGGACAGTCTTCGTTGCCGCAATGATAGAACTGTGACGAGTTCTCATAGTCAAGTCTTTGCTGCAATCTGTCCGCAATCTTTTTTTTCTGGTTCTCGATAAAGTTCTCTACCTCATCTTTTCTTGAGCGCCACCTGTAGACAAACCAGCCTTTTCGTTCGTCCTTTACGCGAATTCCTGTGATGAGGGCTTTTCCAAAAAGATCGTAAAGCACCTTTCTTACCATGTTTATCCTAAGTCCAGTTGAGCTGGCAATTTCTTCGTCTGTTGCGTCTTCTGCTTTGAGCAGCGCACGGGCCACTTTGAGGTATTCGTCTCCACCAATCATTGCAGCGATCCTAACAAACGGATCTTCGTATGACTCGACCAATAACTTTGGTTGAGTTTCGGACATAATTAATCAATCGCTTTTTATGATGACTTTTTTGCCTTTCTTACTTGGTACTATCTCCAGTCGTGCGTTACTGTGCTTGATATCAAACTGTTTTCCATTTTGAATCCTATCGAGAATTATTGCAAGTGCGCTTACTTCGGAGTGCGGCTGGTTTCCTACAGCAACATTGTAGTCTGCATAGTCATAGACTTCACGAGGAACCTTTTCTGCGCCAACGACGACTAGGAGCTCATCTTCTTTTCTCAACTTTTCTTGTACGTCGTTTACGCTTTCACCGTACATAGTAAGGTGAACGATCTTTGCGGATTTTTTCTTTGACTTGAGGAGCTTTTTCCAATCATCAATAAACTCTAATTCAAATCCGCCCCCCCACGATCTGTTTACCTTATCAAGTGTATCTTTGATTTCCGGGTTTACTTCGTTCATAAATATTTTTGATGCGCCAAACGCCCTTGCGACAAGCGCAACATGGGTAGTCACCCTGTCATCTCTGACTAGACGTTGGCCGATTCTTAGCACCTCAATCTTCTTCATAGAACTTTGCCAGATCCTGCTTTGGCGGAATCTCTTTTATTTGCTGCTTTGATGTTTCAAGCATCCTGCTTACAAGCTCAAGCAGCTTTGAGATGTTCTCACCAGTGGTTGCAGAAATTGGAACCCACTTTCTACTTTCACTCAATCCTACAAGCTCGGCCCTCCTTACTATGTCTTCTGGGCCTATCAAATCGGACTTGTTGAGCGCAAAAATGACGCGTTCTTGGTCCACGTCAAGATCCGATAGCGTCTTGAGGCAGCTTTGAAACTTTTTCTTTAGTTCCAGTTCAGAATCGCTTACATCAACTACGACGATTACGACATCTGCATAGCGAAGCTCCTCAAGTGTGGACTTGAAAGCCTCAATCATGTATGCAGGAAGCTTGCTGATAAAGCCAACAGTATCTGATATCAGAACCGGCTTTTTGTCAATCAGAATCTTTCTTGTTGTAGTGGAAAGAGTAGTAAATAACTCCGGGCTCTCCTCCTTAGTCTCGCCAGTCAGGGTGTTGAATAAGGTGGTCTTGCCAGCCGACGTGTAGCCTGCAAGTGAAATCGTTTTGAGGCCTACTCGTCTCCGCGCTTCTCTGTGCAACGCCCTCTGCTTTCCGGTCTTTGCAAGCTTTGATTTGACGCTCTTCATTCTGTTTTGTATGTCGTTGTAGTATGTGTCGACTTCGTACATGCCAATTCCCATAAAGCCTGGCTGCTCGCCCATCTTCGCGAGTCGAACCTTTTCTTTTGCCCTTGACATTTCATATCGAAGCTGTGCTAGCTTGATCTGAAGATGTGACTCGTAACTTGACGATCTTTTTTCAAATATCTCCAAAATCAAAGACTCTCGATCCAGTATATTCATTTTCAGCTTTGATGCCAAGTTGTAGCTCTGGCTCGGCTTGAGTACTTCGTCATAAATTATAACATCGGGTTTTATCTTTGCAACAAGCTCTCTGAGCTCTTCGAGCTTTCCCTCACCGATTCCATATTTTGTCTTGTTGAGAAACTTTTGCCTTAGTATTTTTGCCACTTTGTAGTTTGCTGCTTCGCACAGGCCCAATGCCTCTTTTACAGAGTCGTCGTTGTCATAAGTAATCAGAATTGCAGTTTGTGTCATGGCAAGGCTCTTTAGAATCTAGGCCTGCTTAGCATCTTTTCTATATTCATGTTTAGTACGATTTCCGCAATATCGCTTGCGTATTCAGCAATTCTTGTAATGTTTTCTGACATTCTTCGTATTCTGTATGCTTCTTCCTCGTCTTTGATGGATTTTATGGACTCTAGTATCTTTTTTTCGTACTTGGATATCTCTGAAGCCTTTTCAATTGCGTGTTCTGCTTGCGCAAAATCTTCCTTAAAGAGAGCAAGGCATGATTCGTCCAGAACAGAAATGGCAAACTCGCAGAGATCGTCAATCTTTTCCATTGCTTCCTTTCTTACCGACTTTTTGAATTCGAGGAGGTCCTTCGATATGAGGACTGCATGGTCGCCTGTTCTTTCTATATGTTTGACAATAAGTCTGTAACCGAGGCACTGTCTTGGATTGGTGAACCCCATTTCTTTTAACATAAACTCGTTTTGAATTGCGATCTTTAGCTGCCTGATTATGTAAAAACCAAATCTGTCAACTTCGTCATCAGAGTCAATTACTTCTCTTGCCAGATCCAGATTTCCCTCCCTTACTGCTAAGAGCGCATCTCTTAACATCGATTTTGCCAAGTGAAGCATCCGCTTAAAGGCGCCATCAACTGAGAGCTCAAGCAGATTTACGAGGACCTGTATGGTGATTCCGTCTACCGAATCAGAAATTATCTCTGCCCCCATCAGCATGCCCTTGACTGCAGATTTTATGGCATTGCGCTGTCCTGGCTGCAGCCTGTCTGCTTTCGGTTTTATCTGTATAGTTTTATACCCAAGAAAGTAAAGCGAGATGAGCTTTCGAATAATCGATGCGTTATCATCATCTCTTGCTATTTCCAAAACTGCGTCTTCTATTTGTGCAGATTTTGTCTGGTCTTTTGCAGGTAGTATTTTGAGTGAAGACTTGCCTTCTCGGGTAATTACTATCTGGTCTCCCTGCTTTAGGCCCAAATCCATGACCCACTGCTTTGGCAATGAAACTATATACGATGACTTGCCTGTGAACTGGAGTCTCCGTGTCTCCTCACGCTCCGACATACCATGTAGTGAATCAAACTTCTATATAGATTATAAAGTCGGTATGCAATCTATGTCTTACAAGCATGCAAGAAGAAACTAGCTGCTGCACTCTTGCACTAATGGAAACGATATTTCAATAGCTTCAAAACAAGTGCCTAATCTGTGGAATTCTTTTTTATCCACATTTTGGAATGATCCATGTTCTTCATTTTGTTAGCTTTTGCACCATGACCAATCATCTCCGTCATCTGTTTCATAGCGTCCTTGTTTTCTGTCATGTGTCCAATTAATTGCAGCCGTAACATGGGATCTTTTAGCATCGCAGTTATGATGTCTTGAGTGAACGAGTGATCTTTTTTCATATATGCAATCATAGTTTTAACAAATTGGAGATTTTTTGCAAGTTCTCCGAGGTTTACATTGGTTTTCGGTGTAATTTTATTGGTTTTTGCCGTATCGCCGTTTGCGGCCAATACATACTGTATGCTGGCACCGACAATTAACATGCCTAGAATCGCTGTAGTAAATTGGGTGGTATTCATCAACACGTGATTGGTTTTGTGGATTAATATGTAGTATAGTTTACAATTGTAAAATCTGGTTCTCCATCCGGCAGATTAGTCCACTTTTGACATATTAAACCCACAAGACCTCAAACTGTCATCATGGATCATATTCTGAAGCTAAGGCATACCCTTGACGCATTGTTTGGTAGTGGCACATCAAGATATCTTCCAAAAGACATAGAGATCACATTCTCTAAAAAAACAGGCAGAATTCGTGAAGTGTACTGCGACAAAAAACTCCTTTGCACACTGAGAATAGATGGAGGTCTTGCAATAACTCCATATTTTGCACAAATCTTGCTGAAGGGTAAAAAATTCAGAGAGAACTGCATCGAAATAAACGATGAATCAAAGCCGTTTGTGGAGGAAGGAAAATCCGTCTTTTGCAAACATGTAGTCCGAGCAGGGAAAAGGGTGCTAATTGGAGCTGATGTGCCTGTTTTGTACCAAGATAAGGTGATCGCAGTAGGGCGCGCCATGGTGAATTCTGATATGATGATGTCGTTAAAACGAGGCGTAGCAGTGAAAATCAGGCATAGTTTAAAACCTACGGTGGTGGAAAAACAGGCATGATGCGCGGCGGAAACCGCGAAATGCGGCGAATGCTGGACAGGATGGGCTTTGATATGAAAGAGGTCACAAATGTCCAGGAGGTAATAATCAAGACCGACAAAAAAGAGATCATAATCACCAAACCGGCAGTCACTGAAATGAGGTCAAAAGATAATTCTATTTTTCAGGTAATTGCAAACAGCTACGAAGAAAAAGAACTGGAAACACCAGTCTTTTCAGAAGAAGACATAATGCTTGTGTGCCAGCAAGCAAATGTCACCCCTGAAGTTGCTACAAACGCCCTAAAGGAAACAGGTGGCGATCTTGCAAGGGCGATCCTGCTTTTGAGTACCAAATGAAGGCTTTAATTATGGATGTCGGCGGTCTTCAGATATGAAGGAAGTAGCCCAAACCGCCGTAGCAGACTCCAAGGTAAGCAAAATCATCAAGTCTCTAGCAGAACTTGAAAATGACCTTGACTCGCTAAACTCCAAGGTAGCAGACATGAAAAAAGCACTCAATTCCAAGGCCCAAAAAGAACTCGAATTGCTCAAAGAAAAGGTCACACAAATGGCCATAAAGGAGGCAGAGGCGATAATTGCGGAGACTAAATCCAAGGCAGAGCAACAGGCAAAAAAGATAGCATCCGACGGGGCAGCAAAACTGGACAAGCTCAAGTCCACAATTGACTCCAAGTTTGATGAGGCAGTAGACAGCGTCGTGTCAACAATTTTGAAGCCGTAAACCCTTAAATCGGCAAATTTACAATGAATGGTATCAGCGCATTAGATGATTGCCGCATTGGGATTGCCACCACCTACGGTAAATCCTACTTCCAGTTCGTCAAAGCACTCAAGTTTTTAAATCTCAAGTATGACTCGCTGCTACCTAATGAAATACCAAACTATCCTGGAAATCTAATATTTACGACGGCACTCGAATCTCCAAAATCTGCAAACCAGCTCATTTTAAACGAGGACATACTCAAAGAGGATCCTACTGTCATTCAGGGAATAATAATTGAGAAGCTGGATTCAGGACTAAACCAGCACGAGCTCATAATCGGAATCGACCCAGGCCAGAGAATCGGCCTTGTCGTAATGTATCTTGGCAAGGAAATAGAACGTGGTTTGTATACGTCGCCAGATGAGCTTGCCTCACACGTAGCAAAAATACTGGGCGGCCTCAGAGCAGAGAAAAAAATAGTCAAAATTGGAAACGGCAATATGCAAGTTGCAAAACAGATCACAAGTCTGTTGAATCTGAAATTCTGCTCGCACTTTGAGCTGGAGTTTGTAGACGAGCAAAAAACAACAAGAAAGATAAAAAACTACAACAAGCGGGGCGAACGGGACATGATGTCAGCAAAATACATAGCGCAGCGCCAAGGATACAGGCACTTTGTTTTGCCGCTTTCGAGGACGGGATAGGTCCATAAAAATCCAGAAATCCAGCAAAAATCGTTCAAAAATGACCCAAAAAACCGCGAAATTCGCCTTTCTAGGGGCATAATATACCATTGGAAAAAAATCGTTAGATATTTATACAACTTTTCAAGGTTTTTTCAAATTGATCGAGCTAATCACGCAACCGCCAAAAAATTTTTACAATTTTTTTAAAAAAAACATCTAGAAATTTTAGATCCATCCTTAAATATTTGCGAATCCTATAACATAATGACAAAACATGACATGTAAGGGAATCTGCTCCAGATACAAGGCACAAAAGCCAGTAGGAACTGGACGTTATGCTTCAGGACAGAGACGTTGTCAGATTTGTGAAATCTTCATCAAATGGGAAGGACTGTGGTGCCCATGCTGTGGTTACAGACTGAGAACAAAACCACGAAATCTCAAGTACAAAGCCAAGCTGCGTGCCAGAGTTGAAGCTGAAGCTCAAGAAGCAGAAGCAATAGCAATAAAGGCATAAGTCTATCCAAGCAATTAATGTCAAGTTCTGACCACAGAGTAATATCTGTGGAAACAGATAATCGGAAATTTGATGTTTCCATCTTAAAGTACGATAACGGTTTTTTTATCTCTATTACCGAAGGTGCCAAAAAATTAGGTGCAACGATGATCTCAGTTGCAATTGGGCCGTCTCCCAGCTCGTCTGAAATCATACCGATTCGCCATGATTCTCTTTTTTTGAAACTAATTTCTCAAAAGCTAGCATCGGAGGCGCGTGGTGTCTGCATAGTTTCACTATCGGCAAAGGGAGAGCTTGGAAAAGATGCAAGCAAGGTTCTAATTGAGAAGATAACGGAGGCAGTCAGGAATTGACAGACATACGAACTTACATTGATCAGATAAAAAAATCAGGCCAGCTTTCCATCATCAAAAAAAGAGTCTCAACTAAATATGAGATCGCTGCAGTCACTGCCAAAGTAGACGGCTCAAATGCACTATTGTTTGAGAACATCAAAGAAAGCAGGCTGCGTCTTGTCGCAAACTTGGTCGGAACAAGAAATAGATTCGCAAAGGCAATCGGTGCAACTGAGCCAAAGATACACGACAAAATGATTCTGGCAATAAAAAACAAAAAGAGGCCCAAAATAGTATCTGATGCAAAATTCTTTGAGAACAGCTCAAAGAATCTTTTAGATTTGCCTATTGTGACTCATTTTGAAAAAGAACCAGGACCATTTGTTACCTCGTCCATAATTTATGCCAAGAATCCAGAAAAAAAGACACAAAACTCTTCGTTTCACAGGCTTATGCCACTTGATAAAACGCATTTTTCTGTACGCATGGTGGAGGGCCGGCACCTGCACAGAACGTTTGTGGATGCAAAGGAGCACGGCGAGGATCTCAAAGTGGCAATAACCGTAGGCGTGCACCCGGCAATTTCCATTGCAGGTGCATACCAGGCAGAATGGGGTCAAGACGAACTCGAGATAGCAAACAGCCTTCTTGGTGGCAAGCTCACGCTCACAAAGATACCATATTCATCTATGTCGGTTCCTTCCGGTGCAGAAATAGTCATGGAGGGCCGAATACTTGCAGACAGAACACACAAGGAATGGATGGTCGAAATGCTCAGAACATACGACTTTGCAAGGGAGCAGCCGGTATTTGAGCTTCAAAAACTCTACTACAGAAACAACGCCATCTTCCATGATATCTTGTCCGGATACTCAGAGCACAGGCTGCTTATGGGCATGCCAATTGAGGCAAAGCTCAACTATGAACTCAAAAAAGCTGTGCCACAGACAAGACGAGTTGTGATGAGCGACGGCGGATGCAACTGGCTGCACGCAGTTGTGCAGATATCAAAGAAAAAAGAGTCTGATGCAAAAAAAGCAATTGAAAAGACATTTGCGTCACACCGTTCCCTCAAAATGGTCACGGTAGTGGACGACGATATTGACCCCTCGGATCCAGTCCAGGTAGAATACGCAATGGCAACAAGGTTTCAGGCAGACAGGGGCCTTACGGTAATTGAAAAGGTACGAGGCTCAAGCCTTGACCCATCAAGTGATCAAAAAAATCTTTTGACTGCAAAGCTTGGAGTTGATGCAACAAAGTCACTTTCAAAAAGAAAGGAAGGATTTGAGATTGCCCGTATACCAGGGCAAGAAAATATTACACTCAAAAAATATCTCTCAGTTAAGTGAGGTTTTTTACCTCAATGAACCAAATCATATCATGGAAGTTAGAAGGCGTAGTGCCTGGTGGTTTCTGCTACCTATTTTGTTTAATGTGATAGGCGGAGTCATTGCGTATTTTATAATCAAAGAGGATGACCCAAAAAGGGCAAAAAACTGTCTGCTTTTGGGAATAATACTTGTTGCCATAGGATTTGCAATATTTTTCATTCCGATTTTGATTGGCATATCTATGATGCCGGATATACACATGAGAATGTTTGATAGCGACTTTACGGTCTGATTAACCGTTCAGCAGAACTTTGTTTGGCTGGCAGTATTATTCTGGATGATCTCTTTTTTATAACGGCATGTTAAGATTTTGGATCTGTTTTATTATCCTGTCATGGTCTGAGTCTACTTCAAGTGAGAATATGAGAAGACCATCATCCAAAAACATGGTGACTAGTTTGACTTTTTCTTTTGCAGTTATCATCCAATTCGTCTTTCCTAACGCATCATCAAACATTTCTTCCATGCTTGCTTTTACCGATGCTTGGTAGTGTGCCAGGTTCCCAAGTTCCGTATCCAAAAGTGGTTTTTTGTTCGGGTGTCTGGCAAACGCAATGACTTTTCGCTCCTTTATCCTGCCTACAAATCTAATCGAATCATCCAAACTCAAGACATGTTTGCATATCTCTATTGGACTAAGCTGCTTGTGCATCCCCTTACGCGAAAAACGTTTGAAGACTTGTTAAAAATCTTTTTATTGAATTGGAGGATCGTACAAAATATTACAAATTTTTTGCCGTTCACTGCTGGGTTTTAGAATTTTTTACTTGCTAGCTTGCGTTGCAAATCACTAAATTCAAACCAGGGCAATATCTTGATAATAAAAAAGGTCAGGATACATTCACAGTTCCTTTCATTCCTGTGTGAATTACACAGACATACTCGTATGTACCGGGCTTGTCAAGTTTTACTGTAAATGTGTCTCCTGCTTTCATTAATCCGCTGTCAAAGCTACCATCAGGTTCTATCGTTCCGCTCTTTACGGAGGTAACCGTGTGTATGTTGCCATCAACATTGGCAAATGTGAGAGTCGTTCCTGCTTTGACATTTATCGAATTCGGCTCAAAGAACGGCGACTCGATTCCAACTATGTTGACAGTGTTTAAACCGGGTGTAGACTGGGTTGAAACAACCTCTGATGGGCTGGTAGAATCTGCTACCTGTAACACGAATCTAGTGCTTGCCTGTCCAAACTGCACGTTTGAAACCGGCAGCGAATTCAGATCCGCATTTAGGAGATAGAGGCCAGGCCTTGGAAATGTAGTCGTTAGTGTGTACACACCGGTATGGCCATGGTATATGCCGTTCATTCCCATCATTCCATCGACTGGGGCAGATTGCGATATCACCAAACTACCGGTTCTTACCTTTAATTGCATGTCTGGGTGTGTTATCATGGAACCATCATCGGCGTTGGTCAAAGTAAATACCAAAGTTACTGGCTGTCCAGCAACTATTTGGTCTGCATTTATTGCCATCTCAAAGTTGAGCATGTTGCCCTCTGAGCTCTTGATCGTATTGAGTTGTTTTTCACTCAGAACTGTCACTGGAAACTCATATGTTCTTGTACCAAAGTTATTGTCGGGATCTGTCTTCCATCCTCCCATGATATCCCCTGAAAGAACTGTGTGCGTACGCGCCATTGCTGGCACATCCATGCCCATCATTTTGAATCCTATTGAAGAAGCTGTAAGAGACACGATGTTTGTTCCTGCTATTGGAAACGCTACATTGATGTCCATTTGTCCTGCGTGTGAATGTGCAGTTGTGGTCTTGTAGACGACATTGCCAAAAGGATCCTTTACAGCTATTGCCCAATCTACGTGGGAAAGCGGTGCCCCGGATTCTTTATCAGTTATTCTCATTTTGAGTGTAGTCAGCTCGTTGACGTAGACTGTACTTGGTACCTCAAAATCGACCTGAACGTTATTGGAAGCATCTGAAAGTGGCTCGTTTTTAGTGGCTGGTGTCTTTTGTGCCAACGCTAAATGGTCGTCGTGTTCTGGAAACCATACAAGCAATGGCAACAACATCAAAGAAACTGCAGCCAATGCAAACAACATTATTTTTTGTGGTTTCATTGAAGAGACATAATCTTTTCAAAGTCTATAAGTTTGATCTGAAATAATTCAAATTCAACTTGAACAATTCAAAAGTCGTAACTGGGATTTAACTGTTAAAAAATAACTTGGGAAATTGCAGATATTGTTTTTTAATATCAAAGATTGGCATAGTTTCAAGGCTATCAAAAACAGCGTACTGTAACGCCTCTGACGACCCAAAGCTTGGCCAGCCGGTTCACATAATGCATGTCTCCTACCGGCTGTTCAAGTTTTCAATTGTTTTGTCTGTCTTTGCTTCTGTTTGATTTTATAAAATATCGTCAAGTTGTACCCAAAAATGATGGTTAGTCCAACATAAGATAACGGTTGACTATAATTTATCAAACTGGCAGACACACCAACACCAAATACGCTTGGCAAAAACGAAATCACATACAGCCACCAACTGCAACAGCCAAGAGGCACAAGTGAAAAAAAAGAAAAAAATGATGTAAGCGCCGTAGTGCCAGAATTACCTCCCGTCACTCTTCTTTTAGCAATACTACACCCAAATTTTTTGGACTGGTCGGATAGAAATAACTGCAGTCCTACTCCCAGGCCCATTCCAAATATGATGGGTGAATTTAGCTGGATGGCAGCCGAAACTGCACTTACTGGATCGAGGGCAGGCGTTGTGACTATCACCACCAAAAGATATGTCAAAATGGTAACACTTCCAAATAAGATCGCTTTGATCAACGATCTCAATGACTAGTAGACCTCGGTTTCAGGATGAAATGCAAACCATTCGAACCAAAATCCTGGACTTAACGGTAATCTGTTCAACTGTTTCCCCTTCAATGGTCCTGAAATTGCAAGGCCATCAAAGTTCCATTCTGAAGATGTTTGCACATCTTTAATCTTCTGGCTTTCTAATGTGAACTCCAAGACTTGGCCGTCGACCATACCATCATATGCTCTTACGTTAAATGGTGCAATTGATACAAGTACGAGATTTTGTTCGTTAATTACATCATTTACTATTTTTTGTGATTCTATATCCGAGAGTTTGTATGCCTTGTAAGAGTTTTCGTTTTCAAAGCCCACAATTATCTCCTTTGGATGCATTCTATCATCGGCATTTTTTACAGGAAAGATGACTCTGGAATCTGTATAATAATCACCATAAGGATCAGTGCCATACGGCCTTGAAAAGCCAGTATGGGTTGAAAGCACCAACGTATCTGGATGAAGCTTTTTCCAGTCAGACCATCGCGCTAAATCAAATGGAACTCGTTTCAGCTCAAAACCGGTCAATTCACCAACTATTGCCTTTCCGAGTGCTTGACTCCACATAGAATCAGTGTTTCTGTCATACATCACCAAATTACTGTTGTATAACTTACCAGAGGTTCCAAATTCTGTTTCTTTACCATCGATCACCCTTTCAAAAACTTGTGTTGTAAAGCATAGGGGACAGTATGTTACAGCCACTGGAAGATCCCCGACTCTGTCGTTTACTATTTCATGCCAAACCAAAATGATTAAGGGATAAGCTTTTGTTTCGCCATTGATGTTCAGGCCTATGATAATCTCATCATCAGATAGAAACTGGGCATCTTGTGCATTGATAAATTCTGGGTTATCGATTGACGGTATACCATCTTTTGGAGGGCCGCCACTTTTGATGTCATCGAGTGGCACTAGATGTCTGATGCCATTTGTAATCTGTATCTGCTCCGAGTTGACATCTGTAACAATCTGACTGCTAAGCCGAGTTTCTTCTAATGAGTGCAACATTGGAGGTATGTACAGAGCTAAAACCAACCATGCAACGATTGTTCCTCCACCAACAGTCGCAATTGTGTACTTGAGATTCAACGCCAAAAATTCGCTTTGAAAATATTAAAGACTTGTTCCAATTCTTGAAATTTTTTCTTGAACAATTCAAGATTTTTTAATTTTACACTCTACTATTAATGACTTGGTTGTAGCGAAATAGGTATACCCAAGTATTGCAATTGCCAATAGTCTGAGTGGGATTTCATAATTTGAAAGAAAGGCCGTTGCGATTCCGCCAACAGTTCCAAATGTGGAGATTACCGCAAAACCCACTGATCCACAACTACACGCACCTGCGGAAGCACCAATTATGGATCCTAGTAAACCTCCGCCCATTTTTGCTCGGCTCTGTTGGAGCAGTCTTATCCGGTACACGTTCATGCCAATTACAAGTCCCGACATCGCTGATACAATCAGAATCAGTGCAAATCCAAGCAAATTATCAAAAGTAACATGCAGCACAAGATATGGGGTTGTAAAGATGTATTCTGCAAGTATGGCAAGTGGAACAAAAAACACAATGCTAATTATTGCAGAAATTACGATGTACCTACGATCTGAGTAGACTAGTTTAAGTGCAGCTTTGATCATATCATCGAATCTATAGTCTGCTTGAACACTGAAAATGGTTGTGCACCTTCAACGATTTTCTGTGAACCATCTGGCCCGATTATGATGAACGTTGGAGTGCTGCTGACTCCATTTCTTTTTGCTTCCAGTACATTTTTCTCAACTCTTTTCTTGTATTTATCAGAATCAAGACAACTATCAAAGAGAGTTCTGTCCAGACTCAATTGAGATGCAAATGATTTGAGGTTATCAGAACTTGCCCAGCCATCATTGATTCCTTTTTGATTAGAGTACAATATGTTGTGAAATTCCCAATATTTTCCTTGATCTGCCGCACAATATGTTGCCTCAGCTGCTTTTGTGGAATCTGGCCCAAAAAATGCAAGGTCAACAAAGTAAAGGTTGGCCTTTCCTGAATTGATGTATTGTTCTTCAATGTCCGGCCTAACTGTTTTGAACCATTTATCACACTGCGGACACTGATAATCGCCAAACTCTATGATTGTGACTGGAGCAGTACTTGAACCAAAGAGTGGTGATCCTAACGTGGTATCAATAGCACGGTATGTTTTTTGGGTGTTGGATTCTGAAGGATTGAAATTTATCTGATTGCTAGAATAAACTACACCTATTGAGATGATTATGGCAGCTGCTATGACTCCAACGATCGGTTTTTTCACGCAAACATCGGATTTTTATTACATAAAAAATTTCTTCCAAATTTCTAAAGATTTTGTAAAACAATTCACGAATTACTTTAATTCAAGTAAAAATTGAATCGTTCAAATTAACACTTTAGTATAGTGCGCTGCTACAGAACACATGGTTCAACAAACTCTGCAGATTGCTACATTTGGACAAGACAGGGAAGGAATTCTCACAGGAATTCGAAATTTTCCAATACACAAACTAATCTTGCTTCATTACGAGGATGACAGCAAGGAAGTTGACGAGTTTGCACGTAACATTAAGACTACGTTGGGAGTGCCAGTATCATTGAGGATGATAGCCAAACCAGACATCATAAGAAGCGCCATGGAACATGTTGCAGACATCATAAAAAAAGAAGCAGGAAATTTTGAACAAGTGCTCATAAATGTGAGTGCAGGTGACAAAATGATTGGTTGTGCCGCCCTATCGTGCGCCTTTGTAAACGGGATCAAGGCATTTGGAACAGACGAAGAAGGAAGACCGATGCTTCTACCAATACTGAAGCTTAGCTACAATGAAATAATCTCTGAAGCAAAAATCAAGATCCTACAGGCTCTAGACAAGGCAGGTGGAACAACTGAGAGTCTTGAAGAACTCACAAAATTAACCGGTTTTGGAAAGCCACTCCTAAGCTACCATATTCATGGCAACGAGGAAGGAAAAGGGCTGGTGCATCTGGGACTAGTAGATGTTGAACGGCTCGAAAGAGGACGTTCAAAGATAACTCTTAACACACTTGGAAAAATGCTCATCTCTACAAAATAACGATTTAATTTATGTGTTAAGACAAATTGATTTCGTACCAGCAATAACACTGTACAATTGCAGCAACCAAAAAGTGACTTGATTACTCTACATTCTGTAGTTAAACATCTACAATCTGTGCGTTTCATAATTCACATTGTAAATGTCGTGGGACACAATATGAGATTAATGTATTCTAGGGTCTGATAATTATCATTAAACAATGTTTGTTTCTTTGATTTGCGTGTCAACAATGACATCAAAAAGATTTTTATAAAAAGATTTTTCCAAACCATACAAATTCAATCAAGAAAAAATTAAACAGTTGACAAATTTCTTTAACAATTTAAAATTGTTGATCCGATTTACAACTGGGAGCTTATGTCTAGAGTCGTGAATCGAATCGCACACAATATCTTTCGACAACAAAAAAAGATTTGCCCAGATCTGGAAAAAATCATTTAAACAAGCAACGTCAATCGTTTTCTAATGAATGCAAAATATTTGGCGTTGTTGTTGATGTTGCCGCTAATTACCCTAGCATTAGTTAACCTTCCAGTGGAAGCAGACGCAGCTAAAAGCATGGGAAACAAAGCGCCGGGAAGACTTGGAACAGATCAGTATGGTTCAAAGACAGCAAACAAAATTTGTGGCGACAGATTATGTTCTGAGGCCAGAGATGCAAGCCAACCATTACCGATAAACAAACAATCTACTGCAAAATCAAAACAATCCCAACAACAAACAAGCGAAGTTCAAGACGAAATGAAGTTACGACTGTCACGCGCTAATGTTCCTGCAACGATTCCACTTCATAAGGGTTGGTATAATGGCGAAACAGTCTACTTTATAATAACCGACTCTAGCGACCAAACCCATGCAGACATAATAACCAAACAACAAGGATGGAAAGTAGAGCTTGCACCACTTCTTGCAAATGCACCAAAAAGCGCACTATCAAAAACATACATCTTTACCAATGGCATCAAAGGCGATGGCATACATGGATTCCAAGGCGAGGTCTTTACTAGCACTCCTGCACAATCCACAGTGTACAGTGCATTGACATCGCACATTCACGTCACGTGGAATAATGCTGCACAAGCAAAACTGCTTAAATCAGAAGATGACATACTTGCGGCGCAGAAAGAAGGCTTGGTGACTCTTGCCGAGCTGCCGGCCGTAATTAACATGCCGCAAATTATGTGGCCTGGAGGTCAGCTCCAAATACGTGCAGACAAAACACTCACAGACAGCACTGAATACGGAGGAGGTCAAGTTCTTGATATTGATACCAAAAAAATGACAGTTACCTTTGTAGCACACAGAGGATGGGGTCCAGATGGAAGAACGGTCTACTATATCGTAACTGACGCTACTCCTGAAATGCCTGCGACAATGATGGGTGTTGCAAACTCGCCAATGTCGGCAAAGCTAATTGCAAACTCGGCCGCAGTCGATCTGTTCCAGTTCATGAATGGAATCAAAGGAACTGGCCCAATGGGATTCCAGCCTGGGATTGCAGTAGGCGCTCCAGGCGATCCAAACTACAGTCCGATGTGGAGAATCTTCATGATCGGCTGGAAAGATCCGTCATCTGCGTCAGTACTTGAAACTATAGATGACATCAACACATACAAAAAAGCAGGACTGATTGATGTCAACCTAGCAAGACCGATGGATAAAGATCACATTGTTAACTGTCCATTCATAGATCCCTTCCAGTAAGGGACACCACCTTTTTTAAAATCGTAAAATAAAAAGGGTTCATGATGATAATTAGATTGGAGTCATAAAAGATTGATCATTAATCAAGAAAAAATTTAACGATTTTAGAATCTGTTTATATCTAGCTTCTGTGGTTCTAACTTGAAGTATGACTGCGCAAAAAGATTCTGGATTTGTATGCGGTGAATGCAAAATTAACTTCAACACAGAAAATGAACTCAAAAAACACAAACAAAATCACCATGTATATTGTACATGGTGTCCAATAGACACAGCAATCCATAGTGTCAAGAAATTGTTCAAAAGATCATGATGAATATTTTACTCAAAATCAGATCGATTTTTATCAACTGGTCCGACAAAAACAAGCCGTCCAATATGTGAAAATAGTATGTCACTGTACTAGAAATAGGATTAAAGACACCTGTTATAGCTGAAATACAAACTGGGTGGTCCTAAAAAATGAAGTTAGAACTTGGTGTTCTTTATTTCATTAATTACCAAGTTTCTCAATAATTCCGCATGTTTTTGTCTGTCTGATTTTATGGCATTCCACACTTTTTCAGATTCCTTGTCGCCAACTTTTTGTGCATCGGCTATGTACTGGTCTACACGAGATAGGAAACCAAGAGTCTTTGTCAGCTGGTGTATGACATTATAGCAGTTATTGTTAAGGCAGAGAGCTGTTTTTTCCATTGTTTTGTATGTGTATTTCTTATATTATAGTAATGATGTAAATTATCACTTTTGAGAAAACATTATCAATACTGATATTCAAATGAGGTTTTTTATCTAATGATTGCTATTAATAACTAGGGTAATAACACTCAAGAAAAATCATAAAACCTACGTGGAGTTGTGATTTTAAGACAACGGGTAACCACAGGATTACTACGATCTGAATCTTGAGAAGTTGTTACCCTTTTTCCAACGCACCATGTCACTATCTTGTTTGATAATTGTCGGCTTGTCTTTTAAGTGAACAATGTGATGTCTAATCATGAAAAAAATAGACGCAATAATACAGGAAGACAAGCTAGCTGTAGTCACTGACGCGCTAAAAGAAATAGGCGTAACTGGCATCACCATCACACAGTCAAGAGGCATCGGAACAGGAGAAAGGCCCATACTGAGGGGATCAAGGGGCACTGCAAAGTTTGTTGCCATGTACAACAGACTTGAATCAATAATGACAATAGTGGATGATTCCAAAGTAGATAAAGTCGTCAAGGCAATAATGAACGTGGCCCACACGGGAACTGCCGGCGACGGTAAAATATTTGTCTCAAATGTAGAAGAAGCGTTTGATATTGCAACAAAACAAAGTGGCACGCATATACTCTAAGCCACAGTACTTGCGAGAGCCTACTGGGTATTCAAAGACTTGATACTATTTCTCATCGAATGTGTCCTATTTCTAATTGTCACTTCGGTGATATTTGCAGCACGTGCTACCTGCCGTTGTGTAAAATTTTCGTTGTTCTTGACTGCTGCCAAATATACGGCGGTTGCAGCAACAGCCATCGGACTCTTTCCGGAAGCATTACCGGTCTTTTCATATTCAACAAAGATTGAAGCTGCAAGACGTTTTGTTTTTTCTGATGCTCCTACTTTGTTTGCTATCAATGAAACACACTGTACTGGATCAACTACTGGCATTTTCATGTCGAGGCCCTCTACGAGTTGTCGGTAACACTTGTTGATCTGCTTTGATTTCACAGCACTTGCTTTTTGAATGTCTTTTATTGTACGTGGAGTTTCGCTGTCTCTACACGCAGCATACAGGGCTGCACAAATAAATGCCGATATGGGTCTTCCACGAACAAGTTTTTTTTCATGAGCCTTTCTGTAGATGTAAGCAGTTTTTTCTGCAATAGCCTCAGTTAATCCTAATTTTTCTTTTAGTGCGGATAATTCAGAGAATGCCTTTCGGAGATTTCTATCAGCTGCAGTATGTGCCTGGCTTCTGCTATCCCACATCCTGAGTCTTTCAATAGTGCTTCGCATAATTGCAGATAATGGCTTTCCAGTGACATCTTTGTTTGCTGAACCTATCACAGTTGAGAGGCCCATGTCATGTTTGGTAAGCGAGCTGCCGTCACCAATTCTACTCTTGTTTATCTTCGAGTCGAGTGCACGCCATTCAGGTCCTTCATCTTCGATCTTTTCTTGAACTACGCAGCCGCACCTTGCACAAATCATTTCACCATGTTCTTCGTCACAGACAAGAATGTGTTCTCTACAACCATCCAATTTTTTATTAGCGTGTTTTTCCAAATTTTTCAGTATACTATTATACATAATAATGTATATTTATATATTGTGTATAATAGTATATAAATATATACTACAGCAAGCTAATATCGACATGCAGATAACGTTTGTCACCAAGCTTGCCAAATCTGGATGCAATTCAAACGGCAAAGAAAGGCGAATAATCATCATCCCAACAGACAAAGTAAAAGAAGTAATCAAAAATTATGATGGAAAGCAGATCAAGATCACAATAGAAGAGATCTAGGCAAACTCGGTGTTGCAATAAAGGAATCTCTAATTATCAAAAATTAGTAATCGCAACCAACATTAAAATGAGCATGTAGGTGCTTGCTACAGAAGCTCAAACAAAAAACATGATTCTTAATTCCAGATATATCTTGTTGATTTAGGGTCTGTTAAACGAGTGTTCTTTCCGTAAATTATTTCGTCCTCTCATTCATCCACGGATCCACAAGTATCTTGTCTGTGGCAATTGCATCAGAATAGACAGATTCAGATGTTTCCATCTTCAGAAATATTTTCGTAAAAATACACACAAACAGCTAACATCAAATCAAGACTATACCTAAAATTTTTTGTGTGCAGTATGCGGTTTTTAGTTATCTTTTATCACGATATCAAGTTACAATTCGGCACTTTCTGGAAAAGATACATCAACCAATAATTTTAGATTTAATTATACCCACTTCTCAGTTAACATATGGAAATAGCATACGTACTCATACAATGTGATCTTGGATACGAAGACGCTATAATAAAACAACTCATGCAGATAAATCAAATAAAAGAAGTGCGCGGCACACTTGGCGTCTTTGACATATTTGCCAAGATCCAGGCAGATTCCAGAGAAGAAATCGAAGAGATAGTCTCAAAGATCCGCAAAATACCACACCTGCGTGAAACAAACACACTGACTGCCATCATATCACAAGGTGGAAGATAGCAATATCAAATCACAACTTTTTGCTTTTGATTTTATTGTAAGCAAGATAAAACACAATACCGCTTACTACAACACCAAAGCCCATCAATATGATGTATGAGTCAAACTGGATGACACCAAGAATTGGAGTGATTATTCCCAGTGCTGGAAGAATAGGAAACCATTTTACATTCAAAGGAACCTTGAACGGCCTTTCAGTGTTTGGTTCCTTGAAGCGCAACCAAATCAGAGAAATGTTAACAAAAATGAAGACCATGATTATGGCAAACACGGAGATGTTTGCAACGGTGGAAATCTCGCCTGCGAAAATAAATACACATGACATGGCACCTATGATAATTACTGCCAACCATGGCGTCTTTCTTTTCTGGTGTATCGTACCAAGAATTGGGGGAAGGGACTTGTCGCGTGCAATGCCGTACAGTATTCTGGACCCTGATACCAACATTATGAGGATCGTGTTGGTCGTGGCAAATAACGCAATAAACAGGATGACAGTCTGCCACTGTTGCCCAAGTGCCTTTTTTATGACATCTGCTAGCGGCGCCACTGACGCATCAAGCTCCTGCCAGCTGAGAATCCTGACTGCAGACAAAGAAACCAGGATGTATATGACTGCTGTAATTGAAATGGCAAGTACGATTGCCCTTGGCAGCACCTTTCTTGGGTTCTTTATCTCCTCAGCTATGTTTGCAATGTTTTCAAATCCAATGTATGCAAAAAACACAAGCGTAAATGCAGCAAACACTCCGGAAAACCCAAATGGCATTTCATAATAATCCACATCCACATTCCCAAAGACGACTAGGCCTAACCAGATTACCAAGGCAAGGCCGGCAGCCTCAATTATTGTAAATACAATATTTATCGACGATGATTCTCGGATGCCAATGAAATTCAAAAATGACAATCCAATGACTGCCATAACGGCTGCAACAACGATCGGGACACCTGAAATGGTCATAAAGTATCCGCCAAAGCCGAGTGCGATCGCAGAAGCAGAAATTATTGCAGTAAAAAGCGTCAACCAACCAACTATGAATGCGACAAAATTATTCTTGAATGCGTTTTTTACAAATATGTATTCTGCGGCCGCCTTCGGATACATAGATGACAATTCAGCATAGCTCAATCCGGTAAATACGGCCGCAAATGCACCAAGAACAAATGAGAGCCATAATGAGTTCCCCGCCTCTCCAGCTGCGTCACCTATCAAGGCATAGATGCCTGCACCAAGGATCAGTCCCACTCCGTATATGGTGGTCTGAAACAGTCCCAACTGCCTGCGAAGCGCCACCATGTTGCTCGTACAGTTCTGAATTATTTTACTTGTAGTGTGTCATTCAGAGTTGATAATCGAGTTATTTTCACAGCTGATAATTACGATTCTTGTTAAATACAAAAACACCATAATCAACCCAGTGGAAGGAAGGCAACTGCTTATGTTTCCCCCCAACGCTCCCTAACCTCCTTCCAGTCTTCTCTCTGCAAGACAGTGTGTGCTAGCTTTTTAAATAATAATTATAGCAACATTACTTTATGCAAGTAATCAAAGTTACAGGCCGAGGAACCGGAAGGAGAAAGACCGAAGTCGGTGCACAGAACTGGGCAGGAGACAGCTACAGAAAGGTGCAGCAAGAACGACTCGCAAAGATAGAAAGAAACCTTACGCTGGTGTTGGGCCGCGGAGAAAAAACACTTAACATAAAAGATCTTCCACCACCAAGGCCCAAACCTCACATAGAGAGCCTAGTCTGCGTCACAAACAGAGGCACTTCTGCAAGAAAGTGCAGCTATTAAAGCTGTACTTGATTTTTTATTTCCACAAATCAAAGATGAGAATTTCAACCATTAACATGTTACATGTGATTATCGATATTGAAATTTCTACTGTGTATTATTAAACCAAAAAGCAGATTAGTCCCTCACGGAACCTGGAAAAACCATTTCACAAAAACGAGACATGAAGTCAAAAACCAACCACACAAATGGTCACGAATATCTAGTGGACACAAAAATAACGAAAAAGTACCGAGGTTGGCAACAAATAAAGCTTGGAATCGTAGTCGGATGTGCGGTATTTTTAAGTATGGCATTTCAGGCGTTTTTGCAGCCTATTTTTCAATCATGCTTGTCAAATTCAAAAAAGATCCAGCAATAGCTTCAGGACCTCTTGCTACAATTATTAGCGACATCACTACAATCGCAATGTATTTTGGTGTAGCGATAATTGTCTTAAAGATGCATTAAGCATGAGTGGATCGTAATGCAGTCAAGCAGGAAGCCACGAGCTTTAGATGGTAGTAACCACTTTGGTATCAAACATGAAAATTATCTTGGCCGTACATATACGTTAAATGACAACTAGATGCGTGAACAGTGAAAAAAGATTCGTCATAATTGCGCTAATCACAGGCGGGGTCGCACTGATTGCAATATTTGGCTATGCCAGCCAAGGCTATGTAAGGCAGTTTAACATATTCTGGCCAGAAGTAGTAAGACAAACACTCGAATTTCAAACACTTGATGGCCACACAGTTGTGGTGGGTACGGAAGGAAATGGAGGCACAAACCCGGAGCTCATCATGAGGGCAGGTGACTATTCATACATAATTACCGTGATAAACAAGGACACAAAACCGCACCAACTTTATGTTGACGGCGTTGAGTTAAAAACAAAATTGCTGGAGCCATCTGATATCGACACAATAACCATAATCAGTAAAAAAGAGGAGACCTTCAATTACTATGATGTCGCAAACGGCAAGGAACTTCTTGGAACAATTCGTGCAATACGTGTAACTTTGACTGAATAAGGACGGATGTGTATTGATATCAATTATCGGCAGTGGCAAAGTGGGCTCAGCGGTTGCGTTTCTATGCGCCTCTTTTGGCCTAGATGACATCATTTTGGTAAACCGCACAGAAAAAAAGGCAGTAGGTGAAGCACTAGACATCACAAATGCAATTCCACCGTCATCTGCAATATCAATCAAAGGAACTAGCGATTACTCAAAAATCAAAGACTCTAAAGTAATTGTAGTTACCGCAAGTACGATGGTGCACATGCAAAGCAGGAGTGAGATAATGTATGAACAGGCCATCATGATACGCGGAATGGCAAAAGAGATTGCAAAATACGCACCTGATTCCAAAGTGCTAGTAGTCACAAACCCAGTCGATGTGATGACATATGTTTTACAAAAAGACTCAAACCTGCCACCAACAAGCGTAATAGGTGTCGCATCAAGTTTGGACTCTGCCAGATTTAGGTACCTCTTAGCTGAGGAGTTTGGAGCAGACCAGTCGCAGATCACAGATGCATTTGTGCTAGGTGAGCACGATGACTCGATGGTACCGATCTTTTCACATGCAAAATTCGTAGGTAAACCTGTAACTGAGATTCTTGATGAACAAAAAAAAGCAAGAATTGCCTCTATGACAAGAAACTACTGGAAGTACCTTCGTGACTACAAAGGTCATTCTGTGTTCGGCATTGCCAGAAATACCTTTGATGTCGTAAAATGCATAATAAAAAATGACACACTTGCAGTTCCGGCTTCCACACTATTGTCTGGTCAATATGGTTTGTCTGATGTGTGCGTAGGAGTGCCACTTTGCATAAACAAAAATGGCGTTGCGCAGATCAACCAAATAAAAATCAGCAAAGATGAAGAGAACTCATTGCACAAATCGGCATCAGTTGTAAGAAGCAACATAAACAAAGTATTGGAGTTTTTACAAGCTAGGAAATAATTTGATTAGACAATTTCTGCAACGCAATGATGCGCTTAAGTGGGATCCTAGTGGTTCTGGCAAATTCATCAACGTCCACATCAATCAGATCTTTAGCTAACATCGTCTTGGATCTAGCAAATACCTCCAGCTCAAACTTCGTGGGTCCAAGTATGGTAATGGGATAAAGTTTTTTGTCTTCGATCATCTTTTCCAGTCCTGCACCAGTGGGATACTTCCATGATAGAACTTTCTGACCTATGCAGGTAGAGTAGGTAATTACGTCGTCTGATACCTTTGTGTTGCAAACAAGCATCTCGACATCAAAGCTGTCCACAAGATCCAAAAATCTCGCATGCGTGTAAAGTGATTCCTTGATCCCAGTATACCTGCCAGGCATGTTGTGGTACTTGCACTCGACAAGCCATCTCTTTCCAAGATGTTCCATGTCAAGGTCTATTTCATGTTTGATGCACCTCCCTTGAAATTCCTTACCAGTTGATTTTGTCTTGTAACCGAAATTTTCAAGAATCTGACTCACATAGATCTCAAACGAAAAACCGGCCGGGCCAAGACGCATAATTGACTCCTTGAGGCGGTACCTCTGCTTTATTGCGACACCACCACGCTTTGACAAAAGCTGCAGGACCATCGAATAGATCTCTTTGGTGGTTGTTCCGTAGTGGATTCTGGAATGGATCTGTCTTGAAATCTCTCGTGCAACCCTTGGGTCTGCTCCTGCCCTTATGGAGGTAAACTCAACCTTTCTTGGATCGAATGGCACCTTTTGACCATTGGCCTTTGTAATTAGGATTTTTTTCAATGCCTCTAATACATAGGTGGTGGTTGATTAGGCGTTTGTCCAGACGGGGCAGGCGCTCTTGATACTGCTACAACATTATCGATTCGAAGTATCATGTTTGCGGTTTCTGTTGCAGATTTGATCACCTGTTCTTTTACGCGAACCGGCTCAAACACATCTATTTTTTCTATGTCCCCTATGGTGCCATTTATGACATCAACTCCAGTATATTTCTCACCGGCGCTCTGCTTTGCCCTAATCTGTGTTATCGCATCAATTGGGTTCATACCGGCGTTTCTTGCAAGAGAAATAGGTATTGCCTCAAGAGCTCCTGCAAACTTTTCAACCGCGAGCTGCTCCCTTCCAGATAATGACTGCGCCCACATCCTGAGTTTTGTTGCAATGTATGCCTCCGGGGCTCCTCCGCCAGGCACAAAGTAAGGTCTCTCTATCACATCTTTGACCACCATGAGCGCATCGTGGACAGCTCTGTCTACTTCATCTACGACCCTCTGCGAACCGCCTCTAATAAGAAAAGTTACAGCCTTTGGATTCTTACAACCCTCAACAAACGTCCAGTTGTCCTCTTCAATCTGTTTTTCCTCAACATTTTGTGCAAGACCCAAGTCTTTGTCTGTAAGATCCTCCACATTGCCGACTATCCTGCCGCCTGTAGCCTTTGCAAGCTTTGCCATGTCGCTTTCTTTGATTCTACGAACCGCCAAAATTCCAGCTTTTGCCAAGTAATGCTGTACAATGTCGTCAATTCCCTTTTGACATAGAACTACGTTTGCACCTGTCTTCGTTATCTTGTCAACCATCTCTCGCAGAATCTGATTTTCTTCCTCCATGAACGATTTTATCTGGTTTGGAGTGGAGATGTTTATTTTGGCATCGAATTCGGTCTTTTCTATTTCGAGTGGAGCCGAAATTAACGCGATTTTGGCATTCTGAATTTTTTTTGGCATGTTGTTATTGACTACTTCTTTGTCAAGCACTATGCCGTTGATAAGACTGCTGTCTGAGATGGAGCCACCAGTCTTTTTTTCCACCTTGACATTGCTTATTGTGACTCTGTTTTCTCCATCCTTTTTTTCCATAACTGCATGAACTGCTTCAACTACTATTTTTGCAAGGTCTGCTGCCTCTACTGCAACGAGTTTCGTAAGCATTGAGGTGCGTGCTATTTTTTCCAATGTTTGCTTGTCATTTACATCGATTTTTTTTGCGATTTCGGAAAGAAACGATATTGCCTTCTTTGAAGCCTTTTTGTAGCCGTCTGCGATTATTACTGGATGAATCTCGTTGTCAATTAGTTCTTCGGCCTTTTCCAGAAGCGAACCTGCAATTACAACTGCAGATGTGGTGCCGTCTCCGACTTCACTGTCAGTGGCCTTTGCAACCTCGACCATCATCTTGGCTGCAGGATGCTGTACATCGATCTCCTTTAAAATAGTTGCACCGTCGTTTGTAATGGTGATGTCGCCAATAGAGTCAACTAGCATCTTGTCCATGCCTCGTGGTCCTAGACTTGATGCGATTATCTCTGCAATGATTTTTGCTGCATTGATATTGTTTTTCTGTGCATCGCGCCCTCTTGATTGTTTTGAGCCTTCCTTTAGAACTATTACCGGAATGCCTTCAGAGGTGGTTTGTATGGTTGACACTGCATAAGAGGAGAAAAAATTGTATTTATGGAATGAAGTTAAATCTCAACTTTGAGAATTTAGGCAGCTTATCAGAATTGAAAATTGACTGCATGTGGTATATACAATTAGATTCACCACACAATCAATGGCAAAACAAGCTGTCTGGATAGGAATTATAGTGGGCGTATTTTTTGCCGGAGTAGGAATAGGATATTCAGTTTTCCAAGGAATGTCAACAAACATACACATGAATCCGCAACAAATGCAGGCCATGATGAACGATCCGAGCTTCAGGCAACAAATGATGGCTCAATGGAGACAAAATCCACAAACTATGAACGACTGGATGAACCAGATGATGGCCGATCCACAACTGATGAGTCAGATGCATGACATCATGATGAATGATCCTAATCATGTGGAGCAAATGCACCAAATGATGGCAGACAACCCTCAACACATGGAAAAAATGATGCAAATGATGATGAGTGATTCCGATCATATGCATCAAATGATGCAGCAAATGATGGCCGATCCACAGATGATGCAGCAAATGCACCAAATGATGATCGATGATCCTCAACATCTAGAACAAATGAAGCAAATGATGGAGAACAAGACCAAGATGGGCTCACAAATGGGTCATAGAATGAAACCATGAAAACCAGTCAGTTTTTTCACATTTCGGTTATAGATCTTTTAATTTGACTAGTTTCGAGAGAATTTTTTAAATCAGATCTAGTCATAGATTTATTATCTCGTTAGCGCCTTTTTTGCTTTTTGGTTTGGGTAAAAAAGCATGCCTGCAAGCGTATTCAGATATGGTTCCCCGTATTGTACGTAAATTTTCGTTAATTGCGCAAAAGGTCTATTATCAACTAAATGGGTTTTAATTATGCGAAACGTGGTTTAAACTAGTGTCATAATGTAGAATCTTGCTAAATAAACTCGTCAATGAACGTATTGTGTGAGGAATCAGCAACAAAATTTGTCATTATGAGCAAACAACATTAGAATCTGAAATATACAAAGTCTTCAGGATTTCCATCATAAAAGAAAATTATTAGCAGCATTATTACAAGCAAAAAGATTGTCCACCAATGAAGATGTAATGAAGCAAATCTATCTAAAATATTTTTTTTGTATGAATAAATGTGAAGTATCACAAATAACATCATAAAAAGAACCGGTAATTTATGTGAAAGTATAAACGAAGTTATCTCATGTGTGTGGATATCTAAAATCACAAACTTTTGCATTGTATAAAGCATATGCTGCGTATTTTCAATTCTAAATGGTATCCACGCTAAAAATACCAGATATTGTGTAATCAGGATCGTAATTATTTTGCCTAAATTACTTTTAAAGAACTGGTTTGAAGTTAAATGAGGAAACTTGTTTACAATAAATCTATGGCAGGCAAGATAGACTCCATGTAGAATGCCCCAGAGTACAAAATTCCATGCAGCCCCATGCCACAGACCACCAAGAAACATTACAATCATCAAGTTAAGATAAGTCCGTAGTTTGGATTTTTTGTTACCACCAAGTGGTATGTACAGGTAATCACGAAGCCACGTAGACAGTGAAATGTGCCACCTTCTCCAAAAATCAGCTGGTGAAGTAGCAAAGTACGGTTTGTTAAAATTTATGGGAATCTTAAAACCCATAATCAAAGCTGCACCAATAGCTATATCTGAATAGCCTGAAAAATCACAATAAATCTGAATTCCAAATCCTATCGTGGCCAAGACAATAGCAAATGAATCTAACCCTAATGGATTTGCAAAAACCTCGTTTACAAAAGGAGAGATATTATCTGCAAAAAACATCTTTTTGAAAAATCCAAGCGCCATCATTGTTATTCCGTATTTGAGATTTTGATTGTGAATTATTATCTGTCGCAGGCGTATACCTACCTCAACATCTAGTTTTTCTCTTAATTGTGGGAGAAATTCTTTGGCACGGAGAATTGGCCCTGCAACCAGCTGCGGGAAAAATGCAACAAAGATAGCATAGTCTGTAAATGATTTTACCGGTCTTAGCTGACCACGATATATGCTTACAGTGTATGTAATGGAATGAAACGTATAAAACGAAATTGCAATTGGTAATGCCAAATTCAGATGGGGAATATGCTCCAGTTCAAAATAACTCCCAAGAAAATTAAACTGAGTTATGGCAAAATCCGCATATTTAAAAAAGCCTAACAGACCTAAATTCCCCGCTAAACTTGTTACCAGAGCTAATTTTTTAGTTTTTACAGTTTTTGCATTATAAATTATTTCACCAAAGTAAAAATCCCATATGGTGGTTATCAACAAAAGAACTATCAAATAATTGCTGGAATAATAGAAAAAAAAGTAACTTGCTATTAGAAGAAATAGATGCTGAAATCTTCTTTTTTTAATAACGGTTAATGTTGTTAAAACAATTATAAAGAAAATCACAAAATCTATTGTGTTAAATAGCATCTAAGATCTCTTTTTCAATAATTTTTGCAATATCTTCACTGTAGATCAAAGAATCCTTATTAAATGCAACATGACTAATGTTTGCCCAGATTGGCATTTCGCTATACTTGTATCTTAAATCATAAACCGATACACCTGTTTCATTTATTACATGGTTAATTATGGAATTAAAAATTATGTGTTGTGAATCAGGAATCTCCGCAAGATAATATTTATTCAGTGGTGTAAGGAACAATACAACTTTTATATTGTTTTGTTCAAATTCATTAATCAAATTAATTAGTGCCTCAGCTTGTTTATTTTTATCTGGCGCTTCAAGACTAAACTTTGATGCTTCTGATCTTTGTGACTGTTTTTTCAACTCAATTTCGTTTGCTATTTGTGTCTGTGTTTCTATATTGTATGAAAAAAATGGTGTGTTATCAAAAGTTAATATTTTCTCTTCCGTCCTTAACACCACAAAAGAGTTCTGAACATTTCTAATAAAATTTAGAGTTATTAATTTTGGATTAGTTGTAATATCATTCTTCATTAGTTCGTTTGATAAATTGTTAAAAAAATACTTTGGATCTGGAAGAGGACTTTCATTAAACGGGGTTTGAAAATCTCTGTATGAAACTCCATATATTACCACAGTTGGTTTTAGTGCAATCATTTCATTAAGAAAGCGACTTCTTCGTTCAGGAGTATCACTATTATAAGCTAGGTTAAACACTTCAATATCATTTTTATTTAGGTAATTTGTAATGTAAGTTGTATTCAATTGTCCTACGTGGCTAGAACCAAGTAAAATGATCTTTTTCTTATCACTAAACTCTTTAGCAAAAAAATTCTTTTGTGAAAAATCTAACCCCGTGGGAAATGTATTGGCAAAAACTGCAAACGAGGAAAAAGAGATGGCAAAAACAAGGAAGATGCAAACCGTTATCTTAAGATTCAATCTTAACAGAACTTTTAATTAGCACATTTATAATCTATCGAGGTTGTTGTATAATTCCCTTTAATTATAGTGTCTTGATCTCAGAAAGCTGCATCATTGTGGGAATACCCAAACTAGACAAAATACTAGAATTTTTCGGAAAATCACGAACGAAATTAGGGCAGTTTGGAAAAAATAACTAGACAGTCAGTCCTCACCACCCTGAGGTCCGTAATAGACCTCACCCCAATCAATATCGTTTATGTCCTCCTGTTTCAATCTCCTGTATGCCTCTCTCCTTGCTTCCATATCTCTTCTCAATGCTTCCTCGAATCTGGCGAGTCTCTCTTCTTCGATTGCCTTGATGTCAGCCTCTATGGTGTGGCGGTTAACGCCAAGCAGTCGTGCCAGTTCTGATTTATTCTCCACATAATACTCATTTGTTCTGGGATTGAATTTTATGTGTTCTTGAATGATCTTTCTTCGTACTTCTCTTACATGTTTTGAATACGGTCCGCCACGCTTTCTCTGAATTTCTGGTCCGGTTTGATTCTGATCCTGCGGACTTTGATCCTCTGGTCTCTGATCCTTGGGTCTCTGATCCTCAGGGTACATATCGCCAAAAAGTTCCCGAAAGTCTCTACGTAGCTGAGGACTCCCCTTTTTTTCAACAAAGTCTTTGATCCACTTTGGAAGGTAGTCATCAGGATGGAAGAAGAGGTCAATAGGGGATTCTGGAATCAAATCTTCAATAGTTTCCTGAAGAACTGCTCGTAGGTGAGGATTCCTTTTTCTTTTTTGGTGTCTGAAATCATTTCTTGGTGTAGAATATTCGATTCCTCAAAATCGCACAATCGAATATTTTGATCTGTGCGTAAAATCACGCGTGAATCACCTGTAAATTATTCGATTCAGAAGAGGTTTTCACTATCTGTTTTTGTATCAGGTTCCAGCCTTCAGGTCTTCCTTTTGGATCCAAAATAGCTCTGATTTTACCCCGACCAATCGAATTTTTTTCAAGCTCATCTATATAAGACCATATGAATAAATCATCATTATTCGATTGTTCGATTATGCGTTGTCGAATAATTTCCAGATTGTTAGTATGGGGCTTAGCTGCATACCTGTATAAGCGTCTCCTTCTGTCATATAGATCTTCTAAAGCTTCCAGAATGCCATAATCCATCAAAGGTCTGACATAGTTTTCTAGAATCTTCTTTGGAGTTGTCTCCTTTTTATATATCTCAGTGTACTTTAAGGCAAGTTTCTCTGTGGTTATACCTGAATCATCAAGTATCTCTGCCAAGGCAGGCTCAAAGATGTCTTTTAGAAACTTGAGGCGTTCTGGCGGAATCGGACTAACAGCACCAGTAAGATCTATTGCCACATCAATATCTGATATGGTTGATATCAGATAGGATTCTACATCTCCGTTTTTTGTTTCAAATTCTATTCTGAAACGGTCTTTAGAATTGATGAGTGTTGATAGATTACAATACCTCAGAAACCTATCACACTGTCTCATCGTTATTCCTTGATTTGATGGAAAACATTCTCCAATTATACGGTCAAAAGGATTCCAGATTGGATTTTTTGTATTTTTGCAATAGCTTTGAATACAGACTTTAATTTCTTTTACAGAGTCTTTTGCAAGTTCTTTCTCATCGGGATTCTCTATCATAGATCTTGCAAAGTCTGGAATGCTTAGCCTTTGTGCTGTGAATTTGTTAGCTTCTTTGTACTTTGTCACCTCTGTGTTAGGACTTACAATATCGAATCTAGTCTCAATCTCCTTCCAGATCGGGTTACTAGCTTCGTTTTTAGCTGAACAAAAAACAACAGCAGGAAAACCTCGGATTATGGACTCTTTTACCTTCAGAGACCCATCTGTTTGGGTCGTCTTGTACTCAATTTCGTATTTATCGTGAGAAAGAATTGGCTTTAGAATATCCCAAAGTTGTGGATTTGGTGGTTCTAGGAATAAAAGAATCTTATCACTCAAATCGATTAGGTTTTTTGCGGTTCTAAGAAGAGCCTTAATTTCGTTTTTTATTACGAGTTTTTCTGCAGGTGTTTTGACTTGTGATAATTGTGATTCCAAATCATGTATTTTTTCTTCAATAGGGTTTCCATTAGGATCAACTAAAATCCCTCGTTGGTGGATTAATGCCGTTGGAGACATTCTGCCAACTATAATAATGTCATTTTTTGGGAATATTTCTGCGACTTTGATAACAGCGTATGTTTTCCCTTCTGACGTGTCCGCCATTATTCCTAGGTTAATTGGGTTATTGGTGTATGCAGAAAAGAAAGCGTAAGGTATTTTTTTGACAAGCTTAGGATCGTTTTTGATTACATTATTCAGATAATTTTGAATGCTTTCAAAATTCAATTTCTTTTGTCTTTTACACCATTCCATGACATTATTCATTAACCCTGCCGAGTTTTCTTTAGGCCAATTATCGCCAAGCTCTAAAATGGATGGTTGTCTTCCCTTCTTCCATCCTCTGTGTGTAATGTGGAGCTGCTTAACTTGTGGAAATAATTGGTTGTTTTCTGGAAATGGTCCACAGTTTTGGTTTTCATTCGCTGGACATTTCTCACAATACCATTCAATTTGCTCACTCAACCTATTATCACCTTTTCTAAATTCTGTAGTCTTAGCTTACAGAAAGTTACCTGAAGCTTCTCTTCCAAGGATTCTATGAGATAGATCATCAGATCAATTCCTCCTTTTGAATAAATCTGGACCAATATGGTAAGGACTTGCAATTTTTACACACTAGGAACGTTTCGCCGGTAGCGTAGGTTATCTTGGAGCTTGGTTGATTATCACAGCATCGTAAGAATTGTTTCATTGAGTATCACCAAACTTTTGTTTGATTAATTCCTCAACGAATCTGGATCGTGGAATTAACCCTCTCATGCTGTCGATTTTTTGCACTATACTTTTTTCGAGCGATAAACCAATTACGGTTTTCATGAAACTTCTTAACAAGTTTTATAAGGATAAAGTTCATGCACTATTCTATTCAAAGCTTTGTACAGATCACGAATAGAAGGTGACTTGGCGGTATTACAGCGCCTACTCTACGATGCGTCCGAAGTGAGAGGATGGGGCAATAAAAAGGTCGGAATGGGTTTAAGAGAATCAGATTTTGATAAATTTCAAAATTGTAGTAGAAGGATTTTCAATTCAAGAAAGAAGCGATTTTTGAAGCTAAGACTGATTGAATATATCGACAGAAAGAAGGGTAAACGCGATAAATTTTATAAAATTACACCTTTAGGTGTGATGTATTATTTTCAAAATACTCAACTCAATAAAAAAGAATTGACTTGGTTCTGGCAGTATGCTTCAAAGCTTGAAATGGATCGTTTCAAAAAATTTACACCTAAAATAGGAAATGAAAATTTAAAAAAAGCCTTCATAGAACGCAGTGAAACTTTCTATAACGAAATACTGCAAGATATAAAATCAAAGTTACCATCGTTACCGATTCAAACATTGATAAATGCCGCGACCAATGCAATAGCATGCATAACTATAAATCAAATAGAGAATGAAGTTCTTGTCCATTTTACACCTAAGCTTCCACGTGATATTTCCATACCGATATATTCATTCACATTGAAGGAAAAATCTGTAACTGTGAATTATAGTCCTTTTGAGACTTCTTCTAGTATAATTTCTTATGATGTGTTTTATAATATGCTATTTAGTATGGTTTGGGATCATATTTTATTTGAATTTGCAATGTCAGATAACGATTATGATTTAATTAAAACAATTTTTCATTTTATGGGTTTTTTTCCTGAGGAATTGATTTATGAATATTATAATATTCTAGAAGACTCGTTACATATTGCGGTGTTTGGACAACCCTCACTCCGACGGTAAAACGTTGATTTTCTCTCACACAGTAAGTTCTACTCAAAAATGAAATTTTTGTAATATTCTTACAGGAATAAGTTCCCTAGAATATAAAACCAAGAAAACACCACCAAACCCAGATCGTTAAAATCTTGCAGTATTTCGTAGATATGGTTTAGGGTTCATGACGATTTTAATTAGTTTACTGAGAGAGAACAATTGGTGGATGTATTAGGAAATTTCCATACCTAGTTTCTTAGCCATAGCCCGAATTATTTGGTTCTGACGTTCTATCTTATCCTCAAGCATAATTCTCTCATTGATTTGAGCCTGAAGCTGCTTTATTTCTGCGTTTTTAGCCTCAATGTCGTTTATTGTGAGGTCCGGTATTGCCTTTTTGTATTCTTTAAAGAGCTTCTCGATTTCTGGCAGAAAATACGAGCTTTCCAGGTATTCTTGATGCCCCAAGAGCCTTTCTGTTACACTGTGCGACAGTTGGGGATTTGATTTAATTTGTGTTGCAAAGAACTTTCTAAAACCATGATCAATAGGAATGTCATATCTACGGCCCTTCTTTATTCTGCCAATACCTGACTTTTTGACCATTCTAGAGATAATGTGGTAAACAGCATCTTGCACTATGGGCTGGTTTGTTTTTCTACCATACGCATAATCATGCCTGAATAGATAGCTTTCCTGTGTTAATACCTCGCCTTCTGATTTTCTTATTTGGAGATATTGCTCGTATAGTCTTGAGCACTCTGGAGTCATAAAAGAGACATATTCTTCCTTTTCTTCGTTGTACAGGACAACATAGTAACAATTTTCAATTTGTTTGACATGCTTGAGTTTTAGTTCTGGTAGTGATCCTACTCTCGCACCAGTCGAAGCCATGAATAAAACTAAAAGCTTGTTTCTTGTCTTTGTGGTAGCTGCCAACAGTGCTCCAATTTGGTCTTTAGTGTACGCCTTTTCACCCCCGTTTTTGACGTTTTGAGGTATGGTTTTGTAGAGTTTTTTCCAATTCACTACTCTATCGTTGTACGTAAAAAAGTGAACAATTCCTGCAAGCTCTATTCGAATGGTGTTTACTTTGAGTGTGCCTTTTTCTGTTCTCTGCCTTAGATGTAAGAGATATCTTTTGAGAATATCGTATATTTCCTCATTTGTTAGCTTCAAAAAGTAGCTCGGATCTGTGATTTTGAAATAACGCATGAACCTATCAAAGCTTCCAAGATACAGCTTTCGGGTATGTTTGTTTGTGATATACTCTTCAAATACTGACATGCAATCGAAATTCTGTAAGATTTGACTCATACTTTCATTTTGGATGGGTTTTTCATTTAAGGAATCGAACCTTTTTTTGCGATCTTTTGAACATATCGTGCCTAAATCTAGTTTGGTTAAAATTTTCCTTCGATTTTCGTTCGACAAAGATCTTTTAATTTGACACAATCACGGCGTCTGTCATGAAGTGGTACTTTGAAGACTTTGTTTATGGGTCGTTTGACGGCTCTGTGACCACCTTTGCGGTAGTTGCTGGAGCCATAGGTGCCTCTCTTTCGCCAATAGTCGTAGTCATACTTGGGTTTGCAAATCTGTTTTCCGATGGTTTTTCAATGGCAGTAGGCAGCTACCAGGCGACAAAAGCCAGAATCGAGTTCGTAGAAAAGGAACGCAAAAGGGAGGAATGGGAAATAGATAACATGGCAGAATCAGAAAAACAAGAAATTCGAGACATCTACGCAAAAAAAGGTTTTACGAGTGAGTTGCTCGACGAGATAGTCAAAGTTATCACTGCGAGAAAAAAAGTGTGGGTTGATACCATGATGAAAGAAGAGCTTGGACTGGTCGAAGACGACAAAAAACCGATTCATGCAGCAATAAGCACAATTTCGGGATTTACCGCAATTGGATTAATTCCGATACTACCGTTTGTAATTATGTATGCCTTTGGACTTGGCAATCATTCACAACACAGTTTTACATATTCTATTGTCTTTACCAGTATCGCATTCTTCTTAATCGGAATAATCAAAGGAAGAGTCGTCAAAAAACCTCTATTAAGATCAGGACTGATGACTCTCTTAATTGGAGCAATCGCTGCAAGTGTAGCTTATCTTGTAGGAAATCTTCTTGGCAATATTGTGCGAGTCTAGTAGGCTGCTAATGTTTCTTCGTTGTGATCGTCGAAGATTCTGGTGAGTGCATGGTAGTACATCCTTCTCATATCTTCTCTGTTGCACACAGTGTAAAGTTTGATAAAATCTGTAGCAGTAACTATTCCCAACAACTCATCTTCGTCGATAACTGGCAGCCTGCGTATCTTTCTTGTGTACATTAGATCTGCGGCGACCCAGGCCTCGTCATTGGGACTTATGTGAATAAGGGGTGATGACATGACTTGTTTTACCTTGGTGTGTATTGGATAAGCATGTGCTGCGATTTTTATCGCAAAATCTCTGTCTGTCATTATACCTATTGGGACGTTTTTTTCCATCACTATTACTGAGCCGACTTTGGCTTTTTCCATAAGTTTGGCAGCCTCGTTGACTGTGGATGATGCGTCTACAGTTACCAACGATTTTGTCATGATGTCCTTTACAAGTATGATTGGCTGAGTCTGTGACATTACATCGAAAACGACTTCCAACTATATGAGATCAGTTGCGAATTATCAACACTGAAAATCAACACAGAAAATCTACCACATTGTTTAATTTAGTTGGTATTTTACAAAAACCAATTGGCAAACCTCAAAAAAATCTTCGTGGCGTTGGACGGCTCACAGAACTCTCTAAAAGCGCTTGAGATGGCCATCTATCTTGCCCGACAAACTCATGGCACAATTACTGGCATCTTTGTCATACCACTATATTCCGTAAATGTGGTAAAACCAAGCTCAAAGCTGGGCAAGGTATTTGCAGAAAGCGGTAAAAAGATACTAGCAGACGCCAAGCTGCGTTGCGCAAAAAATGGCGTGGTATTCTATGAGAAAATACTCTGCGGAAACGAGGGATTCAAACTCGTCAATTTGGCCAAAGACCGAAAGGCTGACCTCATCGTAATGGGCTCACGCGGAAGAAGTAATATCAAAGAGTTCTTTTTGGGCAGCGTTTCACACTATGTGTCACAAAAGTCTCCAGTTCCAGTACTCATTGTAAAATAAGGTTCTGTAAAGTCTTCGTAAGATGATCAAAATCTTAAATAATTACACAATACATACAACACAATTTGCCACTCAAATCCATCAAACAAAAATTCACACCAAACACAGAACAACTACAAATGATGGAGACCTTCAAAGACATGGTAAACCGCTGCATCAGAATCGGCCTTGAAAACAACTGTACCACAATGAACTGTCACTGCTTTCACATCATGCACTAAAAGACTATCCAATCAGTATTTGCACAAAATAACCAAATATCATACAAAAGGCCAAAGAATCTGCCACAATACTAAGATAACAATGGCATCAGAAAATTATACAAAAAAGACAGCTGTCAGGGAAATAAATTGGGACGAAAAATGAACTCACAGTCCTAGAATTTCAAAGACAAATCCAGTATAAAGCAGCATGTGAAGGCATTCCGGTTTCATTCATTTATCCTAAACGCACAAGCTGCTCTGTTCAGTATGAGGATGGATACAAGAAGACAGACCATACTGTCGTAAATCATGGTGTATTAATTGTATGAAATTGATGGACCGTGACATTGTCGCATCCATGAATGTAGCATACAAGGGGTGGAGTAGGTCTTCCCATTCCCGAGGGTTTTTAGTTGAAGCAGTGAAGGAGAATGTGGATTTTTCTCAGCCACTAATCCTCAGATGGAAGCTAGTCTTCGTCACCTGACGAAGACTTTATAGAACCTAAAATAACCTAATTATCAGTCATGATATTCTTGTTTTCTGTATTTAATCTGCCAAAAGAAAATCTATCTTATGTTGCTAAAAAACCCCGGACTTAGAGACTCGTTAATCAAAAAAGCCATCACAGTAACTCCGTACACCTCGCTTCTTGAAGCAATAGAAATACTCCAAAAATTCAGAATCAGCAGGCTGGTCGTCATAGACAAGAATCAAAAACCCGTGGCCGTCATTACTGAAAAAGACATACTTAGAGCACTTTTTCCTCTTGGCAGCAAATCAATAACTTCAATTCAGGTAGTTGATGCAATGTCAAAAAATCTAGTCACAGTCAACAAAAATGATTCATTGTACAAATGTGCCAGACTGATGAAGGACAATAACATAAGCTCCGTAATCGTCATGCGTAACGACAATTCACTTGAAGGTATAGTTACAAAGACAGATCTTGTGTTCAACTTTTTAGTTCAAGAGACAGCACCCCTCCCAGTATCAAAAATAATGACAAAAAAGGTAATCACAGTATCTGCAGGTGAGCTCCTTTTTGTTGTTGAAAGCATTCTGATTAACAACAAAATTTCACGCGTTCCGGTGCTCAAGAACCAGAAGTTAGTCGGCATTATCACGTATAGGGATTTTGTACCTGCAAGGATACCAAACAGACTCGGTGTTTTCACAGACACAAACGAGCTAAGAGACATGTGGTACAGTCCATACCCAAACCAGTTCAATGCAAACAAGCTCAGCTACGCACTTACTTTCAGAGCAGAGGATATAATGAGAAAAAACCCAGTGACTATGGAGCCTACTGACGATGTCTCACTTGCTGCACTGCTGATGTACCGGTACGATATAAGCGGCATTCCGGTAATGAATAATTCTAAAATTGCTGGAATAATCACAAAATCTGATATTGTATTTGAGCTTGCAAAAGAAGCATAGTATAACACCGAGCGAATCGTGGTTTGCAGATGATCCAAGACCGGTTTGATGCAGCAAGGCTCCTTGCAGAAAAGCTAGAGTTTGCAAAAGGCAAGGACTTTGTGATTTTGGCAATACCAAGAGGTGGCGTAATAGTAGGCGACCAATTGGCAAAAATCTTGGGATTGCCACTGGACGTGATCATAGCCAAGAAAATCACACCTCCTGACTATCCCGAATATGCGGTAGGTGCCGTCACCTTCGATGGAGTGATGTACTGTGGCCATGACTGGGAACGTTGGTCAGAAGAGCCTGGATTTGAGCAGGAAATACAGCAAAAAAAGGCCGAAGTCGAAAGACAACTTGAAGTGTACAGGGGGAATACGCAATACCAACTAGAAAATAAATCTGTGATTCTAGTTGATGACGGAGTGGCCACCGGCGCTACCGTCTGCGCAATTTTAGAGTGGCTATCAAAAAAGAAGACAAAGGAAGTAATTCTTGCAGTGCCAGTAATACCATACACAACATACGAGATCTTAAAGAGATCTGGAATCAAGATCGTCGCAGTAGAGATTCCAACAGAGTTCTCATCAGTAGGCCAGTTCTACAGAAAATTCGAACAGGTACCAGAGCAGACAGTCATTGACATACTGCAGAGGTACAGAAAATAGAACTTATCTTACAATCAGCACTGGACAGTGTGCAAGCTCAGATACTTTTCTGCTCACACTACCCAATGATTTGAGCCTGCTGATTCCGTGCAGCCCTTGACTGCCTATGACTATCAGAGAAGCAGATTTGGCAGATCTTAGTATTTCATCTGCGATGTTGCCATTGACAATTATTTTGTAATATGCAGTTACATTCTTTGAGGCACAGTATTTGACGTATGATTTTAGCAGCTTTTCTGCATTGGTTTTAGCCACACTGAGTAATCTTTTTTGTAGTTGGCCCTTTGAAACACTCTTTACGAGGCCGAGCAGTGAGCCAGGAGGCACAATTACATCTGTGGTGACTACGGTGCACAGGTAAATTGTTGCATCTGTGAGCTGCGCTATCTTTGTAGCCTCTACCAGTGCTCTTTTCGAATACACCGAACCATCAATTGGAACAAAAATTCGCTTGTACATGCTATTTTACCAACAATACTGGGATACGTGAGTTGTGTACTACTGCATTTGAGACACTCCCCAAAAAGAACTCTTTTACTCTCCCTTTCCCTCTTGCGCCAATAACGATGAGGTCGCATTTTTTGGCTTTTGCAATTGCTGGGATCTGCTCCACCGGACTGCCGTAAACTATGGCGTATGTGAACAAGATTCCGCTTTTTGCAGCACGGTATTTTGCCTCCTCCATGAACTTGCCTGCCTCCTTTTTCTGGTAAATCTTGTAGGGCACAACTGCAGGCATGAACTCTGTGGGCAGAAATGATATAGCGTAAAGGCCTAAGATCGTGGCATGGCATGCGCGAGCTATCTCTATTGCTTGATCGAGGGCCTTAAAGGAATTCTTTGAGCCGTCCATGGGAACCAAAATTCTTTTTATTTTATTTTGCATTGTGATGTAGATCTGATGTTTTCATTTAAACATCTTGTTCAAATTATTATCGGTGATAATTTGGCGATTTTCAACATTGAAAATCGACAGCTTGCTTAACTACAATCAACGCATAACTCTATCGTACAAGCACGACTTGTACATGTGGACGGGAATGCAGGGTGATAACCCATCATTGCATACTTCGGTATGACGTGTCATGCATTCTCGTCTCAAATCTGAAAATTGTATGTAAACATTAAAAGCATAAGTTGCATTTCTGCTGAATGTAATTGGAAAACAGTTTTGGCAAGATTCTGGTATGCTGTGATGGCTCAAAATACTCTGAAAAAGCAATAAGGGTTGCCTGCAAGCTTGCACGAAACTACGGCTCAGATCTCACACTGATTCACGTAGTAGATAGGACACTAAAATCCGACCTCTTGGCAGGAAACGAATTTACGCAGATCCTAAGAAAGTACGCCAAAGAAACACTTCAAAAGGCACAAAATATTGCAAAAAGTGAGGGATTTGATGCAAAAACAGTAACAAAAGAGGGGAACATAGCCAACGAGATAATCTCCTATGCAAAAAAAGACAAAACAGACCTCATTGTAGTTGGGAGCAAGGGACTGGGCGCAGTGCTCAAATTCTTTTTGGGAAGCGTATCATCTAAAATAGCAAATCATTCTATGTGCTCGGTTTTGATCGTAAAATGATATCATCAATGATAATTGCCTCTTGCTTTTATTAAAAATGGAAGAGACATACCACTATGGTACTCATCCCAGATAAAGTGGTACAGATGATAAGGCGCCAAAAAATCATCATTGTGGGTTCCACCAACAAAAAAATATGCAACATCTCTCCTAGGACGGCATTTCATGTGCACCAAGATGGTTCGCTCTACTGGCTCGAGCTTTTCAGGCACAAAACACTGAGGAACCTGCAGAAAAACCCTTGGTGTACCGTTGCAGTATTTGACAAAAACAAACTTACAGGTTATCAACTGAAGGGCAACGCCACTGTGGTCTCAGACAGAAAGCTCAGAAAAGAAATTAGTGCCAATATAATTGACAAACTCACAAGGATGCACAAACAACGGATCCTAAATCAGGCAAAAAACAAAAAACCAAGTCTTGTTAAATTTAACACAAGGCTGATCTTCTCGTTGAACCCAAACGAACTTGCTGACTCGCCACTAGTAGTTGATGCTGACGACGAATCACTAAAAGCGGCAGACATGCAGTGGTGATCTCACAATGAGCATGCACCGCCAGGCCTCATGCATATTCTGCGAGCGCTCAAGGGCGATTTATGCCGACAAAAAACAATGGTTAATACACCTTGCAACTCATAGGGAGGCAATAATCAAGTACATAGTGGACAATTTTGAAAAATGTCCACTTGGAGCCTATCCAAGACTGATCAAAGACAAAACCGAATATGCAGGACACCTCAAATGGTCGCACACTAAAAGAGAGCTTTTACTTTGGGCCTACAGAAATCTGATAGAAAACCAGATCGAGGTCCTACCGTAACCTTTTGTAAATCGTTTTGAACTCTTCAGCAAGCGTGTAAGCTATGTTCTGGAGATGTGTTATTTCGATCATGTTTGTTTTTCCACGAGCAATCTGCCTGATGAGGGTCATGCATTGATGAATCTTGTTGTGGCTGTCCTTCGTGGCATCGTTTGGACCTTCCACCTGGGTCAGCATCTTAAAACATTCGTTGAATTCAAGACAGAACTGCAGAATAATCTGTTCCCAGTTCTGTGAGGTGGTCGGTATCCCCATACCACTTGCAAGTTCTTTGAACTCGTTGCTTCTGTCTATGAGGAGCATATCGAGCGCTTCTTTTGCTTTTTTTGGCTCAAACCCATCTAGTTTTTCAAGTATGCCCATGGATCTGAAAATAAATCATGTGTATTTAACTTCTAAACTAAAAATCAGGTCTGAATTTTGGGTCGCTATTATATTTGATAATCGACAGCCTGTCTTTTAAAGAACTCTCAGATATCTTTAACCATGACTGAGATCGTCGCCGATGTCATGAAAAAATCTGTGATATCAATAGATTCCTCAATGACAGTTCAAGATGCAGCAAAGATGATGGATGATGCGTCAATTGGCGCCATAGTGGTCATTGAGAATGGAATTGCCATCGGAATAATTACGGAGCGAGACATCACCAGAAGAATTGTGGCAAAAGGAAAACCCCTTACTACAAACGTAAAGGATGTAATGTCGTCCCCTCTAATTGTGATAAATCCAGATGATTCTGTCTGGGAGGCAGCCCAATTGATGAAAACACGAAAGATTCACCGCCTACCTGCAGTAAAAGATAACCGACTTGTTGGTATGATCACCACATCTGATATAGTGAGACTTTGCAGCATTGGTGCCGACGCTGAATTGAGAAAGATTACAGAGCAGATCCTCCTGCGGGCAAAACCTTCCAAGTAACTATGAATGCTAGCCGGCTGAGGTGTAGCCGTGCTCAAAACGATCCCAAGGATACACTATGTATTCATCACCTTTTGTCAGTTTTGCGTAGATAAGCTGTGCTGGGTATTTTTTGCCTTTGCGCGCATATAGTGTTGCAAAGACAAGACTCTCTGGGTCTTCTGCTTTCTCTACAACTCTTCTGAAAGTCTCACCTGTGTCATAAATGTCATCAACAAAGAGCGAGTCTGCAGGAACGGTTTCATCGTCGACAAGTATGTTTCTTATACCCAATCTGTCTGCCACAAGTCGCGCAGGCACAAGCCCGCCACGACTGATCGTGGAGATGGAATTAAACTGCCTCTTCTTTGAGAGTATCTTTTCGACTAGAATCTTTGTGCATTCTTCGATCTGATTCCAATCTTTTAGGTCTGATTTTACCATACATAATGAGTCATTACAGGAGGTTTATCTTTGTGGCTAAAACCCATTTCTGATAATTTGACTTTTGTTTATGTATAATCAACTACAAATTATTGTGTTGATTGCAATACGAAACATCCTGGTGCCACTTGATGGCTCTGATAACTCGTTTAGGGCCCTTGATACGGCCATTCTTTTGGCAACGAAACTTGATGCAAAGATAACTGTAGTATATTGCGTGAGCATAATTCCAGTCATGGAAGCACATATGATCGACCCACTCAAATGTCAAGCAGAAGAGCGCAAATATGCAGACGATGTGCTACGTAAAGCCGAGTCAGCCGCAAGGAAAAACAACGTCTCAGTAGACACACTTGTAAAGTACGGGAATGCAGGCACAGAGATAATCCAGATTGTAAAAAACAAAAAGGCCAAAATAGATTTGGTCGTTATTGGTTCTCGTGGAAGGAGTCCGATAAAGGAAATGTTCCTTGGTAGTGTCTCAAATTACGTCTTGCACAAGTCACCCGTACCGGTATTGGTGGTAAAATAGTTAATTCATAATTCTGAATCTTTACCACGTGCTTCTGGTTGGTGTGTACCAGTACCCCTGTACTACTGCATAGGTAGATCTCAACCAACTACGATACAGCGAAGCTACAAATTATTAAGTTCAATTTCGGAATCATAATAGTTTTGGTGAGTGCAATAGTAATAGACGACGACAGAGACACAGTTGATGTCTTTGTAGATTATCTGAGTATCCTAAACGTGGATGTGTGGGGTATGGGATATAACGGCAAGGCCGCAGTTGAACTCTTTGATCTTCACAGGCCGGATCTCGTGTTCTTGGATCTAATGATGCCAGAGTACGACGGATTTTATGCCTTGGAGAGAATACGCAGAATTGATCCTACAGCCAAGGTGATTGTCGTGACAGCAGACCTCAGAAGCGACACAGAGGAGATGCTAAGGAAGCTGAATCCGACAGAGATACTATACAAGCCGTATGAACCAGAACATCTAAAAAGCATCATTGAAAGGCTCGCTGGTTGAATACCAGTAGCAGCAATACGATCACACAATCTAAATGTTAACGGGCCAAATCAGGTTTCTGTGTTTGGTGTGAATTTTTGTTTGATGGATTTGAGTGACAAATTGTGTTGTATGTGTTGTGTAATTATTTAATAGGTTTGTTGCAGGCGGTGTTGACCCTGCCATGACCTGAAGCTCATTTTTTGGTAGCATCCGTTGGTAAACACAGACAACAGCCCTTAGATTACACAGAACCCTCAATCACAAAATTGATTTATGACGCAACGTGGTAGTTAAAATATGAAGTTAAAAAATAAGATTGCGATCATAACCGGTGCCTCAAGCGACATCGGCGCCGACATGTCAAAGAGATTTGTTGAAGAGGGTGCTACCGTGATAATGCTCGGCAGAAATATACAATCGCTTGAAAAGGCACAATCCGCCATAAAAAACAAGGATGCTACAGTCACAATGACGTGTGACATAACCGATGACGCTCAAACGCTCAATGTAGTCGAACAGGTGGTAGACAAATACGGCAGAATCGACATTCTGGTAAACAATGCGGCAAAAATCAACGACGCCATCCACTTTCACCAAATGAAAGATTCTGACATTTTAGATCTTGTCAACACCAATATACTTGGCACCTTCAAGATGACAAAAGCAGTGATTACAAAAATGATTGATACCAAGAGTGGTTGTATAATAAACATAGGTTCCATATCTAGTGAACGTGCAATACCTAGGGTACACCTATCTGTATACTCTGCAACCAAGGCCGCGCTTGCCATGTTTACAAAATCAATTGCAGTCGAGTATGCGCGACGCAACATCCGGTGCAACTGTCTCAATCTGGGAATAATCAATGCCGGCATGATCAAGCCGTACTTAGAAGATCCTCAAGCAAGGAAGGTCTTAGAAGAAAGACAGCCATTAAACAGAATCGGCCAACCAAGCGACGTCTCAAACGCTGCAGTGTTTTTGGCCTCAGATGATGCAAACTGGATCACAGGCACCATCATCAACATAGATGGTGGAAAATCAGCTTCGGAAGGATAGGCCTAGTACGAAGCTGCACTTACTGCACCACTGACGTACTCAATTGCTTCGTTTTGAGACAACCTGTGGACATCATCTATTGTAGCGCGGCCCACAAGAAAGATATGTTCGCCGTGAATAGAGCTCTGAAAACCAAACTTTGAGCTCAACTCATATGCCAACCTCTGCATGTCTGAACCATTTTTGATCTTCAAATCTAACTCCACACGTGGTTCTACATCAGGTAGTTTTCTTTCCAAATACATAATTTTTATCGCAAGATCAACGTCAACTTTGCCAAGTAATTTAGAAAGCTCTTTTTTATACTGCTCAAAACTTGACTCAATTGCAGACACGGCTAACTATTATGCACATTATGATTTATGGTGGATCACAATTTGCAAAAATGCAAATTGTGTGCAGAATTTAATTATTTTTTTCTGAATATAATACCAGAGAACGTCAAGAGTTTGATGCGCCTGCATCTGTGCCTGCTCTTACGTTCTCAACTGTTTTCCTGTGCTGTAATCATGCTTGGCTTTACGGTAGCCACGATGGTGTTCTTGTCAAATGAAGCAGAAATGCCACTTATTTTGCTTTGGTAAGCAAATCTTTTTTTGCCGTCCTTGCCTATCATGCCGGTTACAGACAGGACATTGGCTTCCTCCAAAAACTGTAACCTCCTGTATACCATGCTTAGAAGTATGCCGCATTCAGAGCTTATCTCCGAGGCAGTCTTTGGCCTGTCCACAATACAGCCTAGGATCTGCCTGGAGAACTTGTCGCCAAGAATGGAAAGGAAGACGTCTTCCTTTCCATTCAATTCCAGCCTTTTTCGTTCAATCAACGCGCACGAATGAAGGCATCTTTTTTGGTATAAAGATAAAATGATTGCAATGCACTCATACAAAGATAATCATTTATGTTTAACATCGAGTAATTGACCGAAACTGTAGCTATGACAAACAACATTTTTCAAAAAAATACAAAAAATTATTCTAAAAATTGCAATCCAAAAAAACAATAATTATCAAAATTTAAGATTTGCAATTTTGCAAATCTGCATCCCCATTATATCAGCAACCCAATAACGTATGCGTATGGCACAAATGCCAGCATTAATCCCAAAAGAAGTTGAGATCCAGAGACTCAAAAAGATCTGGCTCATCGTTATTGCAATGGGATCGACAGCAGCATCAGTGGAAGTAGACAACTTCGTAGACGGCTCTCTACACCAAACCT
>JBDUUJ010000078.1:0-8537 GCA_039938575.1 Nitrososphaera sp. | reverse complement strand
ATATTTAAAAAATGAAAAAGTTGAGGATCTAGTACTTTGGCAGTACGAGTCGGCTCTTAGCGGATACGGCAATTATTGATACAATTGCCACTGCTAGAATTATTGCTGCCATTGTGCCAAATTCTGGGATTACGAAGGTACCGATGATCTCAATCTCGGTTGCTCCATCCTCAAATGGTATGGTCAAGGTACGATCGGATGACGTGGTTGTTTCGTCAAAGTCTACCTCGGCTCCGTCCACTAGGACAAAGAAATTAGTATCTTCACCGGATCGCCCATCTGGACCCAATCTCGCATCGATTAGTCCTCTTGGCAAGGTTATGGTCAATTCTCCGTCACTTGTGGTCTCTATCTGGATTATCAGTGACTTGTCAGGTATGCTTGGAGTAATGCTGATTACCCTACCGCCCTTAATTGAGTAGTTTACCAAGAAATCAGTACCTGTGACTGCGATTGACTTGGTACCAGTGGATGGTCCGCCTGCAGAACCACTGAACTTGAAGGTAGTCTCTGCTGTTCTCGATTCGGTTCCATACATTACCTTGATTGTGTAGGTTCCAGCCGATCTCCACAGTGCTCCTCCGGCAGTGATCTCGACTCCATAAGTCTTCTCACTGGATACATCCAGTTGTTGAACAGTAACCAAGTTCCCATTTGCCGCAAACACCTGCAAAGTTACAGGATAACCGGAAAGTCTTTCTCTGACTGTACCTGTTACCAGTATGGTTTCTCCATCTTCGTAGGCGTCTTTATCTGTAGATACTGTGATTGCATCCACCAATTGAGCATAAACTGGTACTGTGGTTACACCCGTGGCCAGAATTGTAAACAATGCTATTGCTGTGTACAGAGTACGCATCTTGCTTTATTCGTGATAACAAATACTATTTAAGGTTAAGAAAAAAATCATTGACTAAAAACAAAAAATATTGATTTCTAGACGGATCTTGCTTAACTATATATAAACCACTTCTGGAGATTTCTTAGTTTGTTTGGCAATTTTGCATATTTAGCTTATGCTATCCAAGGTGGCATCCAAAGTGGCAACTAAAAAGTCTCACATTCTAGTTCCAGATCACATTTACGTGCCAAAACATGAGATCATGACAAAAAAAGAAGCAGAAGAGGTTCTAAAGAAATTCAACTGCAAGCCGACTGAAATGCCACTGATATTCTCAAACGATCCTGCAATAATTGGACTTGGTGTAAAACCAGGGGACATGATAAAAATAACACGAAAAAGTCCTACTGCTGGTGAGAGCGTTTACTATAGATACGTGGTGGAAGTCTAGATGCCTGACTCGTCAAACAAACGTTGGCCGATAATACAAGATCTTCTCAAAAGAGAAGGAATCGCAAGGCAGCACCTTAACTCCTTTGACGAGTTTTTGGAGCGGGGCCTGCAAAGCATTATTGACGAAGTGGCACAAATCGAAATCGAAAACGCCGAGTATCCATACAAGATTCAGCTAGGTAAAGTCAAGCTGCAACAACCAAGGATGATGGAGCTTGACGGCTCAATCACACACATCACGCCGGCCGAAGCACGACTCAGAAACGTTTCATATTCTGCCCCAATCATGATGGAGGCCAGCGTAGTCGAAGACGGCAAGATACTGGAGTCAAGATTTGTCCACATCGGAGACATACCAGTAATGGTAAGATCAAATGCGTGCATTCTGCACAACTTTTCTACTCAAAAACTAATCGAACACGGCGAGGATCCAAACGACCCGGGCGGCTACTTTATCATCAACGGTTCTGAGCGAGTCATCGTAGGACTAGAAGATCTCTCATACAACAAAATAATTGTAGACAAAGAAAAGATTGGTGGCAACGATGTCTACAAGGCCAAAGTCTACTCTTCTATCGTAGGTTATCGTGCAAAGCTTGAACTCGTTATGAAAAACGACGGATTAATCGTCGCAAGAATCCCAGGATCCCCAGTCGACATTCCGGTGGTGACACTGATGAGGGCCTTGGGCCTAGAAGCTGACAGAGAAATTGCAGCTGCAGTATCGCTTGTGGATGCAATTCAAAACGAGCTTGAAGCTTCATTTGAGAAAGCAGGTGAAGTCCAGACAACAAAGGACGCAATAGTGTACATCAGCAAGAGAATAGCGCCAGGCATGCTCGAAGAATTCCAGATAAAAAGAGCAGAGACTCTTCTGGATTGGGGTCTTTTGCCACACTTAGGCAAGCACCAAGAAAACAGAAGAGAAAAAGCACAATTCCTAGGTGAAGCTGCATGCAAGCTAATCGAGCTAAAGCTTGGTTGGATCTCACCTGACGACAAAGACCATTACGGCAACAAAGTAATCAAATTCGCAGGCCAGATGCTTGCAGATCTTTTTAGAACTGCATTTAGAAATCTTGTCCGTGACATGAAGTACCAACTTGAAAGGTCAGGACAAAAACGTGGAATCAACGCAGTTGCGGCAGCAATCAGGCCTGGCATTGTCTCAGACAAGCTCAACAATGCAATTGCTACTGGAAACTGGGGCCGTGGCCGAGTTGGCGTAACACAGCTTCTAGATAGAACAAACTATCTTTCCACAATCAGTCATCTTAGGAGAATCCAGTCTCCATTATCTAGAACTCAGCCAAACTTTGAGGCAAGGGATCTGCATCCAACACACTTTGGAAGGATCTGTCCGTCGGAGACACCAGAGGGCTCCAATTGTGGGCTTGTAAAGAACTTGGCGCTGTCTGCAATAATCTCAGTCAATGTATCTCCAGAAGAAATAATTGAAAAGCTGTATGACCTTGGCACCGTTCACTTTACAGACGCAAAAGAGGATCTCAAGCGTGACGGTACCAGAGTCTTCGTAGATGGCAGACTGGTTGGTTACTACAAAGATGGAGAAAAACTAGTCGAGTCACTACGCGATCTGAGACGAAACTCCAAGATACACCCACATGTGGGAATCTCTTTTTTCAAGCCAAGCACAGAGGGTGCAACAAAGCGTCTGTATGTAAACTGTAATGCAGGACGCGTCTTGCGACCACTTATCGTAATAAAGGACGGAAAATCACTCCTCACCCAAGAGCTCATCGAAAAGGTCTCAAAAAAACTCATGTCTTGGAACGACCTTTTGAGGATGGGAATAATTGAGCTTGTGGATGCAAACGAAGAAGAAAACTGCTACATCACAATAGATGACAAAGACACAAAAAAGTACACTCACCTTGAAATCTTCCCATCTGCAATCTTGGGTGCAGGCGCATCAATTATTCCATATCCGGAGCACAATCAATCTCCAAGAAACACATACGAGTCTGCTATGGCAAAACAAAGCCTTGGATTTTCAACACCTATGATGAATACGAGCACATATGTGAGGCAGCACTTTATGTGGTATCCGCAGACCCCGATTGTGACTACAAAGGCAATGAATCTGCTTGGACTCGAAGACAGGCCGGCAGGACAAAACTGTGTAGTTGCAGTGCTTCCATTTGATGGATACAACATCGAGGATGCAATTGTGATAAGCAAGGCCGCAGTGGATAGGGGCCTTGGCAGGACATTCTTTTACAGAATCTACGAGGCAGAAGCAAAACAATACCCAGGCGGAATGAGGGACAACTTTGAGATTCCCAACGCAGAGGACAACATTCGAGGATACAAAGGAGAAAAAGCTTACAGATTATTGGAAGAAGACGGAGTAATTGCTACAGAATCAAATGCAGCAGGAGGCGACATTCTGATTGGGAAAACAAGTCCTCCAAGATTCATGGAAGAGTATAGGGAATTTGAGTCAAAAGGGCCATACAGAAGGGACACCTCGATAGGCGTCAGGCCGTCTGAGACAGGCGTCGTTGACACTGTAGTGATGACGCAGTCAAACGAAGGCGGCAAAATGTACAAAATTAGAGTAAGAGACATGAGAATTCCAGAAATTGGAGACAAGTTCGCATCAAGGCACGGCCAAAAAGGAGTGGTGGGAATATTGGCAAGATACGAGGATTTACCATATACTGCAGACGGAATAATTCCAGACGTCCTAATCAACCCCCACGCGTTCCCGTCACGTATGACTGTGGGAATGTTCATGGAATCTATTTCGGGCAAGGCAGCAGCAGTGAGGGGAACAAAGTTCGATGGTTCCGCATTTGTCGGAGAAAAGACAGAAGAGATTAAAGCAGCACTGGAAGGAAGCGGATTCAAATATTCTGGAAAAGAAATAATGTATGACGGAAGAACCGGCAAGCCGTTCCCAGTCGAAGTATTCATCGGAGTTGTGTATTATCAAAAACTACACCACATGGTCGCAGACAAGATCCATGCGAGAGCAAGGGGCCAAGTCCAGATGCTCACAAAGCAACCAACCGAAGGACGTGCCAGGGGTGGCGGTCTCAGATTTGGAGAAATGGAAAGAGACTGCCTCATTGCTTATGGCGCATCAATGATTCTCAAAGACAGATTGCTTGACGAGTCTGACAAATCAGAAATTTATGTTTGTGAAAGATGTGGCCTCGTTGCGTACCATGACGTTAAACAAAGAAAGTATGTTTGTCGCGTGTGTGGTGACAAGGCAAAAGTCTCTTCAGTCTCAGTGGCATACGCATTCAAATTATTACTTCAAGAAATGCAGAGTCTCAATGTTGCGCCAAGACTCATGATAAAGGAGAGGGTGTAAATGTCAGTTCAAACAGTCAAGTCGATAGATGGGATCAAGTTCTCTGTGTGGTCTCCAACTGAGATTAGAAAGTATTCAGTTGCAGAGATAACTGCCCCTGAGACATACGATGAAGACGGCATGGCAGTCCAAGGCGGACTCATGGATGGACGACTGGGTACACTGGAGCCCGGCCAAAAATGCCTTACATGCGGAAACACTGCAGCAAGATGTCCGGGACACTTTGGGCACATCGAGCTTGCAGAACCGGTACTACATATCGCATTTATTGATAACATACACAAACTATTGCTAGCTACCTGCAGATCCTGCTCAAGGTTAAAACTCCCACAAGAAGAGCTCGACTATTATGCACAGATCCTCAAAAAAGAGGCAGCCTACACCATAATTTCGCAAAAACGAATCCCAGAAGAGATTCTTGATAAGGCAAAGAAAGCAAAGGAATGCCCACACTGTGGCAAGCCGCAATATGACCTGATATTCACCAAGCCGACAATATTTATCGAAAAAACCGAGATAGGCGAACACAGACTACTGCCAATCACAATCAGAGAAAGGTTTACTCAGATCAAAGACGAAGATCTCAGGCTTTTAGGATATGACCCCAATACAGCACGACCGGAATGGTTCATACTCCAAGTGTTGCCAGTCCCACCAGTTACGGTGCGTCCTTCAATTATCTTGGAGACTGGAATCAGATCAGAAGACGACCTCACACACAAAATGGTCGACATCATCCGTGTCAATCAGAGACTCAAAGAAAGCAAGGACGCAGGAACGCCGCCGCTAATCGTGCAGGATCTGGTTGATTTGTTACAGTATCACACCACGACGTATTTTGACAACGAGGTATCGGGAATCCCACAGGCCCACCACCGCTCAGGCAGGCCGTTAAAGACACTCACACAAAGACTCAAAGGAAAGGAAGGAAGGTTCAGAGGCTCACTTTCTGGAAAAAGAGTCGACTTTTCAAGCAGAACTGTAATTTCGCCTGACCCAAGCTTGGATCTCTCCGAAGTAGGAGTCCCAGAATCTGTAGCAAAGAAACTCACAATTCCAGAAATCGTAACAGAGTGGAACATTGAAAGAATGCGAGAGCTGGTCATCAATGGACCAGACAAGTTCCCAGGCGTCAACTACATAGTAAGACCAGATGGCGTCAAAATCAGACTGGACTTTGTCGAAGATCGCTCAACAATTGCTCAAAATCTCGAAGTAGGATATCTTGTTGAAAGACACCTTGCAGACGGAGATATCGTCATGTTCAACAGACAGCCGTCGCTGCACCAGATGTCTATTATGGCTCATTATGTAAGGGTACTTCCAGGAAAGACCTTCAGGTTGCACCCATCTGTATGTCCGCCATACAACGCAGACTTTGATGGGGACGAGATGAATCTTCATGTGCCGCAAAGTGAGGAGGCAAGAGCAGAGGCAATCTTGCTCATGAGGGTCCAAGACCAGCTCATCTCTCCAAGATATGGAGGCCCAATCATCGGAGGACTGAGGGACTTTATCACGGGCTCTTACCTTCTGACAAGAGACGAAACACTACTTACACCACAAGAGTTTGCAAACTATGCGATGCTTGGAGGCTACGAAGGTGTATTCCCAGAGCCAGCAACAAAAGGAAAGGACGGCCCAATGTACACAGGCAAACAACTCTTCTCGCTGTTTTTGCCAAAGGACTTTAACTTTGTCATTACATCAAAATGGTCCAAAGGAACAAAGGGAGCACAAAAGGATGTGGTCATCAAGAACGGACAGCTGATAAGCGGAGTCATTGACAAAGCATCAATTGGCGCAGAGGAACCAGAAAGCGTGTTGCACAGAATTGCAAAAGACTATGGAAATGAAACAGCAAAGAAATTCCTCAACTCTGTGCTAATTGTCGCAAAACAGTTCATCACTCACTATGGATTCAGCTACGGTTATGCGGACTTGGAGCTTCCAGACAAGGTAAAAGAGGAGATCAGAGCAGGAATCGAAGAATCATACAACACAGTTTACGACTTGATTTCTCAGGCAAAGAAGGGCACACTCAAACTCACAAGAGGTCTTTCTGCAGAAGAAGCACTAGAAGCTTACATTGTAAATGAGTTGTCAAAAGCAAGAGACAAAGCGGGAAACACAGCAGACCAACAACTTGATAAAAACAACGCAGCAAGAATCATGGCAACAACCGGTGCCAGAGGCTCCTCACTTAACATTGGTCAGATGGCAGGCGCACTAGGGCAGCAGTCTATTCGTGGAAACAGGCTCAACAAAGGATACAACAACCGCGCACTACCTCACTTTAAAGAAAATGACGATAATCCTGACGCACACGGCTTTGTAAAATCAAACTACAGGGACGGTCTTTCCACAATTGAGTTCTTCTTCCACGCGATGGGTGGACGAGAAGGACTGGTGGACACCGCAGTCAGAACACAACAAAGTGGATACATGCAGAGAAGGCTGGTTAATGCACTTGAACACATTAAACTAGAGTATGATGGAACTGTCAGAGATCCTCACGGCCACATCATACAGTTCCTGTATGGTGAGGACGGAATAGATGTTGCCAAGTCAGATCATGGCGAGGCATTCAACATCAACAGGCTCGTCGAATCAGAAACCATTGTTGATTCCGGTAAAAAGGCAACAAAAGAAGAAGCAGAAGAGCTGCTCAAAAAATACACCAAGACATTCAACCCAAGATTGACAAAGCTTGTAGAGGATGGAATCTTGCATTCAAAACTTAGCAGGGAGGGAATTGAAAAGGTTCTCAAAAAGGCACTAGATCTTTACAACAAGGCAAAAGCGGAGCCAGGACAGGCAGTAGGAATTGTTACTGCGCAGTCAATTGGTGAGCCGGGAACCCAGATGACACTAAGAACGTTCCACTTTGCAGGAATCAGAGAAAGAAACGTGACATTAGGGCTTCCAAGACTCATTGAGCTTGTAGATGCCAGAAAAAAACCTGTCACACCCACAATGGACATTTACTTGGAGGAAAAATACAAAAAATCAAGAGAGAAGGCAATCGAAGTAGCTAGAAACACTCTGCAGACAAAAGTTAGCGCACTTGTTGCAAACGTAGAAACAGACTATGCGACACAGATAACACTTGAGCTCAGCTCAGGGGCACTGTCTCAGAGAGGCTGCACAGTAGAAGAGGTGGAAGCTGCACTTGCATCAAACAAGAAATTCAAAATAGAAACAAGTGGAAACACACTCACACTCAAACTTGCAGAAGAATCTGATGCTCCAACAGTAATTGCAATTAGAAACAAAGTTCTCAACTCTATAGTGAAAGGAGTACCGGACATCACCAGAGTCACAGTAGCTCAAAAAGATGATGAATGGGTCATCCAAACTACCGGCTCTAATTTGGCCAAAGTCCTAGAAATAGACGGAATCGATAAAAGAAACGTCAGGACAAACAACGTCTTTGAGATTGCGGCAACACTTGGAATCGAGGCTGCAAGAAATGCTTTGATCAACGAGTTGTCAACTACACTAGAAGACCAAGGACTTGAAGTAGATTCTAGATACATCATGCTTGTGGCAGACATGATGTGCTCAAGAGGATACCTGCAACAAATCGGTAGACACGGAATCGCAGGAACAAAGGACAGCGTCTTGGCAAGAGCAGCATTCGAAATCACGGTGCCAACAATCGCGCAGGCAGCATTGACTGGCGAAGTAGAAGAACTCAAAGGCGTCACAGAAAATGTAATTGTTGGTAGCAACATCCCAGTTGGCTCTGGTACTGTGGACTTGTACATGCAAGTATCCAAAAAATAAAGACTTACCATTATATTCCAGACATGGTATCAATGTGGCATGGCACAAGCCAATGTTGACCTAAACAAAAAGGTCAATGAGATACTTCAAGACGAAGATACAAAACAA
>JBDUUJ010000077.1:0-4624 GCA_039938575.1 Nitrososphaera sp. | reverse complement strand
GTTAGGTTAATAGTGTATTTGATGTCATAGTTTTTTGCGGCCTTCGTAGTACAGTGGCTAGTATAGGGGACTGTGGATCCCCGGACAGGGGTTCGATTCCCCTCGAGGGCCCATTAATATAATTTTGAGAAAATCGGCGTTGTTGCCTAATTCATTTTGTAGACTCAATGGCATTCAATGGTAATATCGACCATGGCATTGTGTACGGTTGAACACGGAGCCAAGATGACTCGATATTATATGGAATTAGGCAACAACCCCGTTGCAAGTGACGTTGGCCTTGACATAACTTGTAAGCTCATTTTTAGTGGCACCAGATGGTAAACATTATTGGTCAGAACCCGTCGATTCACAGAACCAATATTCGCAAAATTAAGATGGGATCACAAAACTCCAAAGCCAGATGAAAGCGCTCTACCTTGCTGACACAAAGCTGAGTCTGAAAGACAACTATCCTCAACCAAGAACCGAGGCACTAGTCAAAGTAAAGCTTGCAGGAATCTGTGGCACAGACTTGGAGATGATCCGTGGCTATGCATCATTTAAAGGCGTACCTGGGCACGAGTTTGTGGGAACTGTAGCAGACTCGCAAAACAAGGATCTGATTGGGAAACGAGTAGTCGGTGAGATCAACGTCGGATGCCAAAAATGCGATATGTGCAAAAATGGACTTGAGCGACACTGCCCAAACAGAACCGTACTTGGAATATACAAAAGAGACGGCGCCTTTGCAGAGTTTTTGTCACTCCCAGAAAAAAACCTACACGTACTTCCTGATTCAGTATCTGACAAGCAGGCAGTCTTTGTAGAGCCACTTGCTGCTGCCTTTGAAATCCAAGAACAGCTAAGTATCAAGTCTGATTCTAAAATCGCAATACTTGGAGATGGCAGACTGGGCCAGCTTATTGCACGAGTCTTAAAGACAACGCACCAAAATATTGTTTGTTTTGGCAGACACAAAAACAAACTCCAATTACTAGAAAAAATAGGCGTAAAAACAAAGACAGAGATAACAAATGAAGATCAATACTTTTTTGATGTAGTGGTTGAAGCAACAGGAAGCGAATCGGGATTCTCAGATACTATGAAGCTGGTAAAACCGAGGGGCACAGTTGTCCTCAAATCAACAATGGCGTCAAAAAACAGGCTGGATCTTAGCCCTGCCATAGTAAACGAGATCACCTTTGTCGGTTCACGCTGCGGTCCATTTAGGCCTGCCATAAATGCGCTGGCTCTGGGCACAATCAAAGTAGATGATCTTGTGGACAAGATCTATTCTTTAGATGAGTACGATGAAGCATTCAAAGAGGCTGCAAGTCCGGGAGTGCTCAAAATTTTACTCAAGTTATAGACAGTTTAGCGTAAAATCATAATCAAAAATAATTTTGTTGCCAAGATCAGATATCAGAACCATCCTTGTGGCCCCGTCTGGTTCTGGTGGTGAACCATTACCATCCAAATCATATCTAATACCTGTTAAATCAACGATCTTTGATTGTTGGGCCTGAATTGGGATCTTTGTATTGTTAAAGTATCCAGAATCTGTCACATTCTGATATGCAATATTGTAAACAATAAATGAATTCAAATTTAGTGCTTGTGACGATGTATTGTTTATTCTAATCGTTACAAAATCGATATGCGTCGCATTAATTTTGTTACAATTAAGTATCTTAACATCAAAAGCCTCCCTGTTTCTATCATGTTGTAGTTCGTTTAGGCTTTGTTGCGTTACAAACAGAGAAGTCTGTTGTGAGCTCAAAGACAAAAATGCTATTCCTATAACTCCAAAGACGACAAGCAGGCCAATCATAGAAATGAGTCCGCCTACAGCACGACGAGATTTCATAAAAGTGGATCAACTCTATTTTTAATATAAAATGTAATCTGATTACAAAGCTGTATAATACATCAATTCTGCTTTGTTGCACAAATCTACAGAATCGTAATTTTTTGTATGAATATAATACAAAAAGATTTATGCACTAACTAAAATCGATCAAATCAAACCAAGTAATGTCGAAATTCGAAATTGTCCGACAAAGCACATCAATTCGTACTAAATATCAACACATCACGTTTTCAAAAAACAATTTTGTAGAATCAGAGCCGATAATAAGGAAATAAAATGATTTCATAGTTTAATAGAAATTCAGTTAGATCAGCCTAATTGTGACTTCGTTAGCAGTATATTGTCTACATCGTCCTACAGAAATCGAAGGAGAAAGCGTTTGCAGACAATGTGGTACGGTATTGGGGTATGCCGAAGTCGAAAGCGTTAATTCATGGCAATCGCATGGTGTCCGATTTGTTAATACACAAGGAATGAACTGGCTCATTCTGAAGATTGCAAACAACCTAAACCTGCCAATATATGCGGCTCAAACCATATTGCAAATCGCAGTAAAGATAAACAAAGCAGGAATCACAAAAAAGAAAGCGGTGTTTTTTGCTACGGTATATGCATGCAGAATACACAAGATTCCAAGGCTTTTAACTGACATTTTCTATGAGCTTGAAAAATCATCAGGTAAAACACACCAGACAGAAAACACACTTTTAAAATTGCTCAATAGAATAGCAAAAAAGATCTCAACTGATGGAATATCGATTCTGCCACCTGACAAGGAATATTATTTACAAGCTTATCTGGCAAAAGTGCAAAAAATCATCACAAAAGAAGCAGGGCAAAAATATTTTGAGCTAGTAAGGGCCCGCTCAATTAAGTTTCTTGCTCAAGAAAAATCAGATCCAAGCACAGCTGCAAGAAAAGCACTTCTTTCGTGCACTAGCACAATTTTGCAGGTAAAAATAAAACACTTGATCTAAGATATGGACAGCATTTCGTTATCTATTAAGGAAATCGAATTAAATCCATGGCACTTTCGGCTCATGCCAGAAAAAGACTTTTTGACATTAACACAAACAATCAAAGAAAATGGAATTGAGATGATACCACAACCCGTTGTCGCAAAAATAAACAAAAAATTCTATCTAGTCGACGGTCATGCAAGATTGAATGCAGCACAAAGTTGTGGAATTAATGAAATCACATGTTCTTTTGCAGACTGGATTAGATCTTATCATGACTTGAGGGTGTGGTCATTCCGCTTCAACCGTCAAGGCTACGCAAACCTCCTCGTGCTGTCTGATATGGTAAATGAGGACTTGGAGCTTTTGCACGACACACAAAGTGTAGCTACTGTATACGGCGTAAATCAAGAATACGTATCGGCACTTATCAAACTCAAAAGCCTTCATGATGATACAAAGGCAATAATCCAAAAAATAATGAATGTGGCCAAAAAAAAGTACCAGTTTTTGTTAGAACAACTCACGCCTGCACATTTGGCAAGCTTGGCCGAACTTTCACCACAAAAACAAGTCGAAGTAGTAGATTGGATCTTCCATGATATCATGTACGGCCCCACCGATGAGTCTCTTGTCTCAATTCCAAGCATCTATGAAATAATCAATGAGATCACACGAGTTTCCAATGAAAAAGCAAAAAAAACATACAAAAAATCACAAAAAACATCTACAAAAGAAATACCATTTATCTGCAGATGTGGATCAAAATATGACATAGACACCAAATCACACACAATTTACGAGTTAGTCGAAAGAGACAATGTAATCCTCAAAAAGGAAATTAAATCATTTGATTCTGCATCAGTGTTTTCATCTACTGATCACACAAAAAACCAACTTCACAAAATAATTGACAATTTTTACAACAAATTCGAGATCAAAATACTTTTGGAAAAGCGAGACAATTATGAGAATTGGAAATGACGAAAAACTAGTCTACTCGCTACTTACCAAATACCCTGGACTGAGCAGAAACAACCTACAAGTGCTTTTTACATTTGTATCAAACAAAAAAAGAGACACAGGTAAAATCATTCAATCACTGCAATTAAAAGGACTAGTGGACAAATCAAATCATACACTCAAATCAACATCAATCAAAACTGAAAATCTTCTAGTAGATATTATAATTGATGATGAAATCCTACGCAACATTGACAATCTAAGTGAGTTTGCCAAACTCGGCAAACCAGCTAAGATGATTCTATACATATTGGCTCAAATAAAAAAATCCTCGCTCCAATTTCTTGCAGATACACTAGGACAATCTACGCACAACACGTATGCAGTACTCAAAAGACTCGAAGAAAAAAATCTAGTATACAGCTACAATTCAAAGATCTATCATTTGAACACACGCGGAAGGCGTTTTAATCCAAAATATTATGTCGCAACAGATCTTGGCAAAATAGTGGCTAAAATCAAGGCTAACAGCATGGATTTGAAGCAAATCGACACCATGCTGGAGAGTACAAAAGCGGAAATCGAATCTATGCACAGAGTTTTCAGGGTTTCGTAAAGTCTTCGTGTGGTGATCTAAATTACACACAACATAAACACACAATTTGCCAAATCCATCAAACAACCATTCACACCAAATATAGAACAACTACAAATGATGGAGACTTTCAAAGACATGGTAAACCACTGCATCAGAATCGGCCTTGAGAACAACTGTACCAGTATAAAAAACCGTCACTGCTCCATATCACACCCTAAAAGACTATCAAATCCAATCAAAATACAAACTCAC
>JBDUUJ010000076.1:0-9559 GCA_039938575.1 Nitrososphaera sp. | reverse complement strand
GTTCTTGCTTGCTTGATGCTGTCAAGGCGTGGGAGCATTTTTCATCATTTCATATAATTCATTATTGCTCTGTAAACCTATCGGAATAGGTTCATCCGGGGTTGTTGCCTGATTCATTTTGTAGACTGTAAATGGCATTCAATGGCAATATCGACCATGGCATTCTGTACAGTTGAGCACGGATCCAAGATTTACACGGCATTAGGCAACAACCCCACTGCTACCATAACAATGAGGATAGTATACCATATTCTTCCATCGTGCGATTCTTAACATAGACGCACAGGCAAACTCGTCAAAGAATAGTAAGAGAAAGAAAACAAGCATGTGTTGTATGAGGAATCAGTAATCATTGATCTTTTTCCATCAATTTCGTGTTACAATTTCAGCAGCAAAATTGGTCATTATGGGCGTTATTGTTTTACGACTTTTTCTGGGTGAAATGTTGCTTCTATTGGCGTATTCATGATCTTGCCAACAATGTGCACTGTTGGGAACCCTTCCGAATCTGGCGTATATTCTCCATAGTAGGTGCCTTTGTTTTTGTTGTCTTCAATTAGTTTCAGAAATGTCTTTTTGCCGTTTAGTGTGATATCGACTTCAAGTGATTTACTCAGACCGCTGATTCCAATTGGGGTTTTTTTGGTTTTTTCATCGTGTTTGTGTCCGCTTGGTTTTGCTGTTTTTTTAACTGTTTTGGTTTTTTCATCGTGTTTGTATTCGCTTGGTTTTGCTGTTGATACCAGTTTGATATTTTGAGATTGTTGATCATAAAGTGTTTTTTTGGTTTTTGACTTCATGGTATCTTTTGACTTCATGGTATCTTTTGACTTCATGGTATCATGTGTATCGTGTTCATGACTTGAGTTTTTATCTGATAAAGTTGCTTTTGTGACTACGATCTCTATTGCATTTTTCTTTCCTACTACAGGAGGTTCATTTTTCCAGCCTACCTCAATTTTGTAGTTGCCTACCACTTCGCTTTTGTGCGCGTATGCGCTGCCAACCAGACTAAGTGATAAAACTAGAGCCGCTAAAATGGCGATCTTTCTTTGCACAAGCTGTATCAGTTTGTCATTTAATTAATGATTTTGGTAGAACCATCAAATTAGCTTGATTGATCTGCCAATTACAATGAGCTCATAATGTCCGACATATTGTCTGCAGCACTTTCGATGAGCTTTGGCTTGTACTTTTCTATTAATTGACTGACAAGTTTTCTATTTGTTAGTGTGAAAATTACGGTGCCGTTTTGGAGTTTACGCGTAACAACTTGATCTGCACCAAGATTTTTTAAGAAGATTGAAACCGTTCCTTGTGACTTTTTTGCATATTCGACTATTTCTTTGAATGTCATGTCACGCTCAACGAGTCCCAAGAGGATTTGTCTTGAGGTGTAGCTGTGCAGATTTTTAATTATGATTGTCTCTTCATCAGACATGCCACATGGATACAGTCTTGCGACGCGAGGACTTCGCTCTATCACTATTCTGCCTGCTTCTTCAATTTTGGATAGATGATGGCTCAAAACGCCATTTTTGAGGCCGGTTTCTCTCATAAGCTCAGAATAACGTATTCCTGGGTTTTCATTTACTATTTGGATTATTAACTCGGTTCGCTCTTTCATTTTGCTAATCGTTCCTAAATACTGCCAAGGTGAATATACCAAGCATCGATATAATTAGTATGTGCTCGATCTCACGCATTTGTATGTCGCCAAAGTAGAAAGTAAACGGCCACGTAATGTCAATTAATGAGATTATTTCTGCTGCAATAAAAAACGAAAAGGCGATTGCGGTGAGTCCAAGTCTCTTTGTTCGCATTTTTACATAGGCAATGACTGTCACCATGGTCAAAAATATGGCCGCAATCATTCCACCTATGTGCAGCCCTATGTGTAAAATGTGAGAGCCATGAAAGAGATTTGGTACGATTATTGGTGCGATCAATATCGCTATTACAGACAAAATTACTGTAGCAAATAGTTTGGACTTGTCTTCGGCAAACCGGTATATTGACAACATCTGTATGGTATTTTAAAAAAATTTAAGGAAACTGGTAGAACAATCAAAAAGAAAGTTTTAGGGGAACGTGTATTGACCGTTGTTTGTAGGCCCTGGATTGGTGTAGTTTCTTGGCGTGTGGTCCGGTATAGCGCCTGAATCAAACCCAGCCACTCCCCTCAATGCATTAGTGAGTTGTTCTATGACGTTCCAGATATCCCATGTGTTGTCTCGTATCTGGCCTATTGCTTTTCTAATGTTGGTTGGATGTGTGTTTTCAGTAACTCCGCCGTCCGCATCTGGCCAGTACACAGATGTAGTCATATTGTTAAGGCCAAATGAGCCAGAAATTGTATACGTTCTGTTGTTGGCGCCGTTAGCTGCTGCCATGGAAAGTGTTTTTATGTTCTTTCCATCTGTCCACATGTTGATCTTCGTCAGTCCTATTCCTGTATCGTTAAAGTAGTTGATTGCGCCGTAAATATGGTACAGTGTAAGGCCTTGCTCTGTATAGTATTGTCGTGTACTTTGTCTATACTGTAGTCCGCTTCCGGACTGTTCTGCTGCGCCAAGTGGCCTAAAGAACATTCCTTCTCTTTTGTCTGTGTAGCCGTATGTGCCGCCTTGATTTGGAACGCAGTTGTATGCATTTCCTTTTAGAAACTTCCCAATTGGATCAACTTCACCACCAGTACCACAGTAAAATCCTGCAACGTTGCTACCAGGATTATCGCTGCCTCCTATAGCGAATTTTACTCCACCTGTAGGACTCAATGCACCACTGGAGGGATTGACTAGTTTGCTGGCTGGGTAGAAATAGGTATCAACTTTGAGTATTTTGCCTGTAGGTGAAAAGTCGCTTTGTTGATATGCTGTTGCGGTTTGATCTCGGTGCGCATTTCCAAGTCGGAAGTTTGTTAGGATGTGAGTCAAGGTCAGCTCTGCATCATGATAGGAATCAACAAATGCTGGCTCAAATGTCTCACCCAAAACAAAGTTCACAGTGTGATTTTTTGAAACACATGCTCCAGTTGTGCAACCCGCCCCACTTGCACCATTGCCTGGTACGAATTGAAAACTGAGGTGAGCAAAAGCTTCACTTGAAGTCGATGCAAATAGCGCTGAAACAGAGATGACAGTTAGAACTATCATCATGGTGTTGTGTGAGTTTTTGTTCATTTTATTTTTTGAAAAATTATCTAATATTAAACAAAATTGGTAGAAACAAAAAACTGTTTTTGCAGTTCTACTAGAAATATTATATTCATTAATTTTTGTTCAGAATTTCAAATGAAACAACTCGACTTCAGATTGTTGATTGCAATAATATCAACATCTGTGGCTTTAGGTGCAGTCTCATATCATTATGCTACTGCAAGTCACGGCTTTGAAAGTGGAGTTAGTGGATCGTCACTTCCTACTGCTGTGACAGTACCACTCGCAGGTCAAGTTATGCGTCCAGGCGATTATTTTCCACTAGTTGACTATAGTCCAAACTATGTGGCTGGGCACTTACTTGTAAGAATTCCATGTGATAACAACGCAAAACCACTAGTTACGCCAGTAGCAGGCCATATAGACGAGCTTGCAGAAAGAACATGGGTGGCCCCAGCGCAACTCAACTATATTGCGCATGCATCAAAACCTGGCGATACATGTGTGTACCATTCGCATATTCCTGCAGTCGATCTTACAAAAGTTGGCAATCCTGGAGCTCCGCGAATCACAGACATAGGCCTCCTCAATCAAGGCAAAAAGAACGTAGTATTTCGAACAGCAAATGCAATGTCGTTTACTTTGTTGAATGTTCTTGGTGATATTAATCCACCAAATCATTATGGGCCTGGCGGATTTGCCAAAGACATACCAGGTTCTCCATATTTGATAACACCGACATTCCCGCCAACAAACTTGGATAACCCAAGTCCAGAGTTTGACCACCACCACTAATCATTTTTTTATTTTTTCAAACTTGAGATCATTTGTTTTGATGTTCTACTAGAAACCTTATCAATTAAAGAGAATTTTTTTCCATGTTGAAAAAAATCGCATTATACGTACATAGTGTGTCAAGTGGTGGTATTTTTCACATAATCATATTAGCAACAATTGTTTTTTATTGCAATACGATGTTGATGACAAACGTCTACGCTGAAACTACACAAAGTTGCTCAGGCTGTCTTAATAATACAAAAACGCAGATCCTAACAATTTTCAACTTCCAAACTGAGGACAATCCGTTTCTAGCAGGAAATGCAACATTTCTAATTACGCCGAATCCATACAGACACACCACAAATGCGACAGATTACTTAGACATGATTACGTGGTTTAATTTCATAGTTACAGATGACGGAAAATTCGACAACGATCCGACGCCTGGCATAATAGAGCTTGTAGGTGTTAACAATGGAACATACAGTGTGATGCAAATAAAGAGTACGCCTGGCTTTGGGATTTCAAATGAACCTGGGTCATCGGATGAGATTTTGGGCACCACGGGGTTCTCCTACATTACACAAGAATTTGTGAATTTTACTGTCAGTTCGTCCACTACGATTGAACCACCACACATAGACGAAGATGTCTTCAACAAAATAATGACCGGAGGTGCAAAAATAAATGGGGTTCCGATCTCATCTGCAAATGATCTTCCGCAAGCAATGTTGGTTGTATCTAATCAGAAATTTACAATATCGCCACCTGCGCCAGTTATATTTACGACCAATGTTGCAGCAAATTCCAATCCTTCAACGTTGATTAACAATCTAGGCATCCCAACATATTCTGCACCAAAGGGACTTGGAACAGATAATACGGTGCTCATACCGCCTGTATTTGTAGCTCCCATAGCAGGTGGTGGCAAATTTATCGTTCCGCCAGTCATAGACGAGATAAATCCTGGAAGTAACATCTTACTCAGATTCGATCAAGTAGAACAGGGTACTGAACACCATCATTTTATCAAGGCAATAGATTTGCCAATGAACACATATGGTACAAACGTAGGAATTTCAATCAAGACAGATACTGCCAATCCTACTGGTGTACCGATACCATCAGGAACTGTAGCCTTATTTTTGAATTTTGAAGAAACCGGTGACATTGATTTTGGAGATCCTAGTATTTACAGTGACAAGCCGGTCATACATTTCAATGTAGAAAAAGAAGGCACGTCATGTCCGCAAGGTGTGGTGCTTTATCTTTTAGAGTCCGGACACTGGCATGAAATAACACCTGCGCCAACTCGGAATCCAAGTGGAGACACCTCACACACATGTGCATATAGCTCTGAGGTGGAACATTTTTCATCATATCTAGTTGGAACAGGTTCTTCGGGCCACAGTCACGATGAGAGTCACAGCAGCCACACGTCAGATCATAGTGAACATGAGGTAGGGCATTCACAACATTCCTCTCATGCACACGGTCATGCACATGGTGCCGAAGGACATGAGGGGCATGAAAGCGGGTATCACATAATCACAAAAGATCTGAATATCTTTGAAATACAATATGATCTAAACAATGCCGTTGCCAAAATATTGGTGGGGACAACAGGCAACATCGATGATGTCGAAGTTCAGATTTATTCAACAGTTGGTGGGATTAGAATGGCACATCTTGTCCAATCGCAACAACCACAATTATTCAAAATAGGCGACAAGACGATGAAGAAGTATCTCTTTGAGGTGCCATTGGATCCTCATGAAACCTTCTTTAGAGTATCTGTGGAAGACAGAAATTACAACTTGAACCAGTCTGTGAAGATAGATGGTTTAGTTGGAAAGATAATACCGTGGTTTGCCAATATTTATGACAATGGTGACCATAATGAACATGAATCGCACATTTCAGATACGGGATTTGAGATCAAGTTTGATGGCGGCAAGAAAAGTGTGTCATACAACGGAATTGAATTTACAATAAAATATGAAATGGCCGGTGTTATAACCGGATTAGAGGTTAATGAAGAGTCGAATTCGGTTACATTTTTGCTTGACTCCGTTTTAGGTGGCGAATTGTTGCTTCAGGTCCCACGCTCACTGATCAACGCCATAGATGATAATTTTGTAGTCATGGTTTCAGCATCGCCACAAACTGCAGTAGACTACGAAGTCATCGCATCAACTCCTGATTATTACACGCTAAAAGTAACATTGCCAGAAGGAGCATCTGCTCTAACTATTATGGGCTCCAATGTGGTGCCAGAGTTTGGTGCAATGTCCATAATAGTTCTCAGCTTGGCTACAATCCCACTAATTTATGCAAAAAAGAGATTTGATGGCTTGGGAAATAAAAGACGGTAAGAATCGACAAGTAAGGGAACTACTCAACGTGATAACTCTTACCGCAATATTGTTTTGTGGTTCACAATAATTAAGAAATTGGTATATTTGTTAAATCTACCAGGTGTGCTACTGCCATACAAATCAGATGCTCTCTCATCTCCACACAGTAATTACGTTTTTCAGCTAATTGTGTGGATGTGAGCAGAGCTCAGCCAATACTCCATGCAGTGATTTTGGATGAATGAATGTTATTTTGGTTCCTTCTGAGCCGTTTCGTATTTTGCCTAAGAACTGAATACCACAGCCTTCCATTCGTTGATATTCTTTTTCAATGTCGTTTGTGGCAAGTGCCATATGATGCAGTCCTTCTCCTTTTTTTTCCAGAAATTTCTTAATTGGGCTATCGTCTCGTGTCGGTTCCATTAGCTCAATTCTTCCATTTTCCAGTTTGAGTATGGCTAGCTTTACTCCTTCAGATTCTACCGTTTCAAAAATTACCTTGTCTACGCCAAGTACCTGTTGGTATTGTTTTGCGGCTTCTTCGACGTTGTTTACCGCTATTGCGATGTGGTCGATTTTCATTAGAACACCTCTTTTGGCCTGTACTCGCCAAACACTTCTCTGAATGTGTTACTTATCTCGCCAGTTGTGGCATAGACTTTGACTGCATCCAAAATAAAAGGCATCAAGTTGTCTTGTTTTTCTGCTGCTGTCTTTAATTTGGATAATGCATGGTCTACTTTATTATTGTCTCGCTCCGAGCGCAATGCTTTGATTGCTTTTTTCTGTTTTTCACCAACAGAATCATCTATTCTGAGTAGTTCTTGTCTGGACTCAGATTCGTCTGCAAATTTGTTTACACCAACTAGAATCCTTTCGCCAGAGTCAACTTCTTTTTTGAGTCTGTACGCGTTTTGTCGGATTTCCGATTGGAAAAAGCCTTTTTCAATTGCTTTCAAAGCACCGCCCATCTTCTCAATTTGTTTCAAGTACTTCCATACACCATCTTCAATTTCATCACAAAGATACTCCAAGTAGTGCGAACCTGCCATTGGGTCAACGGTCTTTGTTATTCCACTTTCATATGCCACAATTTGCTGGGTTCGAAGTGCAATCTTGGCAGATTCTGCAGTAGGTAATGCAAGTGCTTCATCTCTTGAATTGGTGTGAAGTGATTGTGTGCCACCAAGCACTGCTGCCATTGTCTGGATTGCCACTCGCACAATGTTGTTATCTGGTTGCTGTGCAGTAAGTGATTCTCCGCTAGTTTGGGTATGGAATTTTAGCTGCATTGATTTTGGATCTTTTGCATGAAATTGTTCTTTTAGGATTTTAGAGTAGACTTTGCGTGCAACTCTGAATTTTGCAATTTCTTCGAAGAACTCTATTGTGCAACAGAAGAAGAAAGAAAGTCTTGGTGCAAAGTCATCTATTTTGAGTCCGCGATCGAGGCATGTTTGTATATATGCTATTGCATTTGCCAAAGTAAATGCAACTTCTTGTATTGCTGTTGCACCAGCCTCCCTCATGTGATATCCGGAAATTGATATTGGATACCATTGTGGGACATGTTTTGCACAGTATGCTATCATGTCACCAATTAGTCTCATCGAAGGTTGCGGTGGATAGATGTAGGTATTTCTTGCGATGTATTCTTTGAGAATGTCGTTTTGCGTAGTTCCCCTAAGTTGGACGCTAGAAAACCCTTGTGACTGGCCGACTGCAATGTAGTAGGCCAACAGTGTTGAGGCAGTCGAGTTGATTGTCATAGATGTACTAACTTGGCCTAATGGGATGCCATCAAACGCCGTAAACATGTCTTTGAGCGATGCAATAGATACTCCTACTTTTCCTACCTCACCTTCTGCTTGCGGTGCATCCGGGTCGTGACCAATCTGAGTTGGCAGATCAAAGGCCATCGAAAGGCCAGTCTGGCCTTTTTGCAACATGAATTTAAAGCGCTCGTTGGTCTGCTTTGCGTCACCAAAACCAGAGTACTGACGCATTGTCCAAAGCCTTTCTCTGTACATATCTGCATGAATACCACGTGTAAATGGATATTTGCCAGCATCTTCTTTTGGTAGCTTTTTTGTCTGGTGGTAGATTCGCTTTACTGGTATATTAGAATCAGTAAGTAGTTCTTTTCGTTTTTGGATTTCTTTTCGTTTTTGAATTTCTTTTTGCGCCATAGCAAATCACTTTAGAATTGAGTCAGATATCTTGTCTGCTGCCTCAAATGGATCGATTTTTCTTGATTGGAGCATCTTTAGATATTTCGAATAAGTTTTATCAGATTCCAGCAACGTGTCGATTTTGTTTCTAACATTATTTAAAACAATGTCTTTTAGTTCTATTTCCAAGCGTTTGCCGTCAAGCTCTTTTTTGGTTTTCTTCTTTTTGTCCATGAGATCCTTTAGCGTTTTTGCAAACTCGTCTATTCCTTTATTTTTTGTAGCAGACGTCTGTAAGATTATTGGATTTTTTTCAGTCATTCCTATGAACTCTTTGACAGAGTCATATAGTTGAGAGGCGCCATCAAGGTCACTTTTATTCACCAGATAAATGTCGCCAATCTCAGTTATTCCTGCTTTGATTGTTTGGATGCTGTCACCCGTATGTGGATTAAAGACCACTACCGTAATGTCTGCAATGTTGGCTATCTCGACTTCGGTTTGACCCGCACCAACACTCTCAATTATGATTGGGTTGAACCCTGCATACTCTAATACCCTGATGCTGTTTCTAATTGAACGAGATACTGCACCCGTGGCGCCGCGCGATGCAATACTTCGTATGTAGGTACCAGAATCAGTAGACTCTGTCATCCTCACTCTGTCGCCCAATATAGCACCACCTGTAACATGGCTTGTTGGATCTATTGCTAACACAGCTGCCTTAAGACCCAATTTCTTTAGTGCTACTGTTGTTTTGTTGATTAGTGAGCTTTTACCTGCACCAGCAGGTCCTGTTATGCCTATAACTATCGAATGTCCAGAGTTTTTAAAGATCTTTTTAATTATTTTACGTGCTTGCGTTTCGTCGTTTTCAATTATTGAGATTGCCTTAGCAATAGCGCCTCGCTTGCCTTTTTTTAAATCAGCTAAAAGATCCAATCAAATTCCACACTTTTTTCTGCTGTGAACTACTACCGGACAATAGGTAGCCTCTTCCTGCTTCCTTGACCGCATTGCGATCTCTGCAGGCGTAACTTCCCGTGGTTCCCACGGTAGGTAATTTTTTTCAAAAACCTCTAATTTTTTGAGT
>JBDUUJ010000075.1:0-33690 GCA_039938575.1 Nitrososphaera sp. | reverse complement strand
CCTTGGTTTTTTGGATATCTTGGAATAATTTAGCATGAACTTGAAATGATTGTAGTTAGCTTTGGATCTTGTTGTGAGGCAATGTTGAGATTGTGATCAAATTGTGTCAATTACGCAAGAGGTCTATTGCACAGGCAAGACTCAAAAACGACAAACTTGATTCAGATGTATTGGCAGATTTGCTAAGGTCTGAGATGGTGTACGAATCATTTGTGCCAGAAAAATACTATAGGGATTTGAGAAGTAACATGGAGGAGGATCGTACACAGAATCACGAGTTGACACTGCGAAAGAAGATGGAATCCAAATCACAGACATCCTGATTCGGAAAATCACACCAAGAAAGGTTCACAGTAGGATTGGGGATGATTTCGTATGGGAGAACCGTTGTTATTAAAAATCTATCAAGATTTTTAATTAAGAATGCTAAATTAGACGTAATGGGCATACTGAGATACATGGCAAAAGAAGCGATAAAGGAGATGGGCAATAAATCAAGAGAGTTTTACGAGTTTGTATTGCCGCCTATAGACATGTATGTAGATGGTGATTATCTGATTGTTGTAATTGATCTTCCCGGATTTGAGAAAAAAGACATCAGGCTCACCTTGCATAGAAACATCCTATCAATCAAGGCAGAAAAACAAGATCTGCAAAAAGGTGATGTTGTTTGCAAGCAAAGACCTAACATCATAGACAAAAAGATTCTGTTGCCCATACACATCAAAGAAGGCGAGGATGCGATGAGCTCTGCCAAGTTTTCTCAGGGAGTGCTTACCGTCAAGATACCAATTGCACAAAAAGGAAAACAGATTGCAATAGAATGATTATCTCTTTCTGAATATTACGAATATTCCCATTACAACTAGAGAACCAATCATTCCTGCGACCCCAGCTGTTGGGTTCGACGAATAGATAAGAGAAGATCCAACAAATATTGCAGAAGAAAGAATACTTCCTGACAAGAGCGTGTTGGTTTTTGGTTTTGCGTTTAGGAGTTGGAGGGATCGATTCTCTTCGAGGAACTTTTTGAGCTCCGGTGCAATGGAGATTGTAGCATCAAGAGATTTCGCAAATCTTGTAAACGAATACTTGAGCTCTTCAATGTATGCATCTTTGATTAGTTGTTCTTCTTCTAGAATTTGTTTTAGCACTTTGACAAACTTGAAATCAACTTTGTGTGTTTTGTAAATACCTTCAATAATTGAACTCATTCTTAGATAGAGTGCTAGATTTTTGGGCAACGTGAATGGAAACTTGGACATCGTCTTGTTTGCTAGTTCCAAGAGTGCACGAACCTCCATTTCATCTGGCTTTTTGCCATGCATGGTACGGATGGATAAGTCTATTCCCTGTTCTATTACGGAACGGTTAAAGTCTGAGGTCAGCATTCCAAGTTCGCTCATTGCGTTTACGGTTCTTGGAGGGTCTTTTTCCACAAGTGCCAGATAGAGGCGCACCAACCTCATTCTAGTCTCGTTGTCAATTCTACCTACCATGCCAAAATCATACAGGATCAATGAACCGTCATTGGCAACAGAGATGTTTCCTGGGTGAGGATCCGCGTGGAATATCGAGTCTCGTAGAAGCATTGTAAAGAAGATTCTGTGTACATCGATCACAATTTTTTGTCTATCGATTCCTTTGTTGTCAAGCTCCTCGACGTTTGTTATCTTGATGCCCGGAATGTATTCCATGGTCAGAACGTTTTTTGTGGTGTGGTCGTCAAAGACTTGAGGCACTATGACATTATCATGACGCATTAGATTTTTTTTGATGGTCTTTAGGTTGGCTGATTCCTTTGTGTAGTCAAGTTCTTCGTGAATGGTTTCAATGAATTGCGCAAGCATTGATTGTGCAGAAAATCTTAGGTTTGGATCCACGAATCTCATAGCCAGTGGCAGGACTTTTTTTAGAACCTCGATGTCCTCTTCGATTACTTGTTCGATGCCAGGTCGCTTTACCTTGACTATGACGTCTTTTTGTTGAATTTTGGCTCGATATACCTGTCCCAGCGATGCGCCGGATAGCGGTTTTGTCTCAATGAATGTAAAGGCTTGTTCCAGTGGGCCTAGTTCTTTTTCCAGTATTGGTTTTACTTGCTCAAAGGGTGCTGCAGGTACATCATCTTGGAGCTTTGCAAGCTCTTCCATGTATGGTTGGGGCAGGATATCAGCCCTAGATGAAAGCCACTGTCCAAGTTTTATGTAAACTGGCCCTAAAGATACAAAAGTATCAAGAACCCTTTTTGCATTTTTTGAAAATTTATCGTAATCTACATTTTTTCCTTCTGTCTTTACCCACTCACGTCTATCGCGTCGTAGTGCAATAATGAGTGGCACGAGCTTGAAGAGAACTTTGATTGTGCGGACAGTAGTCATAATGTCTCATTGGCCTTTGGCTTTTTTTACAAGCTTATAGCTAGCGTAGCCGATTACAAGTGATGATGCAATGCCTGCTACAGCTGCAATCTGTTTGTCCAATTTTGTTTTTTTGCTTTTGTTATACAGATATGATGCCACCTTTGTTCCACCTACTGCGCCAGCTGCAAGACCTACCAACACTTCTTGTGCGTCAAAAATCAGATGCCCTAATGGATCTTTGAGTGGATCCACTATGTCGGTGTGTACGAGGTATTTGTCTTCGTACTCTCGTATGTGCAAATTACCATACCTGAACTGTCTGATTGCGCCATTTCTGTGTCCTAGTTTGGTTTCTTTTGCAGCCTCAAGCATGAACGGCCGCAGCTCCTTTGGGATTTCAATCTCATCCCCCTGCATGAATGAAAATCTCAGTTATGTGATATAATTTATTTGGTTTTGTACAATGGTAACTTGAGTGTTGATTCTGTTAAGAATTAGTTCAAAGATTCTGTCATTTTTTAACCTGCATTAGGCAATAAAACTCAACCATTGCAGAAATCAACTTTTATGGATAAACATTAACTTGCGGCAGGAGCTTCTGCTTTCTTTCTTTTCTTTTTGTAGATAATAAAACCTGCTGCTGCAGCTGCTACACCAAGTATAAGAGGCACATAGTCTGTCACAGTAGGCCCCGGCTTTTTTGTTGTGTCATGGAGTGTGACTGTAGTGTCATAATTTATGAGATGTTCTTGTCGTAAATCATCTTTGTATCTTACTATGATTCGAATATCATGATCGCCGAATCTGGGCTCACCTTCAAATTCTATCGGTATGTTAAACGGAACTGGCGAGTCTGTTTCTATTTCGTCAATGAACTGCGTCACTTTTTTTATGTTAGAGCTGCCACGAGGCTCCAGAGTCACAAATGCAAAAAGCGCATTCGTGTTTCCTTCGTTTATCACCTCACCGATTATGGTTTGCTTGCCAGAAAGATCGATTACGCCTACATTGTAGATTCTTGCGTCAATTAGTCCGTGTATGTAGAAATCCACCGTTCGGTTGTCCGTGATTTTGTCTCCGTGCGCATTAAAGTAGATTATCTGGAGAGGAGTATGCAGTGTTTCTGTGCGTACATTTTCTGGCACATACACACTGAATGTGAATTTTTTTGATGATTTTGGATCAATTGTTCCCACATCCCACTCATTTTGATCAAAGACAACGTTTTCTACATTTGTAATTGGGTTTGCAGTAGCAGAAACCGATGTCTGTGTGTTTTGGAGCACGATCTTCACATTGGATAGTGGAGCAGTACCTGTGTTGGATATCTCTACTGTGACATTGTTGTTATTGAGCGACGCCAAAAATGGGTTTAGCGCTTTGAGATTGAAGACGCTTGTACCAGTCACTTTGAATTTAAAGTCGTGAAATGAGGATCTCTGGCCTGCTTCTCTGAGCCTGGAATAATCTAGCTTTACAGTAGCTGGGTATTGTTGTATTGGAATATTTTTGTCCAAGTTAACAAAAAATGTCAAAGAAAAGTGCTTGCCTGCAAGGGCTTCTGCGTCGCTGTTGGCTAGAATAAGCGCACCCTTCCCATCAGCTGGTGAAAACCCGATGGGCATTTGTAATTGCCCCTTTATTCCTGTGATATCTTGTGAGCCAACGTTTGCAAACACCACAGTAAATGGGACATTTTTGTCACCTGGAGTCACTTCGATTTTCTGGTTGAGTGTTCCAAAATAAGCATCAAGGAACTTGATGTCTTGGAACTGTCTTTCAAATGGAGAATCACCCTTGCCGAGCTGTGCGTGAACATTCAATGTAACAAACTGGGTTACAAATAGTAACATTATTGCAGGGATTAAGAATTTCATACTACAACCTCCATTTTGTGCGACAGGTCTTCTCCTTCAAATGCACGGCCGTCCTTGATTGTTATGACTCGGTCTACGTCACCGAATTGGTGTCTGTCGTGTGTTACCACAATGAATGTTTGATTGAGTTTTTTTGCCATAGATTTCATGAGCTGGATTGTAGTTTCAGCTGTGATTGAATCCAGGTTGCCTGTAGGCTCGTCTGCCAAAACTATTGCCGGTTTGTTGACAAGTCCACGTGCTATGGCGGCCCTTTGGGCCTGACCGCCTGAAATCTTGTTTGCTCGCTTGTGCATTTGGTTTTCAAGGCCCACACCTTTTAACAGGTTTATTGCGTCCTGCATTGCAGTTTGAGTGCTTCCTTGTATGTTTCGTGGCAACAATACATTCTCAAGTACCGTAAGATCGACTAAGAGATTTGAAAATTGGAAAATAAAACCGAGCTTGGAGTTTCTAAAAGCCGATATCTGGTTGTCAGAAAGTTTTGTGGTGTTTACACCATCTATGTATATCTGGCCGCTTGTTGGCTTGTCTAGCAGGCCGATCATATTTAGCAGTGTTGATTTTCCGGATCCGGAGCTGCCCACGATGAGAAGGAATTCTCCTCTTTTGACTGAAAATGAGACATCGATCAAGGCGTGGACTTGGGTTTCGCCTTCTCCGTAGATTTTGTTGAGATTCCTTACTTCCAAGACCAAATCAGACATATCTCATTGCCTCCACTGGTTGAAGTTTTGTTGCTTTGAATGCAGGATAAATCGAAGCCGCAACGGCAAGACCAAAAGCAGTAACTGCCGTCTGGATGATTTTTGGCCAGTCGTAGCTTACCTCCAGTGGGATGCTTCCCTGAAACGTCATTTTGGTCTCTTTTGCGTAAAAGGTGTATGTGAGGCCAAGTGCGGTTCCTACGCTTGCTCCTAGTGCACCAATCATCATTCCCTGTACTATGAAGAGTATTAGTATGTCCTTTCTTTTTGCTCCTATCGCACGCATGATGCCTACCTCCCTGGTCTTGCTTGAAACAAGCATCATTTGAATCGTAACTACTGCAAAGGCAGAAGACATCATTCCAAAATATCCAATCATATTGATCATGGCGATTCCAGATCTAAATCCGCGCAAAGCGTCCTCTGCGGATTCTTCAATTGTTTCAGCGATGAAATCATCATTTGGAAATGACTGTAAGAAGAATTTTTTGACATCGAGTGCTCTTTTTGGATCATTTAATTTCACTAGAATTTGTCCTGTTTCTCCGTCTCTGTCCATCATATCACGTAATGTGTCTATATGCATGATAACGCTGGTATCAAGGCCTTGACCGCCTGGCGAGCTAACAATTCCGGTAACAACAAAATTCCTTATTTGATCGACTCCATGTCTGTCTGTTATTTTAATTCGAAGATTGTCACCAACTCTGATGTCGCCAAGATCCCGGGCAACCGATGATCCCACCACAATGGAATTTCTAGAAAAGACGTACTGACCCTCAGTTACTGTCTGATAGACCGTCGAAACTCTGGTGTCACGGAATGGATCAACTCCGACTACCGGTACACGGAACTCTTCGATTCTTTTTCCGTTTTTTGTTACGTTAATTGATGCAGAAGAGTCTATACGTGGCGCTGCTGCTTCGACGTATGGGATTCGCTCAAACCAGTTGACCAAAAAGATATCGGATTTTGTGATAAAACTTTCTTCGTCTGTTACTCTGATGTCGCCAAATCTATAACTTGAAAGGTCCCGGACTATTGCGTCATACAGTCCTTGAAATATTACAAAGTTCACATGAATTACTAAAATTCCTATAGATACTGCCAAAACAGCGCCTATGAGACTTCCTTTTTTGTTTGCAAGCATCCTTTTGGCAAGCTGAACACGATAGTCCACAATATCATAAAAAGAGTCTGATATTTAATGTATAATGTGTTAATTATGAATATTTTGGACATTTTTAGTAAGAAAAAGTAGTATTTAATAAGAAAGTATTCTCATTTATTAGCAAATTGGACAAATTAGACCTTAAAATCCTAAGCAGATTACTTGATAACTGTAGAGAATCAGACAGGCAAATTGGAAGCAAAATCGGAATTTCCGGCACTTCAGTAAAATCAAGAATAGAAAAAATGCTCAAAAACAAAACAATAGAGAATTTTGCGCTAAAGATAGAGCCACAGATATTAGGTTACAATGTTCTGTACATTGTGACTACCGGGCAAGATCTAGGTGAAATTCTCAAACAAGTAGAGCTGATTGGGGAACCGTTCTTTGTAGTCCCCTGTGTGGGCGGAGTTACTGTTTGCGCAATAGTTGTAAGAGAAAATGTGAGGCAAAAAATCGAACTTGCAAAAAACCTGATGCGAGAGGTACGAATACTCTCCATTTTTGAAGCTGAAAATCCCGGAATTAGATCTGATCTTACCAAGACCGACTTGGAGATAATCAGTCATCTTTTGAAAAACCCGCGCACAAAAATCGATGAGCTATCAAAAAAGACAGGCCTTTCGACAAAGACAATTGCGAGGTCATTAAAAAAGCTACAAAATGACGAAGCTATTCAGTTTACCTTAATTTATGATCCTGTAAAATTTGGCCAGTATATCCCATTTGCGGTTTTGGTATGGGTTCAAGGCAGTATGCAAGAAACACTCAGACAACTACACAAAGAATTCTCATCATCATTCTTACAAAAGCCGTTTCTTGCAAAAAACCAAATTGTTTTGTTTTTGTATAGTAACAACATATTTGAACTTGACAACATAACGCAACAAATAAGGCAGGTAAGTGGAGTTGCCAGTGCAGACCTCTTCATACCAAAAAAAATTGCATTTCCGCAAAAATGGGTGATTAATGCTATCAAATCAGCCAGAACATCTACAAGGCTCCACTTGGCATATCAAACACATTAAATAACATCAGCAAGTAGAACAACAAATGAAAAAAAAGATTATTTACGATGGTAAGATTCTAGGCCTTAGTATTTACGACATTACTGTACGTGGCAGAAAGATAAAGCGTGAGATTATAGAGCACCGCGGGGCTGCTGCAATTTTGGCATTTGATGAGAATGGCAAGGTGATCCTTGTAAAACAGCATAGATTCGGGCATGGTTACATTCTGGAGATTCCCGCAGGCACACTTGACAAAGGTGAGAGCCCCAAACATTGCGCACTTCGTGAAATTCAAGAAGAAACCGGCTACAAAGCCAGCAAACTTACACATCTTCTTACGTACTATCCTTCTGTTGGTTATAATAAAGAGGCCATTTACTGCTTTGTTGCAAAAAAACTCAAAAAAGTGAGCAAGCAAGCATTGGATGAAGATGAAATAATGTCCGTAGTCAAAATTGATCTAAAAAGACTCATCAGTATGATCAAAGCAGGAAAGATAATCGATTCGAAAACCATCTGCGCTGTCCTCACATATGCTGCAAAAAACAAACTTTTCTAGTTGTATATCGGCTTTACCAAGTCTGCAATATCCACCCACGACTTGGATACACCTTCAAACATGTAGAGAAGATCCAGCAAATCAATTTGTAATTGGTTTGTTTGTTCTATGGAAGAGCGAATGTCTGATATTTTTTTCTGAAACTTTCTATGAGTTGATATAGCATCAATTGCGAGTCTGCGGTTTTGCTCAATGAATGCATCAATGGATTTCTGATGAATTAGTTCTATGTCTTTTGTTAGCTCGTATATTTTTTGTAATTCATTTTTTGAAAGCTTTGAGTTTGAGATAGAGTTTGCAATTTCGACTAGCGTGTCACTTGATGTCTCCATGATGTTTGCAGCAATCCTGTAGTCAATAACATCGATATTTTTTAGATTAAACGTTGAAGCGAGTTTTTTGTCGTTTATGGTGCTTCGAATCAACCTCACCAAAAGAAAATACTGTCTGTCCACCTCATCATCACGGTTTGGAAGTGTCTGTAGATTTGATTTGTCGCCTGTATTCAGTGCAAGTGAGATATCGTTGAACATTCCAAGAGATATGGAGCTGATTCTTTTTAGGATCTTTTGTGGATTCAGTGTTGCAGCATCTAAAAGAAACTGCACATTTACGTTTGAAGAGTCTTCTTCAACGATCTCCATTCCCACAAGGCGTCGCATCGAATTTCTGATTTTTTCACGATCCTCAATTGGTATGCTTGTTTTCCCTTTGATTCTGATTATGTCATATCCAAGAAGGTAAGCCCCAATTATGTCTGCAACTATGTTTTCCTCCTGTGGAAGCGGATATGAGATTACCACCTCCTTTGAGGGTCGCTCTGCCTCTTTTACTGTAATCGAGACGGTGTTGTCTGACGTTTCCAGTTCAACTTGTGCGCTTTTGTCTAGGTTATTTGCTTCAATCCATTCTTTTGGGAGCGATACCAAGATACTACTACCTATCTTTTGTAGGCGTCGAATGAATTTAGGCAATTTATACTAGTTTAATTAATTTAAGCCATATTCTTATATTTTTCTAAGAATTTAAACTCGGATCAGATGAGAGGAACCGCATTTAGCCCTGCGCACATCACAGGATTCTTCAAAGCCGAGCTGGACGAAAACGCTCAGCCGGAATTTCAGGGCTCACTGGGAGCCGGATTTTCAATAGAAAAAGGAGTTACTACAACAGTGGAAATAGAAGAATCTGATTTTACTGATTTTAGGATCAAGATAACAGGGTACCAGCCAGATAACACGCAGGTTTCTGAATATGTGTTAAAAGAATTTTTGGAAAATGTTGAAGGAAGTTATTTTGTAAATGTGCACCACGAGATTAGGATTCCTGTCGGATACGGCCTTGGTTGTTCTGCTGCAGTTGCACTTTCTTTAGCATATGCACTCAATGAGGCGTTTGGTACTCACTACACAAAGGAGCGCCTCGGTAGGATGGCGCACAATGCAGAAGTAATGTGTAGAACAGGCCTTGGCGACGTTCTTGCCTCGTATCATGGCGGATTTGAGATTAGAGTAAAGGGTGGTGCCCCGGGCATAGGCGAGATTAAAAAAATCCCTGTTGAGGCATATTCTGCGATTATGATCTGTTTTTCTCCAATTTCAACAAAACAGTTTCTAAAGGAAAAACTTGCCTCAATCAACGGTCTTGGCGGCAAGATGGTTGACAGTCTAGTTCAAACAAGAAATATCGATCAATTCCACGATTTTTCAGTAGAGTTTGCAAATTATGTCAACATAATCACTCCAAAGATGAAGGCAGTAATTGATGATCTTGCTTCACATGGCATCAAATCCGGTGTTGCACTTTTTGGTGAAACCGTATTCACTCTGGTGCCAAATGAGCTTGAGAGCAAAGCTATCGATATTCTGGAAAGATACCAAGACGGCATAATAATCAAATCAAAAATAGACTACACCGGCGCAAGATTAGTTAGCTAAATGAAATCGCAAATTCCAAAAACACATCCGCGTGCAAGATCTCTGTACATTAGGGAGAAACTTGTACATGCCTTTGACTGCGGCCTTGTTGCAAAAGAAGGGTTGATGGCGCATGGAAGGGGAGAAGCATTTGACTATTTGATTGGGGAGCGTACTTCCAAGGCAGCCAAAAAAGCAATTAAGGCTGCTGCAATCACATTACTTTTAGCAAAGACACCAGTAATTTCGGTAAATGGCAATATTGCCGGGTTGTGTCCAAAAGAGATAGTTGAGCTTGCCAAAGTGGTAGGCGCAAAAATTGAGATCAACTTATTTTATGCAAGTAAAAAACGAAAGGAAAACATTCTAAGAGTTTTGAGAAAGAACGGTGCAGATTTGGTGTTAGGAATAGATGGTAGGAATTCTGTGAGACTGTCTGGCCTTGACAGCGCCAGGAGGATTGTAGATAAAGATGGTATTTACGTAGCAGATGTTGTTGTTGTGCCTTTAGAGGATGGAGATAGAACATTAGCGCTAAAGAAGGCAGGAAAAAAGGTGATCACATTCGATCTGAATCCACTTTCAAGGACTGCGCAGACAGCAGATATCACCATTGTTGACAATGTGGTTCGCGGCATTAAGGAACTAATCACAACATGTAAGAAAATAAAGAACCCAAAAAAATTCCCCTTCGATAACAAAAGAAATCTGGCATACTCTATAATCGAGATAAAAAATAACTTGACACGGAGAGCATCTTATGCATAAATCGGTCAAAGATATAGTAGATAAGAAAAAAGCTGGCCAAAAGATCTCCGTTATTACCGCTTATGATTACACGCTTGCGTCGTTGTGTGACAAGGCAGGCATCGACATCTTGCTTGTTGGCGACAGTGCTGGAATGGTGATGCTTGGTTACGAAAACACAATTCCAGTCACTATGGACCAGATGGTTCTTTTTACAGAAGCTGTCAGTAGAGCAAGACAGAATGCACTAGTTGTTGCAGACATGCCGTTTATGTCGTATCAGGCAAGCGCATCAGACGCAATAGCAAACTCTGGCAGATTGATCAAGGCTGGTGCGGACGCAGTGAAACTGGAGGGGGGCAAGGTTGTCGCACCAACTATTCGTGCCATAGTAGATACTGGCATACCAGTGATGGGACATATTGGATTCCAGCCTCAAACTACAACTTTGGCGCAAGGATACCGTGTCCAGGCAAAGACAAAGGATGCAGCACTCACGCTCATCGAGGATGCCAAGGCACTTGAAGAAGCAGGCGTATTTAGCATCACACTAGAAATGGTGACATCCGAGGTCTCAAAGATTATCTCAGAGAGTGTTTCTGTGCCGACCATTGGGATAGGTTCTGGAAAATATTGCGACGGCCAAGTTTTGGTTATTCATGACGTGCTTGGCATGTATGACAAGCTCAAGCCAAAATTTGTCAAACGCTATCTTTCATTATCAGACGACATAACAAGGGCGCTAACAAATTACAAACTTGATGTGGAAACTTGCCGTTTTCCTACAAAAGAGAACTGGTTTTCAATGGATAAATCAGAGCTTGAAAAGCTCTTGAATGAAGTTGGTAGTTAGAGCCAAACATCCCTCATTGGATATTGTAGAATCGCATGGTACAGAGCTTTCAGGTAAAAAGATAGTTTTATGCGTTGCCGGAAGTGTAGCTGCGTACAAAGCAATAGAGCTTGCAAGACTCTTGATGAGACATGGTGCAGATGTCACTTGCGTTGCCAGTGATGCAGTAACAAAGCTGATCCAACCTGATTATTTCAAATGGGCAACAGGAAACAAAGTAATTACAAAACTCACAGGAGATCTTGAACACATACGACTCGCAGACTACAATAAATCAGACCTTATCGTGGTATATCCTGCTACTGCAAATACTCTTGGCAAATTGGCAAACGGCATTGACGACACACCTGTTTCTACAGTTCTGACCGTCGGCTTTGGTGCAAAGATCCCAATTTTGATGGCACTTGCAATGCACGAAGCAATGTACGAAAACGCCGCAGTCTTGCGAAACGTCGAGTTTTTGAAAGATAAAGTCGAATTTATCGAGCCAAACATGGTAGAAGGCAAGGCAAAGGCCGCAGAACCAGAAGATGTGCTTGATTACATCCTAAGGAGGTTTGGGCACTCCAAGATCCTTGCAGGAAAGCGCGTTCTCATTACAGCTGGACCCACAGTTGAGCAGATTGACCCAGTACGCGTAATTACGAACAAAAGCACTGGTAAGACAGGTGTTTTGCTTGCGGCCGAGCTTGTTTCCGCAGGCTGCAAGGTAACAATGGTGTATGGTCCTGGTACTGCCAAGCCACCAAAAGGTGCCAGGGTGATTTCGGTAAAGACGGTGCAAGAAATGTTTGATGCAACCATAAAAGAACTCAAGCAGAAAAAATTTGATATTGTGATAATGGCAGCTGCTGCAGCTGACTACACCGTACAAACGCAAAGCAGAACCAAGATCAAAAGCACAAAAGAAAGTCTTGTCATCAAACTTCGCAAAGCACCAAAGATAATTGATCAGATCAAAAAACTTCAGAAAGATGTTTTCCTCGTAGGATTCAAAGCAGAAGCAAACGTGTCAAAACAAAAGCTCATTGAATCTGCAAGAAACAAAATGAAAGAGTCTCATGCCAATATGATAATTGCAAACGACATTGGAGTCAAGTACACAAAAAACCCAGAGTACAATGAGATCCATATAATAGATGATGCCAAAGTGATCAGTTCGGGAAGAAAGACTAAGGATCAGTTAGTAAAGATTATTAAAAAACAGCTCGAATCAAGACTCACTTAAGATCAGGCACGCTTGCAGGAATTGTTTTTGTGACTACTGGTTTGTTTTTATTTTATTACTTGCTAATTAGTTCATGAGACATCACATCAAGATTACGCCACCTGGTCCGATCGCCTCCAGAATAATATCAACTATGAAAGCTCGTACTTATGATTCCACATTTATGTATCCACTTGTCATAAAGGGAGGCCACGACTGCATTATTGAAGATGTGGATGGAAATGAATATTTGGATTTTACATCAAGTGTTGGAGCCTGTCCACTTGGATATTCCCATCCGGATATTTTGGAAGTACTAAAGGAATACTCTACAAATGGAGCACACAAGATAGCAGGCCAGGATTTTTACACTGAAGAACACGCCATACTTGCAGAAAAGCTTACCACAATTCTGCCTCCGGATTTCAAGGTGTTTTTCATAAACAGCGGGGCCGAGGCGGTGGAGAACGCATTAAAGATTGCCTACCGAAAGATGGGGCCGCTAGCTGGAATCGGTTGTAATAACGCGTTTCATGGAAGGACTCTTGGTGCCCTTACGTTTACTTCAAGCAAGCCAGTCTACAAATTCAATTTCCCGGAACTGCCAGTACTTAGGATCAAATTTTGCACAACAGATGATGATCCAGAAATTGACGCGGCCGAAAAAATTCTCAAAGAAAACAAAGTAGCTTTCATCATAAGCGAGGTGATTCAAGGAGAGGGTGGCTATATTGTTGCAAGCAGACGATTCATCCAAAATCTAAGAAAACTTGCAGACAGTTATGGCGTTCCATTGATTTTAGACGAGGTTCAATCGGGTTTGGGACACACGGGAAAATGGTGGGCCTTTGAGCATTATGGTGTGAAACCTGACATTATGAGCATAGCAAAAGCTCTTCAGGTTGGTGCCACTGCTTTTGATAAGAGATTGGAACCAACAGATAGAGGTGTGATTTCAAGTACGTGGGGTGGTGGTGCAAGAATTGATCTGGCAGTAGGTGCCAGGATAATCGACGTAATAAAACGTGACAGATTATTGGAAAACGCAGAGAAGATGGGCATGCTCATCAAAAAAGGATTTTCAGAAATTGTTGGTAAAAAAGGGATAACCGATGTCAGGGGCCTTGGTTTGATGATCGGAGTAGAATGTGAATCAAAAGAAAAGCGAGACAAGATATTGCTAAATATGTTTGAGCATGGTTTGCTGGGACTTGGAGCGGGTCAAAAAGCTATTCGTATAATTCCTCCATTAATAATCACTGAAGAACAGGTCAGTGAAGGAATTTCAGTGATGCATGAGGCGTGTGCTGCAGCTCAGTAGGCCCTGTACTGATCACCCAATTGGTTGAGGCCTATCTTCAGCTCTAGTACTTCATTCGCACCCTCATAAATGACGATTGCACGCGAATCAAGAAAGTGCCTTGCAACTCTGCTTGTTTTTTTGTATCCTTCGGCACCAAATATTTGAACTGCTCTGTTTGCAGAGTCAAATGCACAGTTGCTTGCATGGAATTTTGCAATCGATGTAAAATTGTCTGCTTCTTTTCTTAGTTGCGAGTATTGTTTGTTGTGTCGATTTAGCTTTTGCTGCCACTGTGTTGTTTTTTGTTTGAATTTTTCAACGTAGTCGTGTAGCTTCTGCCTCGCGTCACAAGTTTTGTAGACTAGCCAGCGCGAGCTTTCTATATTTGTCACCATGCGTGCAATGTGTTCCTGAATCAGCTGTTTTTTTGCCAGTGGTCCGCCATGTTGGTGTCTTTTCTTTGAGTATGAGACAGATTCTGCAAGGCAGTCTTCCATGACTCCTATTGCTCCTGCAGCCACACTCAGCCTACCATCAATCAGTGCGCTGAATGCGATGCTGAGGCCCTGCCCCCTTTGTCCAAGAAGATTCTTTTTTGGGATTATGCAATCCTCAAATGTGATTTCGGCATTCTTTACTGTCAGCAAACCCATTTTGTTTTTCATTTCTCGTGCTTTGAAGCCTGGTGAATCGGCATCTACTATGAATGCAGAGATTTTTCCGTCAGAGTCTTTTGCAAAGGTCGTAATCACTTTGGCAAAAGTTCCGTTGCCGACCCAGTGTTTTTTTCCATTGAGAATATAATTTCCTCCTTTTTCCTCAAATTTTGTTTGCATCGACGCCGGATCGCTTCCCGCTGCAGGCTCTGTGAGCGCAAAACCCATGATTGATTTTCCGGATGTCGTCTTTGGCAGGTATTGTTTTTTCTGTTCTTCGTTTGCCCACGACTGTAAAACCATTTGGCCGATTGAGATGTGTGCAGAAAAAAACGTCCTAAGTGAGTTTCCCTCTCTACCTATACGTTCCAGTGCAAGCGCATAAGTGAGGATGTCATAGCCAAGACCGCCATATTTTTTCGATATCGGACATCCAAGCATGCCAATTCTGCGGAATTGGGGAATTACTTTGTTGTTTAATTTTTCTTGGAGGTAGGATTTTTCTTCGTCGTTTCGAATCGATCGGCACACTTGATCTACTTGAGCCAAGAAGTTTCTTTGTTTTTGTGATATCTCAAAGCTCATCTGTGAGATATTAGAATACACAAATCACATATTGAGTATAATTATAAAAATATCCTCTTGTTTTTCTAGCTCTCGTTGCAGATTGTCTGTGTTTGTTCTCGTAAAAATTGCGTCAGATAATAAGAGCCGCCTGCACCCTTGCCCGAAATGCCGGAGCTCTTCCACCCCACAAATGGTTGCGCCTGCACCATTGCGCCCGTCGTTGCACTTTGAGCACGGTTTGCGTACGTGACTCCAGCCTCTATTTTTGAAAAGAACTCGTCGATCTCCTTTTTGTTTTGACTGAATATGCCTGCGGTGAGGCCGTACTCGGAGTTGTTTGCTTGCCTTATTGCATCATCAAAATTTTCAAATTCTTGGATACATAAAAATGGCAAGAACAGCTCCTCTTTGACTAATTTGTGGTCTTTTGGCAGGCCTGTCACAATGGTTGGTTTCACATAGTAACCGTTTTGGTAGATGCCATCTTCAAGTGTCTCGCCACCAAAGATTATCTTTCCGTCTTTTTTTGCCTGTTCTACTGCTTGCAGGAATTTCTTTTTTGCAGCTTCGTTGATTATTGGTCCAAGGTAAGTGTCTTTTTCCCAAGGAAGGCCTATCTTTAGGTTTTGAACTTTGGAGACAAGTTTTTGCGTGAATTGGTCTGCGATCTTTTTGTGCACGTATACACGTGAGCAAGCACTGCATTTTTGTCCACCATACCCAAATGCGGCCCGCAGTACGCCATCAGTTGCTTTTTCGAGATCTGCAGAATCTGTAACAATTACAGGATTTTTGCCGCCCATTTCAGATATGAACGGTCGTGGAGCTTTGCTTGTAAAGGCTCTATATCCAGACATTCCAACCTCTTTTGAGCCCGTAAATGCAATTCCGCTAACATGAGGGCTTTCAATGATGGCTTGGCCTACGACGGAGCCTTGCCCTGTGACAAAGTTTATTGCACCTGGCGGAATTTTTTTGTAAATTAGTTCTACAAATTTGAAGGCCGAAAGCGGTGTGTCGCTTGCCGGTTTTAGGACTACGGTGTTTGCGGTAATTAGAGCGCCGCTGCTCATTCCAATTGCGATCGCAGATGGAAAGTTAAAGGGTGAGATTATTCCCCAAACGCCATATGGTTTTAGAACACTCTGCGTCCTTTCATTTGGGTTTGCGCTTTTTGTAGGCTTGATAAAACCTTGATTTGACTCCAGCTGATCTGCATAAAATCGAAGAAAATCTATGGTTTCATCTATCTCACCCATTGCTTCGAGACGGTTTTTGCCATTCTCCATGCTCACTATGGCAGCCAGACTGAATTTTTGTGCCGAGTATTGGCTTGCAATTTCCCTGAATAGGCCAACACGATGCTGGTATGGGGTGGCACTCCATTCTGGAAACGACTCTTTTGCTGCTTCAATAGCTTGTTCTGTTTGTTCTTTTGTCGCAAGGGGAAATTTAGCTAAAACTATTCTTGTGTCAGACGGCGATTTTACCTCAAAGATTTTGTCTGATTGGACCTCTTTTCCACCAATTACTAAGGGGTATGTTTTACCAAGCTCTTTTTTAAGTGATTCTAGTGCTTGATCAAATTTTTTGTGAAACTCATCAGTTGTGTTATTTTGTACTGCTCGCGCCCAAGTGTTTTCGTTTTCAATCAAGATAGATGCTATACTATGTTATCAAATAAAATGATTTACAATTTGATCCTTTTTTATCCGTAAATCTATAATCAACTAGTATCTAGATTCAGTGTGCCAAAGACAGTATTGAAAGAATTACTACGAGTTAGGTCTCCATTACGTTATCCAGGAGGAAAATCAAGGGCAGTAAAAATTATTTCAAAATATTTACCGCCGAAGACAACTTCACTATGTTCACCGTTTTTTGGAGGAGGCTCTTTTGAGATCTTTTGTGCGCAAAACGGCATCAGAGTTTATGGTTATGATAATTTTCAACCATTAGTAGATTTTTGGAAGCACCTGTTGACAGACCCAGATCGGTTAGCAGACAGCGTAGAAACATATCATCCGCTAACACGTAAAAAATTCTACAAATTACAGCAAGCTCAACTGGAATCAGACAACAGCTTGGAGCGCGCCACTTTATTTTTCGTTTTAAATAGATCATCATTTTCAGGCTCCACACTTTGTGGAGGTATGGCGTCTGGTGGCAAGGATGATAATCCGAGATTTACCAAATCATCTATTGAGAGGTTACGTAGCTTCAAAATTGATAATTTGACAGTGGAGCATGCAGACTTTAGAGATTCAATTTCCAGGCACAAAGATATTTTGTTGTATGTGGATCCACCTTATCTCATAGACAGCAAGCTCTACGGCAGAAAAGGCGATTTGCACAAAGAATTTGATCATCAAGAACTCGCAAAGATACTCAAACGACGCGACAAATGGATTTTGTCATATAATAATTCAAAGCAGATTCACGAAATTTATTCTGATTACGTAATTTTATACCCTGACTGGAAATATGGTATGTCAAATGATAAAACGGCAAGAGAGGTATTGATTTTTAGTCACGACGTTGCAAAACTAAATGGATTAAAGTAGCTCTTGTTCTGGTGCACAGTGTTTGTGAACCCATTTTCCGTCTTCATTTTTTGCTATTTCCTTGCCAGGTGTGATCTTGTCTCCACATGCAATGCATGAGGTAGCAAACTTTGCTTTCATATTATTAACGAGTTTACATTATGATATCAAGGATTTGATTGATCAAGTGTTGAGTACAAGTCAGCTCAAATTCATTCAAATTTTACAATTATATGCGTACCATATTGGTGGTTTGTGTTGCAGTTTGATGCATTAGGTAGACGTGTTCGTAGCAGCTACCCCCAGATCGATCTAAAAAGGCCAAGGGAGCCCATATCTCTTACTGAGGCACTCGATCTTGTGGGCCAGTTCACAGGCAAAACTCCGACACCAAAACAGTACGAGATAATAAAAAAGATTCAGCACGCAATAGAATCCGGATACAAAAAGATCTTACTTTCTGCGCCTACCGGAACTGGGAAAAGTTGGATTGCAATAGCGCTCTCGTTATACATGAGGTCCTCCACCATACTCACATCGACTGTACTTTTGCAGGATCAGTACAAAGATGAATTCGGATTTTTTAACACCGTACGCGGAAAAAAGCGGTTTTTGTGCGAGCAAACAAACCGGGTCTTTGACTGTACACAAGGATATTGCAATGATTGCACCTTCAAGCCCCAGCCAGAGTTTTATGCAGTATCTAAAAAGGGCACAATCGGTGAGATCGTTGTAGGACAAGATACACCAAGAAAGTGCGCTTACTACGACCAAATTGAAATCGGCAAAAAATCAAGCTTTGTAGTCTACTCGTATGCATCGTATCTTTCGCATCTCTTATCAGGTGAAGAGATGCCTCAAAGAAGGCTTCTTGTATGTGATGAGGCACACGAATTAGATGAAGAATTGGCAAACCAGCTTTCAACAAACCTCAATGGATTCTACGGTGAATTGCTGGGAGTTGAGATGCCCAGATTTTCGGTTAATTCTGACATCAACGAGATAAAAGAATATGTAGCTTCTTTTGCAGAGGCATTCAAAAAGCGAGAGGCCACAATAAAAAAATGCGCCGAACACACACTCTATCTGCAATCAGAAGAACACATCAAAAAACACACCAACTGTATAAAACACGGCATCAAGATAGCAGAGAACTGTTCTTCATGCAGCAAAGTAAAGGAATACATTAGGACCAAAGAGTTTTTGCGATGCAAAGAACACGTGGAATGCAAATTTGATCACAAATACATCAACCATTTTGTCCTAAATGATCTCAAAAATTATTCAACAAAGATGAAGATTCTCCAAAAAGGCCTCCAGTCTGCCGACCAAAACTACATCATAACTGACGTACAATCAAAATTCCAAGACCAAAGAAGAGGACATAACTTTGATGAAGTGACTATAAAACCATGGCACATCCACTGGTTCATGGATGAGTTGTGCTCAACCTTTGATGTGACTTTGTTCATGTCGGCCACAATAAACTTGGAGTTGTTCTGTAAAGAAACAGGTTTTAGAAAGGACGAAGTCTATTTCATCAATGAAGATTCTAACATACCTGTTGAAAACCGCAAGGTAGTATTCTTAAAAACCGAATATGTAGAATCAAATTCAGAATCCATACTACCAGACAAGATAATATCTCAGATCGAAGCCATTTTGAAGCTTAGAAGCAACCAGCGTGGAATAATTCTTCTTACAAGCTATTCACAGATGGACTATATTTTAGAACATATCTCACCTGAGCTAAAGTTGAGGTTGTTGCCTCTCCAAAAAGGCCAAGACAAATCAGAGGCAATATCCGCACACAGAAAGATTACAAATTCTGTCCTCATTTCACCTGGTTTGGAATCTGGCGTCAACCTTGCAGACGACGACAGCAGATTCCAGATAATTGTCAAGGCGCCATACTATCCTACAGTCGACGATCTGCGCATGAAAAAGATCTACGATTCCGAGCCGGATCATCGAAGATACTATCTTAAATCTGCATACAGACTGTTACAGATGGCAGGACGAAGCATCAGACATGTAGGTGACCATGCAATGACGTATGTTTTGGACGCCAAGGCGGAACGAATGGTATACTATCAAAGAAACGATCTGCCACGGTGGTTTATCCAAGCATGCGAGGGGATATCGGCCTAGAGATCTTTTCTCATTAGACAAAAAAGCATCCTTCTATCAAGCTCCTTTGCGTCGAATCTGGTTTTTTGTCGCGCCAGTACTTGGATTCTCTTTGATTTCGTCTGCCTGGCCTTGTTTTGCATAAAATGCAGGATCATTTTCATACCCTGTTTTGTGCCGTTTATGTAACCAAGCTGCAGGACATCTTCGTCCAAGTCAGATTCGTTCCATATTCCAACGCCGATAGGTTTTTTTCTTTTTATTGCCACTATAACGCGCCCTTTTTTGATCAATCTGTTCAGAGTCGGTTTATCTAGTGGCAACCACTTCCAGGACTCTGAGTATGTGTTTGAGTTTGCCAGATCACCCAGCTGACGTATATTTGTTGCAATTAGTGCAGAGGTTTGGTGATTTTTTGGTCGCATATTGTATAGCCAGAATTTGTCTTCTATTTTGTAGCCAAGGGATCTTGCCATCCTCATCGACCTAGCGTTTCCTTGTGCAATCAGCATCCTTGAAATCCTTCGTCCCCTTTTCTTTGCAATATTTTCTATGTGTAATACCAGCTTGCTTGCATAGCCTTTCCTTCTGAATTGTGGATGGATTCTGAGGCCTTCTATCCAAACCTGATGTTTTGAAAGTGATGCGTTTCCGATTCCTATAGGTTTTTTATTTTCTTCAACTGTGAGTAACGTCTTTCTTGCTAACCACATATCCCACACACGTTCGATATAGTCACCCCACTGGAAAGTTTTATGCAAGAATGAAAGGATCGGTTTTTTGTCGCTTGGTTTGGTTCTTCGAATTATCAATTGAGTTGTTCGTGGGTTTGCCAGTTATTTTTCTATCGTATGTTGCTTATGGAATTTTTGACAGCATCGTGTTTTGTTTTTTGCGGCTTGGTTTTTTGTGAGGATGAATCTTTTTTCGGTTTTTTCTTTATTTGTTCAAACTTCTTTTTTAGATCATCGTTGAGTTTTTTAGAAGTAGCTTTTTCTTTTTTTACTGGTTTTTTCTCCTTTTGTTGTTTTTTGGTAGATTTGTCGTCAGTGTCTTTTTTGCTGGAAGGTTTTTTGTCGTTGCTGTCCATGTTAAGAGACTCTTTTAGATTTATGGTGTAGCTAGCAGTGCGCTTTATTGTCGTCTTGCTTTGACAATCATATGTGGCGTCACATCCAGACAAAACAACAGGTAAGGTATCTTGTGGGGTTTTTGGAGAAAAGCCAGCTGCTGCCTGCCCAAGCAGACACATTGATACAAACACTGCGAAAACTGAAAAAGATACCTTCAACTAACCACTTTCCTTAGAATAGTAACATCTAGTGGTATGATCCGATCACCTGCTTTGAACTATACGAAATTTCTTGCATAAAAAGAACAAGTAGAAATTCTACGAGATTATTAAATACAAAATTAGGCTTGCACAGCTGATTTGGGCGCCAGATCACTGCTCATTGTCCTATCAATTACCCTTTCAATGGTGCCTGTTTTTGCAGATGAGTCGTGGGTAGTGGTTGCAACCGACAAGCCTCAATATCTACCAGGTGAAACCATGGAGGTCTTTGGTTATGTTCTGGAACGCAAGATGCCCGTAATTGCGATGAGCATCTATGACCCTGACGGTGTAATACTTTCTGCTAATAACGTTGAGCTTCAAGATAACAGCTTTGCCAAAACAATATCCCTTGATTCTCCTTTTTATGACAAATCTGGAATCTACCTAATTGAGTTTGATTATGGAAAAAATACAGACAGTCTCACTTTTGAAATCGTTGGAACGGCCCCAGAGCCTGAACTGCAGCACCTACCACAAGTAAAACCCGAAGTTATTTTTTTGGATACAGATAAGTACACATATTCTGACAACGAGTTCATCACTGTTTCTGGAATTGTTTCCGAAATTGACGAGCCTACCATTCTGATTGGAATTTATGATCAGAGTGGTTTTCCGACTGGATTTTACACTCCACAGATAAGCACCGATTTGGAATTTTCTGTTTCTTTTTTGGCAAAGAATGGTGTAAATTTTAAGACTGCAGGCAAGTACTATGCAAAAGCACATTACGGTGAATCAGAACAACAAGTCGAATTCGAGTTTGTAGGTTCGCCACAGATACTGCCTCAAAATTCGAAAAGCTCAGCCCATCCACATATGGTTCAAACTCAGCATGGCATTCCACAAGACAACCAGAAGACTCTGACAACACCTCAAACACCATCACCACAAGTAACACCAACCAAGCTTATTGATAATGGCAGTACTCAGATTATTTCATCAGATAATGATTCACATCAGGAAGATGAAGCAGATAATCTCTCAGTAGAAGACCGAGAGCTTGGCGAAATGTTAAACAAGATGATTTTGAGCTGCGATGTAAGCGAGTATTCTTACATCATCTTGTATTATGATGGGATGGGCCCGGCACTGATGCGGTTGTGTAATTACGAAGAGGCAATTTCATACTTTGATGATTCATTAATCAAAGACCCAAACAACATTGAGGCCCTCACAAACAAAGCAACTGCACATGCAAAGTTAGGCCACCTTGACGTTGCAATAGAATATTACAATATTGTTCTCGAGTCCGATCCTGAGTTTGTGCCTGCGCTAAACAACAAGGCAAATGCATTGGCGCAACTTGGTCGCATTGATGAGGCAATTTCTATCTACGAGTCCATCCAGAACCAAGATTCCCATGTGCAGACTAACTTACAAAAGGCCAAAGAAAACCTAGTTCAAAGCAACAAAAAGCCTCATGAGCAACAAGTAGTCTCTCCAGTAATCGAAGTGTCCACCCAAATTGAGGTTCCAAAAGCAGATCATGAATCTGCCAAATCTGTGAATTTCATAGACCAGATAGGAAACATCTTTGCAAGCTTCTTTGGATTCCTCTCATGATATGCTTATACTCACATATGAAAAAAAGGAAATTTAGTCTTAGGATCCATATTTTGTATTCAAAAAACTGTGTGTTCATTTTAAAATCATAATATGTTATAGACAATCATTTGGCGCAAACAGTATGGAAAAGCAATATTGTAAGAAATGTGGTAAAGTGTTGGACAACGTAGCACCAGATTCTACATATTGTTCAATAGAATGTGCTTATGGTCTAACTTCATTTAAAGAAGATGTCGTCAGCTTTCCATGAATCTTGATTATTTTGTTTGGATTAAGAATTAGTTTTGGATCGAAGTGTTTTTTTAATTTGGTAAATGTTTTGTAATTATTTGTGCCATACTGGAGTCTGACATAGTTTGTTCGTGCAATTCCGTCTCCATGTTCACCGGTAATTGTTCCTCCAAGTTGAATTACCCTAGAAAAGAACACCTTTGCGACCTTATTGATTGTAGCTCTGTTCTTTTTTTGCATGGCTAGTCTGATGTGTATGTTTCCGTTTCCCGCATGACCATACATTACGAGTTTGGTGCCGAACATTTTTGGCAGTTTTTGTGCGGCCAAGATTAATTCTTGTAGTTTTTCTATTGGCACTGCTGCATCTTCAATTATGTGAGGCGATGACTGGCCCGCAAGAAGATTTTTCAAGCTAAAATACAGAGCTGAATTTCTAAAATTCCACCATTTTGCAATTGATTTTGAGTCATCTAATTTCCTCAATATTTTGCCAGCTGAGATCGCTTTGAGCGCATATATGCTATTATGTATTTGTGAATCGAACTCTACGAATAAAAGACAGTTTATTCTTTTTGGAAACTTTGTCTTAAAATTCTTCATAATGGAGTAATCTACGAATTCAAGAGCCGATGGACTGAGTTTTACCAGATTTACACAGTCATTTATTGCCTCTTTAATGGAATGATAGCCTAGAACCAGTAGAGTTCGACTCTGAGGCAGCCTAAAGATGCGCAATTTTGCAGAAACTATTATGCCAAGTGTTCCTTCTGAGGCAGATATTACTTTGTGCGAGTCATTGTAGTTTGATACAGCATCCAGTCTGTATCCACATGAATTTTTTGAAACCTGTGGAAATCTGTTTTTGTCAATACTTTTGGCAAGACGAAGAACCGAGTCTGCAATATGCGATTTCGATGGTAGTTTGACTGTCTTACCTTTTCCTGTTACAATCGTAACTTCGAGCAGGTTATCGATCATACTTCCATATTTGATGGATCTACTTCCGCTTGCATTTGTTGCTATCATCCCTCCAATGGTACAGTAGGGTCCAACTGACGGGTTTGGGCCTAGGAATTTTTTGTGTTTGGCCAGTTCTTGATCCAGTTTTCCTTTTGTTGTACCTGCACCAACAACTACGAAATTTTTTCCGATCTTTATTTTATCAAAATTCTTCATGTCTACGATTATTCCGTCATTTAGCGCGCTACCTACCAGGCCCGTGCCGGCTCCTCTAGGAGTAACTGAGATCTTGTTTTTTGTTGCAAACCTCATTGTTTTGATGATGTCTGCGGTGTTATTTGGTACAACTACTACTTTTGGCCTTACTTGGTAAAAGCTAGAATCAACGGAGTAATAGTTAAGAATCTCTTCTTCTGTGAATACTTGGCCATCAATTGAATTCCGTAGTTTTTGTAGTTCCATGCAAGATCTGTGTTATAGCACTATTCAAGATTTAAAATTGAAGCAGCAAATCCCTAACCCTGTAGGATAAAGCACGCCGCAGCCTGAGATGCAGCACGTCAAAAACATTTTAGATGGAAAAGACACACATAATGAAAACTGCATCTCATAGATCGGGGATCACGCCATAAATGACAAAATTTATGCAATTGGCGGGTGGCCGTTCTCCTAGTTTAAGCATTAGTAGATTAAATGAAGTCCACGTGGTTCCTGAATTTTCAATTTCAGTAATAATTCTTGCAGCTTCACTTGTAATAGTGATATATGCATGGAATTTCAAAAATCATTTACGTTGAGTTTTTGAGTAGTGATCCGCAATACGTAATGGTTCTGGAAGCCACTGGCCAGGCTTTATCATTTCTGCCACTATATGCACAGCTGTTTTGAGACTGATTTTATGCCCCACACTTACAAATACGGTTTTTTTGGTTCTTACTACAGCACCAAGTATTTCACCGTTGACTAGGACAAACTCATTTTTTATCTTGCCGCAAAGAAGGTTTTTTGCGACACCAATGGTAGGTTTGTTCAAAGCTAGTCCAAGATAGCAAGCCAAGCCGCATTTGCGAGGATGTAGCTGGCCGTGTCCGTCCACCATCAAGAGATCATAATTGTTTTTCAACGAACCTAACGCAGCCATGGCAGGAGGAGCCTCCCGTAAAAACAAAAGTCCTGGTACATATGGTGAAGTTATTACATTTTTGAAGTTGACATACTCAATGAGTTGGAATGTTTTTTTGTCAACGATGACTGCAGAAGCAAATGCTGTTTTGTTTTTGTATGATACGTCTACTCCACAGATTGTTTTTATTGATTTAAATGAGTCTTTTGCTACAACTTTGCAGGCTAGGTTTTCTTGAAGTTTGAGGTATGACGTGTGCATTATCTTAGTTACTTGATGACTACAAAAATCTTTTATCGAAAATCGACGTAACTATTTGCAACAAAATGAAGTGCAAATCTTTGTTGGCTGTTATTTTAGGACTGGTATTACTGGTTACACCATACACAGCTTATGCGTATTTTTACCAACAAGGAATTGCAAGTACCGGCACATACACTGCACTAGTTAAAACAAGCAAGTCCAGCTATGGTACAGGCGAACCCATCGTAATATCAGGTCAAGTAAAGCCGTATGAAAAAGACAGGGATTTGCAGATTACCGTACTAAGCTCGACAAAAAAGATTCTCTTTCTTAACGTCGTTCCAGTAAATGATGATGGTACATTTTCTGTTTCTATAACAGACACCTCAAAGTGGGGTAAAGACACCTATACTGTCATAGCACAATACGGAACAAGTGATGTCGAGACGGCCAGCACATCATTTTCGTTTGATCCCACAAAGATTGCAGAACCTACCAAGGCAAAAGAAAAAGTAAAAAACGACCACAAGGAGACTAAAAAGAAGATAAAGCTGTCAAAGTCTCTTCCTAAGAAAACGGTAAAAAAGTGAGCCCTAATTAGTTTTTTAAAAATCTTTTATAGTTAAATTGAGTAATTAATTGGATTGGATCTGTTTAGTCGCAGCAAAAACGTTTGTGAGGACTGCAAGGAGAAATTTGAGAATTATGCCGATCTGATCAGTCACGCAAGACGAGTACACCGCCGAACCATTGTCAGATGTAGCGGTTGTGGTAAAGAGTTCATACATGAAAAAGACAGATTGCATCATTCAAGAGAAGAGCATCAACAAAAAATAAAGAGCCGCTATCAATAACAGAATTCTTTTATCAAGATTCCACGTTATTATACCACACATGGAATTTGAGCATCTTTTGGACAGAGTAATGGATCTTGACGACAACATACGGCATGCAAGGGTGTGTGACATGGAAGGAAATGTGATCTGCTCAAGGCAGCGTAAGGGAGTGGTGAATCTGTTGACGGAAGATGAAACGCGAGAATCACTGAAATATTCGGTTAATTCGTGGAAGGTCAGAGCACAGCTATCGCACAAGATAGGTAAAGGCAGGTACGTACTTGCAGTTTATGAGAAGCTAAGAAGAGTTACGATGCCACTTGGTGAAAACCACCTACTTTTGGTGAGCTTTGACAACAAGGGAGGTCAGATGGACATTGTAGAAAAACTAGAAAACGAGTTGCATGGGGACTATACCCATTACTAAATCTCTATTTTTAATTGAAGTTCTGAATTAGATTTAAATTTGATTTTTGATGATTTGTCTGATTTGATGACATCTATAGAATCGTTGCGAAAGGATCATGATTTGATAGAAAAGGTGCTAAAAACAATGAGTTATACTCCAGTTATTAAAAAACGGAAAGAAGATCCCTGAATCTATTCTGTTGTCCACACTTGATTTTGCAAAAAATTTTGGACATGTGTCACCATGGAAGGAAAGAAGATTCACTTTTTCCTGAGCTTGAAAATCGTGGTATGTCAACGCACATTGGTCCGATTGCTACCATGCTCATGGAACATAAACGAACTCGAGAAATTGTCGACAGAATGGAAATATCATCAAAAGAATATCTCGAAAATGGTTTTGCAGAAAAACTGATTTCTGACATAACACAGTACATAGAACATATGGCAAAACACATCTGGAAATAAAACTACAGACTCTTTGTTATGGACGAGATGAGATTGAAAGGGTATGCGGACAGATGAATAAGAGCTTAGACGATGTTGAAAAGAAAAAACTACAACAAATTGGGAAATGCAGAGGTGATTACGAAAAGCTTGCTGCAGATTTAGAGCAGAATCTTTCAAACTTGAATTGACTTTATGAAGTTCAACTCCAAAGCTTAAACATCAGCTTAGCAGCTGAAAAAAATTTTTAAAAATTTTTGAAAAATATTGTATTATGATCCGAATCCCCATTAAGAGTCTGACAGCAAAATATGTTGTTGCCGTAATGGGGGCACTTTCATTATTATTGCTCTCATTTGGCTACGCATCAGCTTTCTAAACTCAAAGGCGCCTAATGCGCCATCTTTTTTTTACCATACATCATCAAAAAGGGAAATCCACCCACTTCTTCACAAAAACACGACGCAACTAGGTTATGTCGTAAGTTATACTCCTTGGGTTTTTCATAACGTAAATCCTTAATATTTAGAAAAATTTACAAAAATTAATGGGGTTTCGTCGTTACAAGAATCATAATCGCGACCCAAATGACAACAGACGTGGCAGAGCCCGCCCAAAGCTAGCACTTGCAGGAGCAATTGTTCTTGCGATTGGAATTTTGATTATCTTCTATGTAGCAGATGTTAGAAGTTTCGATACTGCTAGCGTGATTGGTACCGTCTTTGTTCCAGCAGGAGTTCTGATGCTACTTTTCAGCATGAGTAAAAGAAACCAGATACGATTTGTGAAAGGAATTGATTCTACTAGAAAGGCATTCAGAGATGATTGCCAGTGTTGTAAATGTCAAAATTGTGGCAGAAACCACAATCACTGGGTACATGATGATAATGACACTCGTAGAAGGCACTACTAAACAACATATTTAGGAATACGATGTAACTTAGTTAGACGATACATTATGATTAGTTGGATAATCCTTTAGAAGATGATTTTCGAGTTAATACATCACGCAAAAATAATACAAGAGTAATCCCTCCGGTAATACTATCCAAAATCAATACTGTTTGACCAAAGGCTGTTTCAAATGGATGAGGTTTTCCACTTAGTTCAAATGCACATGTTCCTAAAAGTGGTCTTACGACATTGAAGTGTTTTGCAGCATTAATGGGATTGCCATTAAGTAATTCTTGCTCTGCCCTGAACATGTGTTCTTTCATTTCGGCATATCTTTCGTGAGGCAATTTACATTGTTCAAGAATATTTTTACCCCATTCTAATTCATTTTCTTTTAATTCTTGGAAAACTGAAAGCTGGTTTAATGCAACTGTTTGTGCCAACATAATCATTAGAATAATGGTAAACACTAGGAAAATTCCAAAGGACAGGTAGGTTTTTTGTTAATTTTCATGATCAATGCCCTGATTGCCTAGATACAATATTAGCAGTCAAATCTACCATTTTGATCATTCATAAAATTTCTGCGCCTGTAGCGTATTATTCAGATAAAACCCCTGACGAAAATACCCTTGCAAGGATACCTATGGAACCAATTCCAGTACGACGGATTCCAAAAGAAGCAGAACGATTAAAGAAACAATATGGAAAGATAGATCAAGACATTCTATCGTTTTGTGGGGAATGGATTACGCATAATAAGGAACTTCTTGAAAGAGTTTTAGATATTGTTGCTGACGATGTTGAAATAGAATTGAAGAAACGGAATTTTGATCCAAATACACTTGATACAAAATTCAAAATCTAATTTGGGTGTTGAATTAAACTAGTGCTTGAATTTGTTTTTTCCACTCGTTTGTTTCATCATAACTTATTAAGTCATAATCTTTTGATTCCAAAATTTTCATACTTTCATTATATTGTTCCCTAACATGATGATATTTTGGATTAATTTCACTTGGCTCTGATATTATTACACCAAACCTATCTTCTTTCAAACCATTGCTGTGCATTACGTCCATGACATTCCAATCAAATAATTTTGTTTTTTTGAGTGAATCATACGCATCAAAAGATATTGAATGCAATATTTTTCTTCTATCTCCTATCACAAAATCATATCGAAATTTGCTTTTTTCACCTGTAATTATTTGATTACGTTGAACAGTACCTCTATTGTGAACTAAATCCCAAATTCTTTTTTTGATCTGAGTTACAGTGATTATTTTCTTAGGCTCATTCATCTCACCAATACTTACATAGCGAGTAAAAAGTGAATCGAGTTCACTCTCTAGATTCTTTGCAAGTGTACCCCGATAATCAGAAAATCGCAATTTCCCGGAGAATTTTGATGATATGCTTGTCAGAATATCTTTTTCATCATTTTTTGCTATTTCGTCTGAAACACTTTCTAGAATTATTTTTACTAATGCTGAATTAGATACATGATATCTTAATTTGTGGTAATCATTGAAGAATTTTGTTGCTATTTTATAATTTTTTTTAGATTGTAGAATTATTCCAATGTTTATTGGCTCATCTCTCACTTCGTCATCAACATATTTCACAACCAGATATCTGCAAGGTTCTCTTTCAGCTAATGTAGTAGACAAGGCTTAGCTATCTCCAATTGTTAGATATAATTTTTCGTACCATATCTCTTCTAGTTTTAAGGAAGTCCAATAAAATAGCCTTTTCTCCTTCTGGGAATGACCATGAGGCAGGTATCGAATCAAGGATTTCAGTAATTTGTGAGTCTTCAAAGGTTTCTATTTTATCCAGCCAAGAAGCGAATTTCGCTTTTTCTGTTAGTAATCCTGCAATATAGGGAAAAACAGGTACTGCGTTTTTATCATTCATTATTGCAGTTAAGCTAGCACTACTCCAGTTTTCGCTACCAAAACAATGACTAAAATCAATCATAACAAGATGAATTTTATTTCTTGGGAGAAATATGATCATGTTATTTCCTCTGTTGTTTCTATCATTATTGAGAACCCAATTATCAAATGCTACTATACCGTATACAGATTCAGCATTAGTTAACTTCATTGAGGCCAGTTTTTCATCAGAAAATTTATCAAAGTCTTCACCTTCTTTTGGTAAAACACTAGAACCGATATGGGGGTTTGTTTGTAGTAATCCTTCATTTAATGCTCCAGAATCTTCAATCACGTCTCTTGTTACATTCACAAGAACTTTATCAGGGGTTGGTAAACCTAATTTTTTAGCAATTAATCCAGCAACTATTTCATTTATGGCGATTTTATTTTGTCCATTTACGAATTTTACGATGTAATCATTTTGATCATCAGCGAGGAATCTATGGCTGCCAGCAGCACCTCTCAGTTGTCCTAAATCAGTAAGAGCATTTACTATAGGTAGTGTCATATCTTACATGCTCTTGACTGCGATCCGTCCTTCATATTACAGTCGATCCACGGATCGAGTCTTTGCCTATAAGTTTTGTAGTGTAAAAAATCTAATCTAAATCTAGTGGTAATTTTCTTGCAGATCGGTACGATCACATTTGCATTAAATTTGCGATCTCTTCAATCTGCAATTTCATAATAGTTGATTCCCGAGTTAACGCCTCCTCAGTTGATTTTCCCCTATTCCCATACCTAGACACGTACATTCTTTTTTCATTGAATTTACGACTCAAAGTCTCCAAGAACCGCTTCAAACAGATATCATCCAGAATAATCTGATAATGTGCTTTTCATCCATCTTGTAACACTTGTCTAGTCTATTCCATTTGGGTACAGTACGGGAAAATTCCAATACAGCAGATTCTATCAAAATTCGATATGGTTCTACTAAGTCATACACCAAAGCCTGTTCTGATTCGTGTGATTTATGATAGAATCCAAAATATGCATCCAGTCCTTCAGAATGGATGTTTTTTGCCACCTCAGAATACAGGACAGAAAATCCATAGTTCAAAAGAGCATTAATCACATGCGTGGCATATCGTGGCTTTGCGCGTCTACCGGCATTTTTCCTAGAATCATACTGGTATGATTCATCAAACAAACCCGCATAGTGATTTCGCCAAATTATTCTAGCCTTTGCCTCTAGTGATAAAATCTCCCTGTAGTTTCTGGCGTTTCTCACATAATCTTGAAATTTCATCAATTTTGCCCTCACCAATCCATCTGATACAAAATCAATCTCGGATTGTAATTTGGATATCATTAGATCTTTTTGCAGGGTGAGGCACTTGGTAGGATCCCTAAACGCATCATACTGAGCCATCCTTCTTTTTGAACCGGTAAACGAAGACATTACCTCATGGAGTGAGGCAGAATAATTCCCAAACGTATCCAAAAAAATTAGGGAAATGTGATTTTGTGCAAGTATGTGAATTGCCTTCGTAGAAAGATATCCGTTCTTGCCAACCAGAACTATTCTGGAATAAGGTAGACCAGTTGGGACAAATTCTTCTGCTTCCTGTTTTTCCGTGAATACGTCAATTCCATTCTTTAGTGTGATTCTCTGGTTTTTGACAGATATGGAATAGCCATATCCAGATAGCACCTTAATGTCGTAGTGGTTTTGTTTTCCGAACAGAGTCATGCTTTAGCTCATCGATTGCAGATTTGATAATCTGAGAATCTCTTTCCATGATTTCACCCATCATTATGACAATATCTCTAAGATCCGGATTTTTGTATGAGTCACTACTTTCTTTCCAACCTTTTGAGAATATATCAGAATACTGGCAAAACCGTTCTAGGATTTTGATTGCTTTTTGTTTGGTCATTAAAAGACTGTGAATTTTAGTCATATTATCTGGCTGTGATTGTTAGGGAAATTCCGCACATCACAGAGTTAACTGTAATAACACAGATAACATATTTCCAATTGTTCCTAAACGTGTCATGAATCTCATATCCTTCTTTGATTAACTTAGTCTTGATAATGGTAAAGCTAAATGCTTGCCAAAATGGTGATGCAATAAATGAAATCAAAGTCTTAGTGTTTATCGCATATTCCCAAAAACTTTTGTCTTTAATTACCTCTGGAGATAAAGTTCCAAAGATAACATATGGGTCAGACATGAAAAATACTCCCTCTGTTACATAAATCAGTCCGATCATAGCTAAGAACATCACTCCATAACGTTTTGTTTCCTTTTTAGTGAATAGACTTCTTAGTCCTCGTCGGATTGGATATACTGCACGGACAAATACAAAAGTTAGAGAAACAAAAAGAATTGGAACATACCATTGATTGATTACAACAGCTTGTAGTACAAGATTAAAGATCAAAAATGCACTAAATGTTGTAAAAACTAACATGGAAACACCCCACCATAAAAAAGGACTATGGAGATACTCGTCTACGAATATTTCTCTGAACATATTATATTTTTCAATCAATTATGAACTTAAAGAATTCCCAACTAATCATACCGTTCGCTATTACGTGGTTGCGTCGTGTTTTTGTGAGAAAGAGGGGGGGATTTCCCTTTTTACCATACATCATCAACCTCATCTAGTTCTTTATAGTCGAGTGGTTGATCCTTACGCAGAATCTTGAGCCTAGATATGTCCCTATCAAAGATCAGATCCGCAGTCCAGTCAAGCAATATTCTCAGCCTTTTGTTGAATTTTGGAATCTTCCTTAGATACACAGTCCTCCAGATCCACCATGCCACTATACCGTAGATGTTAAGGCCGGCGATCTGCGCAATGGCTGTTCTTTTCCCAATTATTGCCATCTGTCCCTTTGAAACATAGTCTATTTTCTTTTTTGGCTTGCCCGATATTTCGGCATAAAGATTGTAAGCTGCAATCTTTGCTTCTGCCTCCGCATTTTGTGCAGTGGGTGGATATGGTTTGTTCGTTCTTGGGTCTATGGTGAGACTGCAGTCTCCTATGACGTAGACGCCTGGAAATTCTGGCACTTCCAGATACTCGTTTACGATTACCTTGCCACGGTCTGTTTTGAACAAAGAGTTCTTAATAGTATCGACGGGCGTGACGCCTGCTGTCCATACAAGCGTTTTTGTCTGGATGGCGTCAAGTTCTGGTTGCCTGACTGGATTTTTTGTTGCGTCCACCACACTTTTCGTGATGACTTCGGAACCATCGAAGCTGAGAACAGCTGTGTTTAGCTTGATCTCAATTCCACGCTGCATGAGTTTGTCTTTTGTAAATTTTGCAAGTTTTTCAGAAAAACCTGGGAGAACCACAGGTAGGGCTTCCAGTATTATTACTCTGATGTCCTTTTCAGAAATATTTGGATAGTGTTTTCTTGCATCAAGTAAAAAGTCGTGTATCTCTCCTGCTGTTTCAATTCCTGCAAATCCTGCACCAACGATCACAAATGTTAACAGGCTTTGTTTGAGAATCGGATCCGTTTCGTTTTCTGCCTGCTCCAGCATGTCTATAACTCGATTTCTTAAGACCACTGCATCGTTGAGTGTCTTCATAGTGTACGCGTGGGCCTCGATCTGCTGGTTGCCAAAAAAGTTAGTTTGTGATCCCAAAGCAACAACCAGATAATCGTAGTTTAGTGAGATTCCTCTTTTTTCACGCGTTCCGTAGAACGTCACCCGTTTTCCGTATGGATCAATGTTTTTTACTTTATTTTCATAAAAGGTAGCCTTTTTGCAGATCATTCTGATTGGTATGATAATGTGCCGAGTCTCAATCATACCAGAGGCGACTTGGGGCAGCATTGGTGTGAACAACAAAAAGTTGTCTTCTGACACCAAGACGAGTTCAATGTCAGGGTTGTGTTTAAAGTAGGACTCTAGCCTGCGCGTGCACTCTACGCCTGCAAAGCCACCACCAAGCACAAGAATTCTTTTTGTCACCTAGTTACTGCCAATTTAGTTATTGTGAACTACTACCGGACAATAGGTAGCCTCTTCCTGCTTCCTTGACCGCATTGCGATCTCTGCAGGCGTAACTTCCCGTGGTTCCCACGGTAGGTAATTTTTTTCAAAAACCTCTAACCTTGT
>JBDUUJ010000074.1:0-15272 GCA_039938575.1 Nitrososphaera sp. | reverse complement strand
GAGATTGTGAAAGAGATACAAAAAGGTCCGCAAGAGCTCACCTATGCAGAATCTAAATTTGTCACCAATATTATAAAATCACATCCCAAGGTGCAGGAAATAATTGGTAACAGACCATACACCTATTAATGTTGTGTGTATGAATATGAAGTAACAAAAAATCCGCATTATTTTTTGAGTGCAAATCTACACATGCAAGACGAAAATGAGGATATTGGGATTTTAGTAGACGTTGTACATCTCATGTCCTGTAATCAGGCTTCCGCGTTCCACATTCTCAATCCACATCCGGAAATCCTTGTTGTCAAACATCCACCTCTACTTGGAGTTCTTGTGGAGAAGTCTCAACTTTTTGCCACTCCAACAAGAGAAATTTTACAATAAAAGGCTGACTTGAACCCAGATGAGCTGTGGACAATCGTGTCTAGATTTCTCCCTAAACCCAGATGCTGTGGGAAATCCGTACCTGTTTGCCGACTTGAACCCAAATGAGAATGGGGACGATGGGACTTGAACCCATGATCTCCAGCGCCCGAGGCTGGCAGTATACCAAGCTAACCTACGTCCCCACGATCGGGACAAAGCAATACAATATTATTCTTGATTATCCGTATGACTCGTACTTGACCTCAAAGCTGCCGTCGGGTCGCTTGTTTCTTTCAGTAACGAATCCCTTGGCACTCAGATAGTCCATACATCCGTCGATGGTACCTTGCCAACCACAAATGTAAAACATTGTGTTTTGTGGTGTGACCTTTTCACCAATTAGTTGCTCAAGCGGAGATGGCTCACCATTCTTTGATCTTAGAAACGTCTCGACTCTTCCCGTCTGGCCGCTCCATGATCTGTTGAACCATTCCTGCGGCCTGCTAATCGAAGCACGGTACCTAAAGTTCCATTTGTCACGACCCCTGTCGAGGCTCTCCATCTCTAAATCTGTAAAGAGCTGTTTGTAACTTAATTCATCTACATAACTTGCGCCATGAAGAACTACGATCTCTCTTTTGTCACCTATGGCGTGGAGGTGTTGCGCAAAGCTCACAAATGGTGCAATGCCAGTTCCTCCACCAAGGCAAACAATTCGCCTTTCGTCTTTTTGTCCGTTTGGTAACTTGTCGTTAATCAATAATGCAGCACCGGTTGGCTTGACCCAGCTGATCTCATCGCCTTCCTTGGCATTGAAAAGCTGCGTCGTCAATCTACCTGGAAGTGGTTTTCTTACCCAGCGTATGACCAACTCGATGAATTTTCTGTTTTCTGGATGTGATGCAATCGAGTATGCTCTTCTGATGACTTTGCCTTCACTTGGGACATTCATTCCTATGGTGATGAATTGACCTGACTTGTACTCTGGCACAACGCCATCGTTTGGAACGAGTCTGAATATTGCTAAATCTTCTTTTAATAATTGAATATAAGTGAGAGTTGCTTTGTTTTCTACGACCACAGTCAGACCTCACTTATGACGGTTAAATATTTTATGATGAGTAGTCGATGAAATTTCATCATCATCAGCTAAACGTTAATAATTGATTTGCAAACTTCAAAGACGATCAGAATTTTTCTCTGGTTCTGTGGGCCGGTCGTCTAGACTGGTAGGATACGCCCTTGGCATGGGTGAGATCGAGGGTTCAAATCCCTCCCGGTCCACTTACAAATTGTTTTTTGCAAGAATTAACAGATTTTTGATTTCAGGATCATTGACTTGGCCGAGTTTGTCAAGTTTTGAGAGGAGGTCTCTGTCGCCTACATCTATTGCTGACTTGATTGCGCTTTTTTTGACTTCTATGTTTGGATCCTCAAGACACTTTCTTATTGCGTCAAGCGCCTCGCCTGCCTTTAGAAAACCTAGGGCGCCTACTGCGCATGATCTGACCATGGCGCTTTCATCATCTGTCAGCTTGACAATATATGGCACTGCATTTTTGTCGTTTCTGTTTGCAAGAACCAACGTAGAATATCCTCTCACATTCTTGCTTGTGCTTTTTAGTGCATCAACCAAGATGGATGAGATGTCGTTCTCATTTAGAACAAGCGAGCTGAATGCCTCACCTCTGACTTGGATGTCTTTGTCGTCAAGAGCAGCAACAAGGAGTGAGATCGTCTTTGGGTCACTTGAGTTTGACAGCGATTCAATGGCCTTGATTTTTTCTTCTTTTGAGCCAAACTCCATGACTTTTTTTAATTGGTCAAACTCGGTCAATTTTATGTACAGATTGGGCGTTTCTTAATAAGAAATTTTTGAAATCCTATGGGAAATTTTCGTTTTAGATTTAAATTATCCATATATAGTTAACAATGCATGTCCAGCGAAAACAGAGACGTAATTTTCATTGGCAAGAAGCCATTGATGGCGTATGTAACATCTACGCTTATTCAGTTGGCAAACTTGCCATCAGTGCATATCAAAGCCAGGGGCCTCAGCATTGGACGCGCAGTAGATGTGGCACAAATCATCTCGCGCAAAACAGAAAATGCTGGATACTCCATTGGCGAAATAAAGATAGGCTCTGAACAACTCGAATCAAAAGACGGTAAGTCACGAAACGTATCGACAATTGAAATAGAAGTAAAGAGAAACGCTCCATAGAGGGCTCTTTACTTGTACTTTTTTATTTATCACCTTTTGTAGCGGTTCTCAAGTTTTCTGAATTTTGATAGCTCGACTATCTCGTTGAATTCATCAAAGCTAACCACCTTGTTTGCGAGTCTAGTGGTGGTTCCAGTCTTTTTCAGCTCTCTTAATATCTGAAGTGAGGCATAGGTGTTGGCGTAAAGAACAGAAAGCGGGTACAGAATTATCTTAAAACCCATCCTGTGAAGCTCTTTTGCGGACCTGATTGGAGTAGCTCCACCTTCAATCATGTTTGCGACAAGCGGCGCATTAATTGACTTGCCAATCTCTCTCATTTCGTCAACGGATTTTGGCGCCTCGACAAATACGGCGTCGGCACCTATCTTGCGGTAGTACTTGGCACGATCTATTGCCTCGCCGAGGCCTTTGGTGGCACGTGCATCTGTTCGTGCAACTATGATGAAGTCTTTGCCTTTTTTTGCATCAACGGCTGCTTGTAGCTTTTCGGCGTACTCTTCACGCTCTACGACTTGTTTGCCCGTCATGTGGCCGCACCGTTTGGGCCATCTCTGATCCTCAAGAAACATACCGGATGCACCAGCAGCCTGCAGCTCGTTTACGAGTTTCCACACACTTAGTGCGTTTCCATAACCTGTATCTGAGTCAACTATTACCGGCACCGACACTGCTCTGCAAATACGCCTTGCATTTTCCAGTGTTTCAGTCGCACCAATAAAACCATAGTCTGGCATGCCAAACAAAGTAGCAGATGTTCCATATCCAGTCTGAAACATTGCCTCAAATCCGACTTTTTGCGCAATCTTTGCACCTATCGCATCGTAAACTCCTGGAATGACAAGCGGCTTTGAGGGATCGCTAATTAGTTTTTTGAGGGTTTTCAACAAAAACAGTGGCGACTATAATTATTTATGAATAACTCAGATCCATATGTCCGATACCAAGTTACGTAGCGATCCGGACTCTACATAGGATTTAATTATGTCCGCCCTTGACTTCAAACCAATGACAAAGATATTACTTCAACTGCTAATTGCTGCAGGAATATTGTCTTCAGCAATATTGGCAACCAACGCGTATGCTGAAATTTGTGACAAAAACTGTGAGGCTCCAACCATAGGCGTCATAAACAACGGCCATAGAATAGTAGATAACGGCCTAATAATCAACGGCCGCGCATTTACCGCAGAAGAAAACATACAAGCAATACCGACTATGACACTGACTACTGGAAATACAGCCAAGATAAAACTTCAAGTTTATGAGGACGACGGTGTGGGCGCAATAGAACACGTATCCATTGCCATATCCGACTACAAAGATGACAGAAATCAAAATGAACTGGCAAGTATAGCGTTTGAACAGGATTTTACAGGAGAACAAACTGTTAAAGTCGTGGATCCTAATGGTATACTCAAGGCTGCCACAGCCAAAGCTACACAAATTGATCAATTTCGCACGATGGTTGAATATTCCTTTAAGGTAGTAAAGCCCTTTGATACATCGTCCTTGATTGTCAATATGTGGGACAGTGGCAGAGCGGCAAGGACGAACGTCTTTCTTGATGCCGTACGGGCAACTGGAAACGAAATAATCGAATTTGTACCACAACCTCCAAGCATAGGGCCTGCTGCTCCGCTCAAGCAGGTTGCAGACGGTGTTGCCCCGCATGATGTAGAGTGCAGAGAGGGATTTGAGCTTGTAATTCGCACCACTGGTGCGCCAGCATGCGTCTATCCGTTTACTGCAGAAATCTTGCGAAGCTGGGGAATGGTTGCCTAAAGGCAATTTTCAAACCATTTTCTTTTTTTAGTTTCTCTAAAAATTATTCTATTTTGATCTCTTTTCCTTTTGCTTCCTGCGCATCAAGTTTTTGAAGCTCGGACTGGAGAAATTTGCGGTATTTTTGCATCTCGTCTTTGGTCATTTTTGACACATTGGCACTCAATAACGTGCCCATCATGTTTATTCGTTCAATAAGATCCATGACAACGAACCTGCCTACATTTTTTACCCGCATGAGCACATCAAGCTGATTTTTCACTATCTTGTTGATGGCTTCCAAATCGTCTGCAGTGGCACGACCTTTTTTGGTTATCTGGTATTTGCCATCTTTGGTCTCTTCGATTAGGCCCTCGTCTAGGAGTCTACCTAGAAGGGGGTAGATCAATCCAGGTGATGGTCTCCACCTCCCCTCACTTTGTTCTACTGCGGCATCGATGATCTCTTTGCCTGTGTGCGGTTTGGTTGCAAGTAACTCTAGAATGTAAAACCTGGAAAATCCTCTTGGTACTGAGCTGCCGACTCTTTGAAACCATTCTGTTACCATCGCTAGTGATATCACTAGCGATAAATATAAGGGTTTTGGGTGCCGATTCCGTGTCAGAACGATTTAGATCGGTGCTTGCTTCAACACATATTTATCGGAATTTTCGCAGTTCAAGGTAACAGATGGTTGATTCTATAGAGTATGATCTGATTATAGTGGGCTCAGGACTTGCTGGACTGCGCGCAGCAATCGAAGCCGCAAGAACTGCACAATCGCTCAAGATCGCAGTAGTGTCCAAAGTCCAAGTGATGCGCTCTCACTCTGTTTCTGCAGAAGGTGGAACCGCCGCCGTACTTTTTGAAGACGAAGGTGACAACATCGAGTCACACATCTATGATACGGTAAAGGGAAGTGATTTTTTAGCAGACCAGGATGTTGCTGAGAGGCTGTGCAAAGAAATGCCTCGCGAAATATATCAACTGGATCATTGGGGCATGCCATGGTCCAGAAGGAAAGACGGTAGGATTGATCAGAGGAACTTTGGCGGATATAGTTTTCCAAGAGCAACGTATGCATCAGACAAGGTGGGATTTTTCGAGATGCAGACACTCTATGACACATGCCAAAAGTTTGACAACATCACATTTCTCAATGAATGGTTTGTTACGTCGATAATTCACGACGGCCAGCAGTTTGTAGGAGTTACAGCAATTGAGCTCTCAAGCGGCACATTCTACGTCATCAAGGCAAAGTCACTGATAATCGCAACAGGAGGTGCAGGAAGAATTTACAGCTTTTCGACTTATGCTCTGTCTTCTACACCAGACGGACTCGATATGGCGTACAGAGCAGGCCTAGCTTTAAAGGATATGGAGTTTGTCCAGTTCCATCCAACAGGAATTTTGCCGTCAGGAATACTGATCACAGAAGGAGCTCGAGGCGAGGGAGGATATCTTTTAAACAAAGACGGGGAGCGCTTTATGAAAAACTACGCGCCAAGTAAAATGGAGCTTGCACCAAGGGATATAGTCTCACGTGCAATCATGACCGAAATCCGCGAAGGGCGTGGCTTCAAACACGAAACAGGTGTTGACTGCATGAAGCTTGACTTGCGCCACATAGGTGATGAGCGAATTAAAGAAAAACTTGGCGCAATCAGGGAAATAAGTATCAAGTTTTCAGGAATTGATCCTTCTCAAGAACCGCTAGACATCAGACCCGTGTGTCATTATATGATGGGTGGTATTCACACAAACATCGACGGCGCAACAGAGCTGAGGGGTGTGTGGGCTGCAGGCGAAGCAGCATGCAACAGCACACACGGTGCAAACAGGCTTGGCGCCAACTCTACTTCAGAATGCATAGTTTGGGGCAAAATAACTGGTTACTTGGCTGCAAAACACGCCCTTGAGGCAAAGACCCCTTCACAATTTCCACATCATCTTGTAGCATTGGAGGAAAAAAGGATCTATGACGGCATATTCAGAGGGCAAGGCGAGGTAAACCCATATGAGGTAAGGCAGGAGCTCACAGATACATTAAACGACAAAGCGTATGTCTTTAGGACTGAGACAGAGCTGGTCGAAGGATTAAAAAAAATCCGAGAACTGAGAGAAAAAACCTGGAAGCACGTAGATGATAAAGCAAAGGAATACAACACAAACTTTAGCAATGTCATGGAGCTTGATTCTATGTTCAGAGTCGCAGAAGTGGTTCTAGTTGGGGCAATAAACAGGAGGGAGTCACGAGGCGCACACGCACGACTTGATTACCCGCACCGAGATGATGCAAACTTTTTACACCATACCCTTGCATACTATGATCCGAAAGGCCCAATAATGAAAAAGCATCCAGTAACTATTACTAGGTATCAACCAGTGGAGAGAAAGTACTGATGAAAAGAAACGAAAACAAGGAAGGAATCAAGGGGATGGCAAACCCTGGCAGATACGGAATAGAACGCGTGGCATACTGGTTGATGAGGATTACGGGGCTTGGGCTCTTGGCGTATCTGATTGGACACATCTATGAGACAAGCTCGATTCTAAATGGAAAAGAAGCATGGAATGCCATGTTGCAGCTCACTCAGACCACAGAAGGCCACATCATCCTCACACTCGTAATTGGAATGTGCGTGTTTCACACCGCAAATGGAATAAGGGTAATGCTTGGACATGGTGGAATCGGCGTGGGAAAACCGGCGCGACCTGACTACCCGTATGTTCCTGCGTCTCAAAACAACATCCACAAGATGTGCATTTATGCCTCAATAGGACTTGCGGCACTTGCCATGATGTACGGCCTGTCGGTTTTGTTTGGTGAGTAAAAGATGCGCGAAAGTATAATCATGAAAATTCACTACGGCACTGCACTTGGAGCAGTAGTGCTGGTTGCAGTTCACGTATTGTTTAGGATCATGATGATGCCGTACTCTGAATCTCTGCAATACGAAAACGTGGTAGCAAATTATCATTTCATACCGTACGCAATAATGCTTGAGCTTATCTTGGTCTTGCTGTCGGTGCATGGCTTCAACGGACTGCGCGTCATTTTGCTTGAGCTAAAGCAAGGCCGCTCGTATGAAAAAGCAGTCACATACGGCTGTGTTGCTGCCATGGCATGCCTCATTGCATACGGTTCAAGGACTATATTGATGACAAGCATGGGGATGACATAGATGAGCGAGACATCACAATTGGCAGAGGAAAAATCTTCGACAGAATCTATTTCCTCATCAAAGTCAATCACATTGAGGATAGCAAAGTTCAATCCAGAACACGATGACGGCCCGCAGTTTGTGGATTTCAAGGTTCCATATGAGAGGTGGACCACGGTTTTAGATGCGATTTTGGATGTCAAAAAATACCTAGATCACTCCGTGGCCATTCGTTATTCTTGCAGGCAGGCATCGTGCGGATCTTGCGGAATGAAGATAAATGGGAGGCCAAGGCTTGCCTGCTTTACAAAGATCTCAGAGCTAAACTCAGATGTGATCACGGTCGAACCAATGAACAACTATCCTATAGTAAGAGATCTTGTGGTTAACTTTGAGCGATTGTTTGCTACTCACAAAAAGATGCAGCCGTTCATAATTCGGGACGACTCTGAGGTAAGCGCAGGCACAAAAGAGATACCACAAACCCCAGAAGAGCTGGAACAATACATCCAATTTGCAAACTGCATCAAATGCGGACTGTGCAACTCTGCGTGCCCCACGATGGCAACCGACTCGTCGTTTTTAGGCCCACAGGCACTTGCGCAAGCGTACAGGTACGTTGCAGATACTCGCGACAAAGGAAAAGACAAGCGATTAAAGATAATCGACGAGTCTCATGGGATCTGGAGATGTCACTTTGCAGGCTCTTGTAGCCAGGTGTGTCCTAAGGGAGTTGACCCTGCAATGGGAATTCAATTTCTCAGAGGATACATGCTGGGATTTAGAAAATAGCTAAGCAGTCTTGGGCTTTTTTGGATTTGGACTGTTGTTTACTTGGTTGTTTATTGCCTCTGCCATAAAGTGGTTTGAGACATTGACTTTGACATCGTCGATGCCGTCCAGCTTGAGCAAGTTGTCGTGTATGTCTTGGCAGATCTTAAAACCAAATACTGCAGGGCAAAAGGGGCTGGTCAGGTGCAAATCCACTTTGACTTGTGAGCCGTTGATGTCTACATTGTCTACGAGCTCAAGCTCAGTAATTGATGTGTTGATTTCAGGATCAACAATTCCGGATAGTTCGTCAAAGATCTTTCTTCGCAATTCTTGCAAATCTTGTGCCATAAACGACAAATCGCCACGGCTATATATAAAAGCATTATATCATCAGGTTCTGTGTAATTGACTGGTGCTGGCCAATGATGTTTACCATCGGGCGTTACCAAAAAATGAGCTTACAAATCATGTCAAGGTTAACACCACCTGTAACAAACATGTTAAATAATTACACCCAATACATACAACATAATTTGCCACTCAAATCCATCAAACAAAAATTCACGCCAAACGCAGAACAACTACAAATGATGGAGACCTTCAAAGACATGGTAATCCACTGCATCAGAATCGGCCTTGAGAACAACTGTTCCACAATGAAAAAATTATCGCTGCTCTCATACCATACCCTAAAAGACTATCAGATCCAATCAAAATACAAACTTACTGCCATATCACAAGCGGCTGGAAGATTAGCTCAGTTGAAAAAAGACATCAAAAAAGGCAAAAAAGTAAAATCACCATATGTCAGCAAGCCATACCTTGTATCATGTTATGGATTCAAAATCAACGGCATGCTGCTATCTTTTCCCGTATCCAATAGGGAATATTCAAACATTCTACTAAATAATCATACCACAACAATCCTCTCAGATAAAACATTGCAGCCAAGATCCTTTACTATTACGCCAACCACACTGTCCATCACTGTTAGAAAAGATGTACAGGAAGTCAAGCCCAAGTCCATAATGGGAATAGACAGAAATCTCAGAAATATCACCATGGCCACACCGCAGCAACCCATCGTGTACAGGACAAACAAAATTCTCTCAATTAAAGAGAACATGACACACGTCAAAGCTTCTTTCAGACGCAATGACAGGGGTGTCAATCAATACCTGCACAAGATAACCAAAGACATTATACAAAAAGCCAGAGAAACCAAGTCGGCTCTGGTCCTTGAAGACATCAAGGGCATCAGAAAACTATACAGAAAAGGCAACGGTCAGGTAAATAAATTCAGACGAAAGATGAACTCATGGTCATTTTACGAATTTCAAAGACAGTTACGGTATAAAGTAGCATGGGATGGCATTCCGGTTTCATTCATTGATCCTAAACGCACAAGCCAGCTCTGTCCAAGATGCGGGGGGCAACTCCAAGAGGACAGACTATACCGCCGTAAATTGTTGTGCGTTAATTGTAGGAAATCAATGGACAGAGATCTAGTGGCGTCTCTGAACATTGCCTACAAGGGGTGGGCTAGGTTTACCCATCCTGGAGGACTTCCAGTTGAAGCAGTAAAGTGGAACGTTGATTTATCTGATCCGCTAATCCTCAGAGTCGATGGAAGCAAGCTGATCGATTGTACTATCAGTCGAATATGACGCAGAACCGAATTTCAAATGACAGAATCACACGATGATGTATCAAAAATTCATAGCCGTTACTCGCTCACACTGCTAACACCGTCTTCATATCTACAGTCACTGGTCTTTTCATTTGTAGTCGTTCTGATAACTGCCTATATTGTAGTGCATTTTTATTTTGCAGATGACAGCCTTTTTGACAGACTGGGAATAATAATTCCAGTCTTACTTGTGACACAATACATTGATTCTCGCTTCATCAAAAACAAAGAATATTCCAAGTCGTTGCATATGTCGCTGTTTGGGAATCTCGCATGGCTAGCAATAGTATTGTGCGGTATTGCATCATCTTCAATACTTTTGAGGCCTGCTGTACCGACATTTTATGTTGCAGAAGGAATGTTCATCTTTGCAAGCTTCAGAATCGGCATATTTACCACAACACTTGGTATGTCGATGAGGAGGGCATGGGCAATTTGCTTTTTGCAACCCTTGACAATGTATCTGGTGATGGTTCCAATGGAATTCTGGAGCAATTCCTTGCTTAATCCGCTAACGCTGGGATTTGGTGGTACATTTTTGGCAATAGCATCTGTGTGGTCATCTGTCACCGATAAAGCAGGGCGTCCTGGAGTAGAAAGCACACACAAATTACTACAAGCGTATCTGGCATCGATGTCAAAAGGCAACTTCGACGAAGTGGAATCAATCATAGAAGCAAAATCAAAAAAATCACGCGTACTTACATCGCAAATTAGATTGTATTCAAACAATGAGGATTTTAGAATGGTGCTTCCAGAGGTTCATCCAGGACCATATCATCCAATAGGTGGAAGCAACATAACTTACCGTATCTACAAAACGATGAACTCTTCTGCAATGGTGCTGCACAGCGTTTCTGATCATGCGTTGAACCTGCCTTCGCAAGCACAAGTGGAAAACTATTTGGCAAGCCTTGCAAACAACTCGCTTCTCAAAAAGGGTGCGACATGCACTGAGCCTGTAGTTGTGCAAATAAACAAGGCACGTGTAATAGGAATACTGTTTGATAAATCCGCAATCCTGTTTTTGTCACTTTCACCACACGGAATGGAGGATGTCCCAAGCTATGTAAAAAACGAAATTGAGCAATTTGCAAACAACAGGAATTTTGAACGTGTGTTGATAGTTGACTGTCACAATGCAATGGGAAAGGAAATTTCAGAGGTGGACTCGCAAGATATGCTCAAAGCAGCAAAGGCTGCACTTGAGACATTAATCACAAAGCCCAACTACCCATTTGAGTTTGGATACGCAAATTCCACAGACATGAAAATAAACACACCTGACCTTGGGCCAGGAGGGCTTGGAATTTTGTGCCTCAAAATCAATAACTCAAAATACTTTCTTGGCTGGGCTGATTCCAACAACATGGAAAACGGCGTTAGAGAAGAAATTGTTGCTAGTTTTGCAAAAAACAATCTTGCTCTTTTGGAGATATGTACATCAGACACACATTACAGTTCAACGATGGTTAGAAACAGGACTGGGTACTATCCATTCGGCAAGATTGCAAAACACCAAGAGATCTCAGAGTGGTATCTAAAAATTGCAAAAGACGCAGAAAAGAAGCTCGCTCAAGCATCATTTGAAATCCTAGAACAACAAACCGACGTTAAAGTCATGGGTTCAAAATCTCTTGAGGATCTTTCTGCCGCCCTCGACAAGTGCATGATGTTATCAAAAGTGTTCGTAGGCGTGAGTCTTGCAATCTTTATTGGGTCTTTGTTCCTATAGTCTCCATGTTCTCTAGGTTTCCGTAAAACTCGTCAATAAACGACGCAAGCTGGAAGATTGGCACGATTGGCACTTTGTCGATAAAGTTTATTCTATCTTGGTATAGTGTGACAATTACCGGCGCCGCTATGACTCCTTTTGTTTTTGCAACGTAATACTTTGTGCGGTCTATTTGCTTTTTTACTGCGTCATGAAGGGCGGATTGACTGTGATGTTTCCAATGTTTGCAGTCTATGAGCACTGCAACGCCAAATTTTATGCCGACTATGTCTATTTCCATACGTGGCTTGGTCAAAATCATGTTCCTCATAATCGCAAAATCTCTTGATTCGAGTATCTTGGCAGCTAGGCCTTCAAAGTCCTTCCAGTCTAGATGTTCAGCAGCTTGGTCTATTTGAACTCCTTTTTGCAGCGCAAGTATGGTTGCTTTCAGTTTGTCTCCTTCCTCAAATTCCATGATGGTTCCATCGAATCTGCCAATGGAATTTTGCGAGAGCTCTTGAAGCATCCTTTTTGCGGTATTCTGATCGGTCTTTACCACAACTGCAAAATCATCAACTGAGACACCACCCATTATTATTCCGTCTAGTCCATTGAGCCACAGTTTTTGATTCAATGATTTGCCGATGTCTGATGCAAATTTTAACGCTTACGTACAATTTGTATTGCTACCAAAATAGAGTTGAAGTTATTGGAGCTTTAAATTAGATGATGTTCTACTTTCGATGTGCGGGTACTCGTAATTTTTTTGATCTCTATCTCATTTACAACATGCGCTGCTTTCGCACAAAAAGGAACCTATGTTGATTCAGTTAAATTTATTCAATATTTGGATGAAAGCACCGCCTTAGAAGAGGTAAAAAAAGGCAACCTTGACATCTATTATTCAAGAATTCCAGCAGAACTAATACAAAACCAAGAATCACTTCAAAACCTCAATGTTTTCTACACAACGGGCGGCTCGTACAGCCTTCTTGTTAATCCTGCACAAGGGGATAAGTTTAATCCTTTTTCATATCAGCAAGTTAGATTTGCACTAAACTATCTGGTTGATCGAAAGTTGATAGTAGATGAGTTGATGGGTGGGTTTGGCGTTCCAATGATTTCAAACTATGGCCCATTTGATCCGGATTATCTACTAATTGTAGAGGATTTGGAACAATTCAATTTTAGATACAATCCAGAACTCGCAAACCAGATGATCGCTGAAACGTTGGTTCATGCAGGCGCACAACAAATCGATGGGAAATGGTTCTACAATAATGCACCAATAGAAGTAACAGTATTCATACGAAATGATGACCCAGTAAGAAAATCCATAGGTGAGGTTGTCTCCTCGGAGCTTGAAAATCTGGGATTTGTGATAAAAAAAGAATTCGGTGACCTCAATAAAGCCTACGTCCTAGTCTATGGCTCAAATCCGGCCGATATGAAATGGAGCATATATACAGAAGGATATGCAGGAAGGTCTGCGTTTGTCAAGTATGATGCTGTCGGGCTTGCACAAATGTATGCACCATGGTTTTCAAATATGCCGGGCTTTAACAATCCAGTGTACTGGAATTATGAAAATAAAAAAATCGATGAACTCACACAAAAAATCTACTCAAGTAATTACACATCAGCGCAACAAAGAACGGAACTTGTTCGTCAGGCCACAAGGGAAGGTATAAACGAGTCAGTTAGAATTTTTCTTGCAGCCAAAATTGATCCATTTGTAGCCAACAAAAAAGTCGATGGCATCATAAATGATTTTGGCGGTGGAATAACAACAAGATTCACCCCAATTAATGCACGAACTGGAGATTCGGAGCTAAAAATAGGAGTCAAGCAAGTTTATCAGGGAGCGTGGAACCCAATACGCGGTCTAGGTGACGCATATAGCAAAAATATTTGGGACGTACTATATGACCCAGGGATCTTCAAGAACCCGTACTCTGGACAAAATTTTCCAGTAAGGCAGCATTGGCAAGTGGTCACTGCAGGGCCTGATGGCACACTTGCGGTTCCAGAAGATGCAATAAAGTGGGACTCAAGCTTGCAAAAATGGGTCAAAGTTGGGCCAAATACCAAAGCTACAAGCAAGATCACTTATGATCTTTTATGGAGTAACTGGCACCATGGTCAAAAAATGGACATAAACGATGTTCTTTATTCTGTGTATTTTAGCCAAGAATGGGCGTCTTCGTCTGGAGATAATGACAGGACTTTTGATCCAGAGTACTCACCAACTGCGGCTCAATCTGCAAGAACTTTTGTTGGCATGAGGGTGATAGACGAAGACACAGTCGAAGTCTACGTGAATTTTTGGCATTTTGACGAGTCAGAAATTGCAGACTGGGGAGGAGTGTGGGTCGTACAACCTTGGGAGATTATGGCAGCAATGGAGCAAATAGTCGTGGATGGGAAAGCGTCATTTTCAAGAACTGACTCTCAAGCAAAGAACCTAAACTGGTTGTCACTGATAATTCCAAAGGACGCCGCGCTAGTCAAAGAGTATCTGGAGCAATTCCTAACCTCAAAAACAATTCCGCCCGCACTTCAAGATTCCAAAATGCCGTGGGATTACTACAAGACAAGATACAAAGCCGCAATAAATTGGATTGAACAAAAAAACCACGCCATAATAAGCAATGGTCCATTCTATCTTGAAAGGTACTCTCCGGAGGCAAGGACTATGGAAATCAAATCATTTGATAATCCAACATATCCGTTTGGTACTGGACACTGGCAAGAATTTGAAGATGTTCGCCTCCCAAAGATAACGAAGGTCAACATACCTGAATATGTTTTACGCGGAAACATTCTTCAAATCCCAATACAAACATCCGACACATCGTTGTTGTATTACTTTGTTAGCGGTGCGTCAGGTGAGCAGGTGGATAGTGGAATATTGGAAATTCAAAATGATTCTACAACGCTTGTGCTTTCAAAAGAAATTACAAATAAAATGACAGCTGGTGGGAACGATCTAAAGCTATATGCAGTCTCTGACTCTGTTTTGAGGCCCGATATCTATACGACAAGCTTTCTGGCTGTGGATTCAGATGCAACAAACGCAACAGAAACAATGCTGAGCCAAAGTAACGTTGAAACAAAAAAAGTAGATAATGTAGGGTTGATCTCTATTTTAACGGGATCTGTCATAATCAGCATCATATACGCCATACGCAGAAAAAGGAATCGCTCATAATGTAGAATCTTGTTGCTAAATAAACGACAGACAATATGCTCATGAATTTCGTATAATTGTCAAGTTTCCTGCTGCTATGCATAAACTTTATCTTTGCATACGGATTGTACTTGTTGTTACCTATCTTAACATAGATGCGCATCCAAACTTGTCAAAGAATCCCAACACGTATTGTACGAGGAATCAGCAACAAAATTTGTCATTATAAGTGAAATGAATGTATTTTCACAATGTTTAGATCGTAAATCACAAAATGGACAATACTGTCGAAACTCCCAGTGGAGCTGGTTTTTTAAAATTCTAGAAAGGAGGGCCGTGTAGAAACCATCAACTTTTGACCGTTTTGTAGAGCTGATTGCACG
>JBDUUJ010000073.1:0-3299 GCA_039938575.1 Nitrososphaera sp. | reverse complement strand
GCAGAACTGCCCTGATTCTAATTTCATCTGTTGCTTTTACCATGCATCAGAATCAGGATGCCCGTGTTTATGCGGACATTAATTGTGATACGCTAAGCGGACATTATCTCTGATACTCTACAATTATTTAACAACAAGATTCTACATTATGAGCGAATAAAATTATGGATGCGGAGAATATGGAAACAAAAACTGGCAAGAGATGTTCAAAGATAAGATCTAGAGAGGCTCTGGCTCAAGTGCGGGTTTCGAAGAGTATCAACAGGATGTGACCTACATGGGTTTCTCAATACGTCATTTTTGATATTCTGGAGGGTTTTGAGATGAGTTCAACACAAGCGGGCCAGAAGGGCTTCGATCCCTTGACCACTGGATTAGAAGTCCAGCACTCTATCCATGCTGAGCTACCGGCCCAACATCTGCAAAAATATTTGGCATTTTAAAGGTTCGTCAGCTACCATTTTCTGTTGTTGGACTCTCTGATCAGCTTAAAGAGATACTGCTGACAGTATCCGGCGTATCTTCCAAAATAATTTACAAGATCGTAGTGCAGCTGGTTGTATTTTTTGTCAGTCAAAGTCTTTGCTTCAAACAAAAACCTATGTCCGTAATACTGCTGCAGGCTTCTGAGGATCCATCTGTCCAGTGGAAACGCCTCAAGTTTCTCAAGTGAGAACAACAAGATACAGTCAGCTACTTTGCTTCCTATTCCGTCTATTTGTAGCAAGGCGGATTTTGCAGAATCATAATCTGCTTTTTTGAGCACCTCAAAGTCGATCTGATTTTCTCTTACTGCAAGCGAAGCAGACTTGACGAACTTTGCCCGGTACCCAAGGCCGCAACAGAGAAGCTCAGAATTTGATGCAAGTGCAAGCTTTTTTGGCTCCGGAAAAAGAAAAAACTCTTTTTTCTCAAATGTGGCCTTTGTTCCAAATTTTTTTGAAATTCTCTGCAAAGTCAGCCTGATGTTTTGTATGTTGGAATTCGAAGACACAATAAAAGAGATATAGCACTGAAATGGGTCTTGGCGCATCAGTCTGAGTCCTGAGAATCTGCTTACTGCCTCCCTTACTGTTTTATCCTTTGAGATCTCCTTTCTTATCATATCAAAGTCGTCGCCGTTTCTAAACAAGTCATACTTGGAGCCAGAAAGGGTGCGCACCAATTCCGGATTATCTACGTCCACTGCAACAATGTCGCTTCCGTTTACACCGTACCAGGTGTTGGCATGCCTCTGCCACAAAAAGACCTGGCCTGAGTTGATTGTCTGCTCCAGATCTATCCTAGATTGTGATGCTTTCTCCAATTTCTGGTGCATGGGCATCAAAGCCGAACTTTTCGTGTATTTGCTGGGCAAATTTAGTGCATGATTCTCCATCGCCGTGTACTGCCAAGACCTTGGGGTTTCCTTTGATTTTTTTTATCAGCTCAAAGAGGCCGTTTCTGTCTGCATGTCCTGAAAACTCAAACTGTCTTACCTGAGCCTCTGCTTTCTGCTCGCGGCCCTGTATTGAGACCTTGCCTGTTTCTAGTAGCTTTCTTCCAGGCGTGCCTTCTCCTTGGTAGGAGACCAAAGCTATTCCATTTTTTTTATCAAACGCCAATTCCTGCAAATAAAACACGGCGTTTCCGCCAACTAGCATCCCGGCAGGAGATATGATCACACACGGTTCTGTGAGCGCCTGCTTTCTTTCTTTGTGGTTTCTAATCCATGTGGTGTTCTCTATTGCATCAACAAATACATCATAATCACGCAGATAGTCAGGGTGCTGCAATAAAATCTCATTGACACTTAGTGCCATGCCGTCCATGATTATCCGGTGCTTAAATTTTGCATTTTTCAACACACACGCAATCTCTTGTGAGCGCTCAACTGAAAAGGCGGGAACAAACAAACTTCCTTTTTGGTCCAGTATCTCATTGGCGTACTCGACGAACTTTTGCTCTGCCTCCTGCCTTGGCATCTGCTCTGTTTGAGAATACGTACTTTCTGTGATTAAAAGATCGATTTCGCCAATGTCCAAGTCAGCCTCGCGGATCATCCTTGAGCCGCGCACATTGATGTCGCCAGTGTAAAACAGTCTCTTTCCCTCAGATTCCACAAGGATGGTGCTGCCGCCAACGACATGGCCGGACTCGCGCAGCTCAAATGTAGAGTTACCTCGCCTTATCTTTTCTTTGTACCTGATGGTCTTGGCAAACTTGTACATCTTGCTGACCTCGGGAAGTCCAAATGGGTGTATGTCGCGCTCAAGCTTTAGCATGTCCTCAATTAAGAGTCTGCTCAGATCGAATGTGGGTGATGTGGCAAAGACATCTGCGGTCCCACTCACATACATCAACGGCACGTAGCCGGAGTGGTCAAGATGCGCATGTGAAATTACTATGGTGTCTACTTGTTTTGGCATTACATGGAGAGGCCCTTGCGGGTTCTTGCCCAAGTTCACTCCATAATCCAAAAGATAGTTTGCTCCGTCACAGTTTACCAAAAATCCCGATCGCCCGACCTCTTTGCCGGCCCCTAAAATTTTGACTCTCAATGATTCAACCTCATCTAGTCTCTGTTAAAAGGTTATTATGGACGAAAATTGATTGCCTCTTGGTCAGAGATCCCAAGATCATTCCGTAATTATTGCAATCTTCAAAAGCTTTAATTAGTCAAACCTAAGATCCCCTCATATGGGTAGAACTTTTGACCAATGGTGGAATTCAATTCCAGCTGACCTACGCAACAAGGTTCGCGCAGGTGACGAAGGAAACAAACCACTGTTAAACCAAATTAATTGGGTTTGGGTAAAGAATCTGATGGACAAAAGGGCTGACTTGAATCCAACTGCAGCAGAATTGCTGGACTGGGTAACAAGTGGTCAAATCGATGCAATGCGAAAATAAGCGCACCATCTAGTTACCTTTTTTATCTTTTACAAAATTCACTTAGATTTGATCAAACCGATCTAAAAATACTATAACACTGTTAATTTTTTTGATCATGGTTTAAATAGTTACTTGGGCTGATCAATTTCAGTGAAATAAATGCCAATAGCAATACTTCCAGACGTTGACGAACAAAGATGTATTGGCTGCGCCCTGTGCGTAGAAATCTGTACATCTCTTGGCCCAGACGTACTTCGTGTCAAGCCAGTTGAAGGCTGGAAGAGAGGTAAAGCATTTGTATTTTATCCAGAAAGATGCATTTCAGATGGTGCATGCATAGGTGTATGCCCAACAAAGGCAATCTTCTGGATGAGACCAATGGACTTTACTCCAGGTCAACCAGTACCACTCTACAGAAACTCTGT
>JBDUUJ010000072.1:0-14669 GCA_039938575.1 Nitrososphaera sp. | reverse complement strand
CGTAAATTGTGGTGTTGTATGATTCATGGACCGTGACATTGTCGCATCCACGAATATAGCATAATATGGTGGAGTAGGTTTTGCCATCTTCAAGGGCTTTTAGTTGAAGTGGAACATGGATTTTGACAAAATCCACCAATCCGAGTAGATGGAAGCAAGGTGGTTGTTGGGAGCACCAGATGGTAAACATTATTGGTCAGAACCCGTCAATTACACAGAACCCTGTCTCGTAACTTTTAAGAATCATTCAGATCCAGCTTTTCTATGGGCAAAATCATTGTAGGTAAGACATCTGAGATCACGCCGGGAAAGATGCAAAAGGTCTCAGTGGACGGGCGCGACATCGTAGTAGCAAACGTAAATGGTACCTATTATGCGTGCGACGATACTTGTACTCATGCTGGTGCAAGTTTGGCGGAAGGAACACTGGAAGGAAACATCATAACTTGCGGCTGGCACGGCGCCAAGTTCAACTGTACAAATGGCAAGCTTGAAAAGTTCCCAGCAAAGATCAAGGATCTCAAGTCATACAGAACCGTTGTGGAAGCAGACAATGTTTTTGTTGAGGTTGGGTAAGTGAAAAGACATGGCGGATAAAAAAGTTCAGAATCAGAAAGCGTTTGAGATAGCATTGCAGACATTGACTCAGGTTGCATCAAACCCAACCACACCAAAGAATATCAAAAAGACAATCACCGATTTGATTGGGAGTCTTAAGAGCAGCCAAGAACCACTGGCAGTCAGGGCCGCCAATGCAATAAGCCAGCTTGATGACATCACACAAGACCCCAACATGCCATCATATGTCAGAGTCACACTATGGCAAGCTGTGTCATCTTTAGAGAACATAAGAGAATAAATCTCTCATAGGTTGATTCTTTGTGTGAAAATAGAAGAGTATCTGCAGTCCTTGCCCCAGTCCATCATATCTGGTGAAGAGGTTCAGCTGCAAGACGATTCGATTCGCGACATTCTAAGATTGGCAAAATTTGGAAAAGATGATGTGTTTTACCATCTTGGATGCGGCACGGCAAACAGTTTGATAATTGCACTTGGTGAGTTTGGTGCAAAAAAAGCAGTCGGAGTGGACAATGATGAGCTCAAGATAAGAAAAGCTGAAAATATCCTCAAAGAAAAAGGCCTCAAAGCGGAGCTTAGATGTCAAGATGTAGTGGAAACAGACCTAAGTGATGCAGATGTTATCCTGTTTTGGTTTTCAGATACAAAAATAACAGAAAAAATGTTTGAGCGGTTTCAAATGCTAAAACATGGCTGCAAAATAATTACTATATTTGATCCACTGCCAGGAGTACTTCCGCAAAAGGTCAGCTTTCCGTACCTGTTGTTTGAGTTACCATTCAAGCCCGCCAAAGACCTCAGAGAGCAGCTTGTGTCGATTTTTGAGACAGAGTGCATAGACTTTACGACTGCTTGGGAATACGCAGAGCGGTATACTAGGGCAATAGGTTCCCCTGAGGCTGGAAACGACAGGTTTCTTACCATACTGCAGACTATAATGATCTGGATAAATGCAAGGAATTTGGGCCTTTCTTGCACAAAAGAGGTGCCGGCACCAGTCAAGGCCTACATTGAAATTTTGCAAAATTTTTTCAACATAGAGGTAAGCCACCTCATCAAGCAGTGAACCTTTTATTTGAATGCTACCAATGATGTACAGTGAACGGAAAAATCAACATCAATGTTTCTGCAATAGACTATGACAAATCAAGTAAGGAAATTACAAACATACTTGCAAATCTAGAGGAGATGGTTCATGAGACAGACGGCTTTGTGGTCACCGATTCGGAATTTGCCTTTGGGTGGCATTTTTTTGTAGTTTCTGTGCGTCAGGATCTTGTACAAAAGCTTTCAGAGCAGATGGGCCACGACTTTGATAGGTTAAAGGGTAAAGGGATTGAAAAAAAGTTCCTCACTTGGCTGACCCAAAAGATGGAGGCAAAAAATCTCAAAGTCAAGTTTGCCATAAAAGAAGAGATGGAGTCAAGCAAGTACGGGATCTTTTGATCACGTCAGGAAACACCAGCCTCCAAATGAAGACAATGCAAATCTCATCAGCCGGTGTCCCCAACTGCAATCCATGATATGGTTGGTAGATCTGCACCATATCTTGAGAAGCGGTAATTAAAAAAATAGCCCCTATTTTACGATCCTGTTTTCTGCAAATAGAAAATCATCATTTCAAGTTAATAGAATACAATGACAAAATGATCACCGACTTAATGTAGAACTGATGTCGATATTGTACAATGTCACAACAATTGATTCAGAAAAAACCGTGGGTTCTAGTCAGCGTTCTAAAATCAGACATGAACCCTCAGGACGCCGAAGCGGCAATAGCAGGGCTTGGCAATCTAGTTGATGAATGGCATTCGCAGGGAAAGATGATGTGGTCTGGAGCGTTTGATGACAACAAGACATCCATGACCATATTTGAGGCAACAGAAGATGAAGCCAGTGATTTCTTTGCAAAGTACAATCAGATATCAAACAAGGTTGTTGATTCCTACATTTACCAGTGGGACGCCATGCCTATTTTGTCATTGCTTTCAGGCTGAGCTGCCATCACCGTTTCTAATTTTTTTAGATTCTTTTCTGATTTCATCTATTTGTCCCGTTCGGATCCATTCAAGCAGCTCAATTGAAGTCGGGTTTAGGTCAGGTCTTTTGTTCATAAGATTGGTCACCCAGATGTAGTTGATCTGGTTTAACAGTGGTTTTTGGTCCTCATCACCCATTCTTGTCTTGAGGCGTAGCTCCTTTGGTAGGCTGTTCCACCACTCTTCAAAGCTTCTGACCATTTTCAGGGCACCTCCAAATTTAGATCTGTTGGCTCAGATTGGTATTTTGTCCATGAGCTTCTCAAGTGTTGCCTTGTGGACGGTAAGATGAATTTTGTGGTCGCGATATTTGGACTTTCTTTTTGAGCGTAGTTTTCGCCCGCAGCATGGGCAGAAGCTGTCTTGATACTGTATGTAGACATCACAGCAGGTGCAGCGCTTGACGCCGTATGCATACCTCCGCTTGTCAAATCTTACCCGTTCACATATCCCCCTACAGGTCATATTCTTCAAGAACCAAAGTGTGACTAAAAGTGCTTGTATATTCTATTATTTTAGAACAATTCAATATAATTTTGATTAATTTTAATAAAGCAGTCTACGTTGTGTAATCATTCAAGTCATTGGCGCAGTCAAATGTGTGAAGTTGCTATTGGCATGTTTGGGAAAAACCAATGACTTGAAGATAGTATTGGTTTGACGCCGGGGTTGTTGCCTAATTCATTTTGTAGACTCAATGGCATTCAATAGCAATATCGACCATGGCATTGTGTATAGTTGAGCACGGATCCAAGATTTACACGGTATTAGGCAACAACTCCTTTGACGTCTTGTGTGTATGGTGTGAACATACATTGGAATTTCTAAAAGTTTGCTGAATATGGTTCGTGAGTATAAATCCTGTACTTACAAGAACATACAAAGCTCTACAGATTGCGATGCATTATACCACATATGTTGCTCTTAGTTTTGGTTTGTATTTTGTGTCAAGTTTGGTAGTTGACGTCTTGGCTCACAACAGATGCACTACTGCAATGTGTTTACCATAGTCTATTTTTCGGTTCTGCGTCATTTTCGACTGATAGTACAATCGATCATCTTGCTTCCATCGACTCTGAGGATTAGCGGATCAGATAAATCCACATTCTCCCTCATCGCTTCAACTGGAAGTCTTCTAGATGGGTAAACCTAGCCCTCCCCTTGTAGGCAATGTTCAGAGACGCCACTAGATCTCTGTCCATCAATCTCTTACAATTACTACACCACAATTTACGACGGTATAGCCTGTCCTCTTGGAGTTGCCCTCCGCATACTGTACAGAGCTGGCTTGTGCGTTTAGGATCAATGAATGAAACGGGAATGCCTCCCATGCTGCTTTATACTGGATTTGTCTTAAATTCGTAAAACGACCACGAGTTTAGTTTCCGTCTGAATTTATTTCCCTGACAGTTGTCATTTTTGTATAATTTTCTGATACCTTAGTTCTTCAAGTATTAATGACATATGGATTCCTTTGCCAGTTCCACAATATCTTTGGTTATTTTGTGTAGGTATTGAGTGTAATTAATCAACATTTTATCCCTCGACAACCCGACAGACATCCTGATTCGGAAAATCACACCAATAAAGGTTCACAGTAGGATTGGGGATGATTTCGTATGGGAGAACCGCCTCTTCCATGATTCTTTTTATGCGTCTGCGATGTGGCGGAAGTATGACATGGAATGGTCTAGTTGATGACAATTTACGATGTTATCTAAATACAGGACAGATCCGGTGGTCTTGCCTCTTCAGATAATCCAACAGAACCATGCCAAACAGAAATTTCCAAACAAAAAATAATTTAGAGTTTTAGTGCTTCTTTGAGACCTTTGTATCTATTTCGAATTGTGACTTCGGTTACACCTGCTGCTTGGGCTATGTCTTTTTGCGTCTTATTTTCGCCAAGCATAACACAAGCCAAGTACAAAGCTGCTGCAGCAAGCCCCATTGGGTCTTTGCCCGCAGAAACCTCGATTCTGCTTGCCTCCTTTAGGAACTCAAGTGCCTTCCTCTTTGTTTTTTCGCTTAGATCAGCAATGCTTGCGATTCTTGCGACTCCTTTGATAGGATCGACTACCGGCATTTTCAGATCCAATTCTCTGAGAAGCAATCTGTAACATCTTGCAACATCCTTTCGTTTGATGTTGATTCCGTTTGCAACATCGGTAAGAGTTCGTGGAGTTTCAGTGTTTCTGCATGCAGCATACAAGGCAGCAGCCACCAGCCCAGGAATTGAACGTCCTCTGACAAGGCCTTTATCGAGCGCCTTCCTGTAGATGTACGCAGTTTTTTCTATTACTGCGTCAGAAAGTGCAAGCTTGTCTTTGAGTCTGTCCAGCTCGCTAAACGCCTGCCTAAAGTTCCTGTCTACCGGCTCGTGGACCTGACTGCGAGAGTCCCATGTCCTCAGTCGCTCAATAGTACTCTTCATTGAGGAGGTGAGCGGCTTGCCGGATGCGTCCTTGTCTGCTTGACCGATTATGGTCGCAAGTCCCATGTCGTGCATTGCCAATGAAGTAGGCGTTCCGGTTCGAGTTCTGTTTTCACCTTCTTCCTTTGAAAATGAACGCCACTCTGGGCCTTCTTCTTCCACTCTTTCGGTTGCAACAAACCCACATGTGTTACAAAACATCTCTCCAGTACTTCCATCTGTCAACATTGATCCTTTTGCGCAACGTGGACAGCGGTCGGTGCTTCGTTGAGTTTGTGTCATAAGGTGAAATCCATCTTTTGACTCTCTATATAAACATTTATCAAAATTTATCTATTATAACGTAATTTTTGAGGCTAAATCGGTTTTCAGATTAGTAGAAAAGGTGATAAAATGGAATACTCAGAATTTTAGATTTTGATTGCAGCAAAATTCTGATTTTTGTTTACTGCAACAATTTGGAGAAAATTCTTGGCTAATCACTTTCAATTCAAAAAACAGTTTCAATTTTGGTTTAACATCATATGAAAAATCTCAACGACAGGACAAAAACTTGGCAGAATACCTTGTTAACAATGCAAGAAAAAAGCGACAAACTCGTCGTTCACCAAAGACGCCTATCAGATCATGGAGTGAATTTCGGAATAATTCGTCCAAAATATTTTTTGAAAAACCTTTCAGGCTACAATATACAAAGCAAAAAAAGTCCAAACAACTGATTCAGCTCCAATAAACGATAGCCTTATATAGTATTGGTTTGAGGGACTACTATAAAAATGGAAAAGTGTCCATTGTGCGGTGAACAAGTCACGTCCACACACGGCGTACATGTTCATATCAAAAAAATCCACCCTCAAAGCATCCTAGCACAATAAACTAGTGCAATTTTGTTTTTTATTTTCTATCTGTTCTCTATGGCATTCCATCTTTTGGTGAAATCTATTTCACACCTTGCAATTTGAATAAACTTCAGAAATGCAGCCATGACAAACTTCCAAAAGTCATGGTCAAGACCGCCAACACCGAGCATATCTGAGAAGATCAACGACGTAGTCAAACCAAAGGGCGCACTAAAGCCAAGAATTGAGCATGCTGTGAGGAACCTTCACAACCAGATCTCAAAACTTGATGGAATGCTTAACAAACTAAAGCAAAGAGACGAAAAGCTGTTCCAGAGAATAGTTGCGGCAACCCAGAAACACGACATTCACTCAAGCAAGGTTCTAGCAAACGAACTAGCCGAGGTCCGCAAGGTCTCAAAGATGCTAGGCAACGCAAGAACCGCCCTGGAACAAATAGAACTAAGACTTACCACCTTCCACGACCTAGGAGACACAGTAGTAACGATTGCACCAACAATCGGCCTGATGCGAAGTCTGAAATCCTCACTTGGCAAGTTCATGCCGGAGGCAGACAGAGAACTAGGCATGATGACTGAGATGCTAAACGGCCTCATGATGGAGTCATTCCAAGGCGAGTCCGCATTTGGAATGGATCAGTCACTCAACGAAGAGTCTGAAAAGATCCTAGAAGAGGCAGCAGCCGTTGCAGAAACCACTGTGGGAGACAAATTCCCATCAATGCCAGTCAGCGCCAAGTCCGCATCTTCAACAAGATACCTCTAAAGTATCTCCCCATTTTCTTATTATCTACAATTCCGCCAGGAACACTACGCTTTTGGCCTTGACTCTTTGATACTCTTTACCTTGTTTTCCTCGCCTTCAACTATGCTATCTATGCTGGCAATCTTGTTGCGTAGGCTGCTTATGAGGGCGCCAACTTCGTCGGCCTCTTTTTCTACTTGGGCCCTTTTGTTGGAGAGCTCCCGAATTCCACGGTTTTCCTCTTCGATGTATTCGCTTACCTTGGCAAGCTTTTCTTTTAGGTTCTTGATGTCTACTGACTCGTCTTCTATCTCCTTTTCAAGCCTGGTTCGCTTGTCCTTGAGGTTTTTTATCATCAGACCTACGTAATCTATTGCTTCTTCTAGCTTGGCACGCTTGTTCATAAGCTCACCAATACCAATATCTGATGAGGCCTTGGGCTGTTCCGCTATGTGTTCCGCTGTGGACGGGGGTCTTTTCTCCTCCATGACACCCGTATTGGATTCCGGTTCACTCTTCTTGAATTTTTCAAACATGTTACCACGGATTGAGACCTATACTTATTGATGCCTAATAAAGTTAGGGCAGATCCTTGATACCGGCTTGAGGTAGGCGTTTGTTTCTGTCCCCCGCGCCAGATTTTGGCAAGTTTTTACCGTTTCAAAGACCAGAAACGACCGTTCCGCTATGTGTTCCGCTTTGAGGTTTCAAAATGTCCCTAATGAATCCTGCCTACTATACTATACACATGTCAAAACAACAATACCGCTCAGAAATGGGCATAATGGGAGATATCTTAAATGTGACAATGGAAGGAGGAAGACAGGGAGCCATCGTCTCTGCAATCTCCAGACGAGCGAACCTTTCGCACTATGCTGTAATAGAAAAGTGCGAAAAACTCTCAAATGCAGGCCTGGTCCAGTCCGTCAGAACAGACAAGAACCGACTTTACACGATAACCGAAAAAGGCATCGAGTTTGTCCAAGAATTCCGCAAGTTCCAATCCATCCTAGATTCACTAAATTTAAGGTATTAACCATGAAAAACCAAGCGGCAGTACTCTGCAACCTACAGGACATTCCAGACGTAGAAGGAATGCTTTTTGTAAGGATTACAGATATCCTCAATAGAATGCTAAAAGCACCCCTCATAGCGATAGGAATACTCCTAGCAGTAGTACTGCCAGCTCAACATTCTTTAGCTCAATCCCGTACTCTGGACTTTACCATATATCCTGATGGCACGACCCACATCTCACAAGAAACTCTGGTCGACCCACAAGAGCCAGAGATAACAATTCAGCTTTTTGGAACCGCTGTTGACAACTTTGTGGCCCAGGACGAAAACGGCATATTGCTGTCATATGATATCGATAAGGGCAAAGCCACCATACAGACTTTTGGTGCAAGTGCAGTTTCTGTTGATTATGATAGTTATGATCTGGTTTCAAAGAGGGGCAAGATATGGACCTTCAAAATCGACTCGCCATTTTCTTACTCACTTGTAATGCCAGAGGACACTGTGATTGTAGGAATGACCAACTTCCCAGAACTGGTAGAGACAATAAATAACAAGCAGAGGCTGTTTCTTCCAAAAGGCCAAAACGTGGTGGACTATTTTTTTGGTGTATCTGGTCCTGCACAATCTGCTTCAACCACAATAGACAGATCTAGGATCTTCATTGAACAACTAAACAAACAAGGAATCGAAACCCCCAAGGCCCAAGCAAAACTAGATGAAGCAGTCTTGTTCTTTGAGAGCAAAAAGTATGACGACGCAGAAAGATCTGCACTGGATGCGCAAAGAATTGCAACAGAAGAACAATCGTCAAAAAACTCGGCGTCATCAAACACCATCTTCCAGACGCTTGGCAGCAACGTTGTGACTATAGCTACGTCTATTGCTGCAATAGGGGGCGCCATTACCACAATTACCTTGATTGCAAAGAGAACCAAGAGAGCAGTCAAAAAGACGATCGAGCCGTTACTTGACAAAGAGGACAGGCCGGAAGAGGACGTAGGACTGGAGGTTGAAACGCCCCAGATGCGAGAAGACGACAAGCAACTTGTTGCTTTTTTGGAGCAAAACGGTGGTCAGGCCTTTGAGCGTGATCTGCGAAAAAAATTCCTTTTACCACGCACTACTATGTGGAGGGCAGTTAAGCGTCTGGAAAGGCAAGGTATTATTGTGATAGAAAAAAAGGAGTTCCAAAACTTGGTAAAACTGAAGAAAAAATCGGAGGAAGGACAATGAAAACAGTTCTCGCGTTTGTATTGATGGCATTGGTATTTAGCATGGCAGTGGGCACACCTATGGCGTCTGCAGATGCCAAACTAGATTCACTTGTGAACCTTGCAACCCAAGCAAGATCTCAAGTCAAGCTACAGCTTGACAGGACTCAAAACGTATCGGATGAAACAAGGAAGCTCTACGAGCAGGGAAACCAGGAAACAGAGCTGTTGATAGCAGCGGCAAGACAAGGAAATGACGAGGAATCAAAACAGCACTTTTTGGCTGCAATGAAGATCTTTAGGCAGATCACGCAGACATTCTCAGAGTCGGCACAAACGATGGCATCATTCAAATCGACTCCGGCACAAGCACCACCTGTTCCAGAATTTGACTACAGAAACGCACTCTACAGGATTGAAAATACTGTCAACATGCTAAAATCAAGTGCTGCAAAAAACAACCTGCCTGTGGATTTTGCACGAATTGACGGCCTACTCCAGACTGCCAAGACAAGCATGGAAAGTGGCGACATGGCCACACTGGAGAAAACCTACGGCGAGCTAAAAACCGCAATATCGGAAATGCAAAAAATGATAAGAGATCTGATCACACAGCGCTCAAACGACAGAGCAAGGCTGTTTGTAACCAGCTATATAGCTAAGATCGATTCAATACTTGCACAGGCAAAAGAGCTGAATCTATCTGACGAAGATATCGCCAAACTCACTAGGGTAAAAGAGGAGCTTGCTTCCACAAGCGATCCAAACCAGATAATCATCAAAATAAAGCGATATTCTATCACCATTACTCCAGAGCCTGCAAATCTTCAGGAAAAACAGGCTCGTGCGGTCCAAAAAGCTGTACCTGAAGAGACACGTCAAGAAGAGGCAACAAAGGCAGCCGATACGCAAGAAACTCGAAAAGAAGACACAAAAAACCAAAGAATAGCAGACGAGATAGCACAACTTGAAAGCAGGATGGCACAAATCCAGCCACACGTAGATGAGTCAATTAAACCAAAATTCGCAAGGGCCGAATCGCTTTTGTCAAAGCTCAAAAATCAAGAATTAACAAATGTAGCCGATTACAACAAGACTGTAAAGATGGTGGACATATTGCTTGATCAAATGGAGCGATACCTAAAGTCTTTGCAGGACAACAAGACAGGTGAGACAGGCGAACAACAAAATCAGAACACAGAATCTGAACCAAAGCGCCCACCAAAAAAGGACAAATGAAATCACAAAACTTCATATAGATTTTCTAAATCAGCAAAACTGAATGGCTTCTAAGCAGATTAGTGTAGGCGTCGGCATCCCGATGATTGTAGTCGGCGCACTAATGGCTTTTCTGTGGGCTCCAACAAACACCGAGTTCTTTGAGACTATAGAATTCGTCGGTGGGCTTATTGGAATCTTGGGAGTCATATTTTTTGTATCCGGCCTCTTGTATGCAAAAGAACCGGTTTTGTCGTAAACACAATTATACCAACTCAAAGAAGATCGTCTGCTTGAAAGTAAGGCTCTTTGAGATATTCACATCAATTGAGGGGGAAGGAATTCTGTATGGCACAAAGACTCTCTTTGTGCGGCTTGCGGGGTGCCCTTTTCAGTGTTTTTACTGTGATACAAAGGAGGCGCTTCCTCTTGAGTCTGGCACCGAATATGAAATCGGCAAGGCCTGTGAGCTGATACAGGACCATCTAATGGATAAAACTTACAAGGTAAATTTTACAGGCGGAGACCCACTGGTTCAGGCAGAAGCAGTTGCCGAGCTTGCAAAGTTTGTCCAGTCAAAACATATACCAACCTATCTGGAATCATCTTGCTTTGATGTAAAGAAATTTGAGCATGTGTTACCGTATATCGATTTTATCAAAATAGAACTAAAGACGCCCGACTCGGAATTCGTCGATACAAAACATTATTCTACACTGTTGGAAAACGCACTGCAGTGCCTCAAGGCAGCAATAAAGGAAAAAAAATCAACCTACATCAAAATAGTTGTGAGCTCAAAAACGCAGGAAAACGATTTTGAGGAACTAGTTAAAAGGATCTTCAAAATAGCTGATCCTAAAGATCTGAAGGGTTTTATAATACAGCCAACTTACGGAATATCAGAACCAAATTTGGAAAAACTTTTGAGTTTTTATGATATGGTGTACCAGTTTTACAGCGAGGTGCGTGTGGTACCACAACTACACAAACTGATGGGAGCCCCATGATGAACAAAGAAAGAGTAAAGAAACTGGTACGCGAGCTAATCATCGAACTAGGTGAAGATCCGACAAGAGAGGGACTGCGTGACACACCGGACAGAATTGCGGACATGTATGAGGAGATCTTTTCTGGGTATGATTCTGACTCGGAACTATCGGTTCAATTTTCAGAGGACTCTGACGCCGTCATTGTAAAGGACATTAACTTTTACTCAATGTGCGAGCATCACATGCTTCCATTCTTTGGCAAAATAAGCATAGCATATCTTCCAAACGGCAGAGTCTTTGGAGTGTCAAAGCTCGTCAGACTTGTAGAAAAGTATGCCAAACGCCTCCAAATCCAAGAAAGGCTCACAAAAGACATCGCAGATGAGCTATACTCGCAAGGAGTAAAGGGAGTAATTGTGATATCTGAAGCAGAGCATTTCTGCATGAAGATGCGAGGAGTCAAAAATGACGCCACGATGACCTCAGCGGCGTACCGAGGAGTATACGAAAGAAAGGAAAACCGTGAAGACATTGTTGCTATGATCCGCAATACCAGATCATCAATTCTCTGAAAAAATTAAATAGTGACACAAGCGGCTAGCTTTTCATGGGGGTCCACAACAACGTCCACATCCCAAAAGAGTCATGGCCACACTTTACTTGGCTTGCAATCGAGTTCTTTATTGTGATGGCAATAGCAGCCCTCAGCTCAAGAGAAATAGTCAACGTTGTTGCAAAAGAGATGGATCCAACTATGCAGAACTGGGTCTTTTTTGGCGTAATTGGTGGAATCTACCTTACCTGGTATATAGGCATAAGATGGATGGTCTTCAAAAAGAAGATCCTTGAGAACCGATGGTAGTCTAGTTTAGATATTTTGTCTTGTCTTTGATCTTTGCTTTCACAAACGCAATTTTGCGGTTGTTGCACGACTCACACCTTCCACAATGATGCCTTAAGTTGGAGTAACAACTCCACGTCTTGAAGATCGCGTCGCCAAATTTTGCATAGCCGGCTTTGAGAAGCATACTTTTTGAAATTCTGGCAGAATACGGTGTCCAAATTTTTATCTTGTTTCTTAGGCCACGCCGTATTCCATCTATTTCGCCCTCGTTTAACGCAGACTCGATCTTTCTTGAGAAAGATGGCCTGCAGTCAGGATATTTTTGATCGTCTGTATGTGCGCCGTAGGCAATAAGTGATGCCTTGAGTGAAAATGCCCAAGCAGCAGCTATACTCAAAAAGACTGCGTTTCTAATTGGAACAACTATGGAATAATCGAATTTAGGGGGAAGATCTTTTTTTGTATCTGTGAGGACGTTTGTTTTACTATAAAGCGATTTCATAAAGTCAATGGGAATTATTTTGTGCTCTTTTAGTTTCAGTATCTTGCCCACAAGTCTTGCGGCCTCGAGTTCACGGGCGGCCCTTTGGCCATACGAAAAGGTGATTCCATAAAGGTCATATTTTGAGCTGAGGTATGCTCCAAGACACAACGAGTCCAATCCTCCACTGAGAATCACTACAGCTTTTTTCAATTTTTGATCTTTGTCCCGTCTGCCGGCTTGCAAATGATTACAGTACTGTCAGTTTTTGCGTATGCAAAACCCGACTTCATTGCATCAGCTATTTTTTCCAACTTTGATTTCTTTGTGGCAAAGGCAATTACTGATGGGCCAGCACCACTTATGGTGACACCAAGCGCTCCTGCACTAAGAGCATTATTTTTTACCGCGGAAAATCCTGGGATGAGGTGCGCTCTTGCAGGCTCAACAATTACGTCTCTAATGGAACGTCCAATCAATGTACTGTCTTTTTTTGTAAAACCGGCAACAATTGCAGCAGCATTTGAGAGGTTGGTCACAGCGTCGACAAGTTTTACCTGTTTTGGCACCACACTCCTTGAAACTGCGGTCTTTTTTGGCGGTACTGATAATTTTGGTACTGCAATGCAAAGTCTGAGGTCTGAAGGCGGTGATATTCTAATCACATCCAGAGGATTTGTTCTAACTATTACAAATCCGCCAAGAACGGAGGCAGATACATTGTCGTAGTGGATGGTGCCTGCACTTGCTCTCTCTCCGATTGCGGCACATTCTACGAGTGTGTTTGCATCAAGGTTTAGCTTGTATAGTCTGTCAAAGGCAACCGCAGTTGCGGCAGCAGAGGCAGCACTGCTTCCCATACCAAAACCTGGAGGAACTCCTTTTTTGATTCTAATTTGCAGGCCGCCCTTTACTTTGAATTTTTTTTTCATGTGCTGTGCCACAAGGCCGGCGGTATTTTTGTTTGGAGATGTGGGAATTTGCTCCGAAGTAACTATGGTAATTCCGCGGTCTTTTTTTGTCAGTGTGACCTCGTCAAAGAAAGCATCGAGTGCAAGGCCGAATACATCAAAACCTGGTCCCAGATTTGCAGTAGAACAAGGCGCCTTGGCAGTAACTGACATCAATCCTCTATCTCTTCTCCTAGGTTAAGAATTCTGCTCAACGCAGCTTCCAGATTTATCAATCCCTCACCACTTGCATTAGAAATCGGGATGAGGCCTTGCGCAAATCCAGCCAAATTCAAACTGCGCAAAATGTTTGTAGTCAACACATAACCTTCTCCATCAGACTCGGCAGAGATTGCAGCCTCAAGAGTCTTGAGGTTTGTAGTCCATCGCAGAATCTCAGATATCTTGTCAGCTATGAGGTCTGTTTTTGTGAGTACGTTAATTGTCGGCAGGCCAAGCCTCAGCCTTATCGATGTTGCTAGTAATGCCATTGAGACAAAATTTATCGCGGTGGTCACAAGCACACCATCGTACAAAAACAGAGTCGCTTTTTGCTCAGCAGCAAAGTTGTTGACAAAATAAGGACCGCTCGTCCTGTACGCAAAAAGCTCGATCTGTCCTGGTGTATCAACTATTAGATAATCTGGGTTTACATTGTCCGCTTCTTGTTGTATCTCGTCGATCTTTGAGGCAATCAAGTCGTTTGCCATCATGAGTGCCCCATTTGGTCCAAGGTCGTACTGCTTCATTATTGAGACAATGTCCACAAAATCTCTAATGTCGATATCTGGAGTGTAAGGCAACGAGATTATTCCAGGATCAAGATTCAGAAGAGCTGCAAAGGCTCCGTTTCTTGTATAGTATTCATGAACTTTTGAGCTCAGCAATGATTTACCGGAACCTGCTGTACCTGCAACAAAAATAACTTTCAATTTCTGATGCTTATTTGGGTTCTGTGGTTCTTATCTGGTGCTACCAGACAACCAACTTGCTTCCATCGGTTCAGGATTAGTGGCTGGAAAAAATCCATGTTCCCCATCATTGCTTCAACTAAAAGCCCTTGAGGATGGCAAAACCTCTCCACCACTTGTATGTGATGTTCATGGATGCTACTGCATCTCTGTCCATGAATCGCATACAATTACTGCACCACAATTTACGACGGTATGGTCTGTCCTCTTGGAGTGTCCCTCCGCATACTGGACAGAGCTGACTGGTGCGTTTAGGATCAATGAATGAAACCGGAATGCCTTCCCATGCTGCTTTATGCTGGATTTGTCTTTGAAATTCGTAAAAAGAC